>NZ_CP014168.1:1650000-2012500 GCF_001717955.1 Sphingomonas panacis
TAGGGGGACCACCCTCTAAGCCTAAATACTCGTATGCGACCGATAGTGAACTAGTACCGTGAGGGAAAGGTGAAAAGCACCCCGATGAGGGGAGTGAAACAGTACCTGAAACGGATTGCCTACAAGCAGTTGGAGGGGTCTTGAGCCCTGACAGCGTACCTCTTGCATAATGGGTCTGTGACTTAATGTACCAAGCAAGCTTAAGCCGTTAGGTGTAGGCGCAGCGAAAGCGAGTCTGAATAGGGCGACAGAGTTTGGTGTATTAGACCCGAAACCCGGCGATCTAGGCATGACCAGGATGAAGGTGCGGTAACACGCACTGGAGGTCCGAACCGATTAACGTTGAAAAGTTACCGGATGAGTTGTGTTTAGGGGTGAAAGGCCAATCAAGCCGGGAAATAGCTGGTTCTCCGCGAAAACTATTGAGGTAGTGCCTCGGATGGACACCCTAGGGGGTAGAGCACTGGATGGATGCGGGGGTCGCGAGACCTACCAACTCTAACCAAACTCCGAATACCTAGGAGTGATATCCGGGAGACAGACGGCGGGTGCTAAGGTCCGTCGTCAAAAGGGAAACAGCCCTGACCTACAGCTAAGGTCCCCAAGTCATCACTAAGTGGGAAAGCATGTGGAACTTCCAAAACAACCAGGAGGTTGGCTTAGAAGCAGCCATCCTTTAAAGAAAGCGTAACAGCTCACTGGTCTAAACAAGAGGTTCTGCGGCGAAGATGTAACGGGGCTAAAGTGATGCACCGAAGCTTAGGGTGTGGATTTATCCACGCGGTAGCGGAGCGTTCCGTACGCCTGTGAAGCGGTCTGGTAATGGGCCGTGGAGGTATCGGAAGTGCGAATGCAGACATGAGTAGCGATAAAGAGGGTGAGATGCCCTCTCGCCGAAAGACCAAGGGTTCCTGCGCAAGGCTAATCCGCGCAGGGTGAGCCGGCCCCTAAGACGAGCCCGAAGGGGGTAGTCGATGGGAACCACGTTAATATTCGTGGGCCTGGTGGTGTGTGACGGATCTCGTGTGTTGTTCTCCCTTATTGGATTGGGAGGGCTTCGAAGAGGTTCCAGGAAATAGCCCCACCGTATAGACCGTACCCGAAACCGACACAGGTGGTCAGGTAGAGTATACCAAGGCGCTTGAGAGAAGTGTCCTGAAGGAACTCGGCAAATTGCCTCCGTACCTTCGGAAGAAGGAGGCCCTCACATTGCGCAAGCATTATGAGGGGGCACAGGCCAGGGGGTAGCGACTGTTTAGCAAAAACACAGGGCTCTGCTAAGTCGGCTTCAAGACGACGTATAGGGCCTGACGCCTGCCCGGTGCCTGAAGGTTAAGTGGAGGAGTGCAAGCTCTGAAATGAAGCCCAGGTAAACGGCGGCCGTAACTATAACGGTCCTAAGGTAGCGAAATTCCTTGTCGGGTAAGTTCCGACCTGCACGAATGGCGTAACGACTTCCCCACTGTCTCCAGGACATGCTCAGCGAAATTGAATTCCCCGTGAAGATGCGGGGTTCCCGCGGTTAGACGGAAAGACCCCGTGCACCTTTACTGCAGCTTCAGAGTGGCATTAGGAAAGAACTGTGTAGCATAGGTGGGAGGCTTTGAAGCATCGGCGCCAGCTGATGTGGAGCCATAGGTGAAATACCACCCTGTTGTTTTCTGATGTCTAACCTCGATCCATGAAACTGGATCAGGGACCCTCTGTGGCGGGTAGTTTGACTGGGGCGGTCGCCTCCTAAAGAGTAACGGAGGCGCGCGATGGTGGGCTCAGGACGGTTGGAAACCGTCTGTTAGAGTGCAATGGCATAAGCCCGCCTGACTGCGAGACTGACAAGTCGAGCAGAGACGAAAGTCGGTCATAGTGATCCGGTGGTCCCTCGTGGAAGGGCCATCGCTCAACGGATAAAAGGTACGCCGGGGATAACAGGCTGATAACCCCCAAGAGCTCATATCGACGGGGTTGTTTGGCACCTCGATGTCGGCTCATCACATCCTGGGGCTGGAGCAGGTCCCAAGGGTTTGGCTGTTCGCCAATTAAAGTGGTACGTGAGCTGGGTTCAGAACGTCGCGAGACAGTTTGGTCCCTATCTGCCGTGGGCGTCGAAATTTGAGAGGAGTTGACCCTAGTACGAGAGGACCGGGTTGAACATACCTCTGGTGTACCTGTCGTTCCGCCAGGAGCGCAGCAGGGTAGCTATGTATGGACGGGATAACCGCTGAAAGCATCTAAGCGGGAAGCCTCCCTCGAGATAAGATTTCATAGAGCCGTGAAAGACCATCACGTTGATAGATCGGATGTAGAAGTGCGGTAACGCATGGAGCTAACCGATACTAATTGCTCTATTCGCGCTTGAGAGTCCCGCCATCAATGACAATCCTGGGCGGGTCCCATCAAAGTATCACTTTGATGGGTGCCCGGTGACCAGCATGTGTCAAAGACGCGCGGATGATCATTTGCAACGCCTGATACAAACATACCTTCACAGCACGTGCACGATTTTAAACCCGATCACAGCTTGCGCACCGGCTCCATTGCCTGGTGGCTATAGCGTCTGTGCCCCACCCGATCCCATCCCGAACTCGGCCGTGAAACCAGACTGCGCCAATGGTACTATCGCTTAAGCGATGGAAGAGTAGGTCGTCGCCAGGCATTGAAGCCTGTGCGCAAGCTCGAAATCGGATCAGAACCCATTCACATGTCTCATACCCCGCCCAACAGCGGGGACACCTTGGCGCGGGGTGGAGCAGCCCGGTAGCTCGTCAGGCTCATAACCTGAAGGTCACAGGTTCAAATCCTGTCCCCGCAACCAAATCCACACATACCAAACCGTCTCAGGTCAGCCCGAGGCGGTTTTTTTTGTGCCTTTTTCTTGCGTTTGGCGCCGAGGTGCGTAAGCGCTAAAACACCCCCACCGGGGGGGCCTCATGCGGCTTTGGCGATCTCGGGATCTGCGGCGGCGATGCGGCTGTCGACCCAGTTATAGGGCAGCAGGTCATCGATCGGATCTTCATCGTTGCGGAGCACGATGATGGCGAGGACATCGGCGAGGTAGGCTTGCGGATTGATGCCGTTGAGTTTGCAGGTTTCGATCAGCGAAGCGAAGCATGCCCAGTTCTCGGCACCGAGGTCGTGGCCGGCAAAGAGGGCATTTTTCCGCTGTAGGGTAATTGGTCTGATCGCGCGCTCGACCGTGTTGTTATCCAGCTCGATCCGGCCATCGTCGAGGAAGCGGATCAGTCCACGCCAGTGATTGAGCGCGTAGCCGATCGCCTCTCGCGTTCCTGACCCTTTCGGCAGTCTGGGCTGCATGGCTTCGAGCCAGGCTTTCATGCTCTCGAGCAGCGGCGTCGCCTCCGCCTGACGAGCGGCGCGGCGCCGTTCCGGGCGCGATCCCCGGATACGAGCCTCGATCGCATAGAGTTTGGCGATGCGCAGCAACGCTTCGTCTGCGATCGGTGCGTTACCCTTTTTGGCCTCGTCGAAGAACGCACGACGGATGTGTGCCCAACAGAACGCAAGCGTGCCGGGGCCGCCCTCGCGGTTGGGCGCTTCGAGATGCTTGTACGAGATGTAGCCGTCGCACTGGACGATGCCGTTGAACCCGCCCAGCAACTTGTTTGCCCAGACTTTCCCGCGACCTGGCATGTAGGTGTAGACGACTGCGGGAGGATCGGTCCCACCATGCGGTCGGTTGTCGCTTGCGATCGCCCAGAGATAGCCCTGCTTTGTCTTGCCCGTCCCCGGCGCGAGAACCTTGGCCGTCGTCCCGTCGACGAACACCTTGGGACCGGATAACAGGTCGTTCTTCATCCGATCGGAGATGCGCCGAAGTTGAGCGGCGCTACGCCCCGCCCAGTTGCACATGGTGCCGCGATCGATCTCGATCCCGTAGCGGCGCAGTGCCTGCGCCTGACGGTAGAACGGAGTATGGTCGGCATATTTCCTGACCACGACGTCGGCGATGAGGTCCTCGGTCGGAAGACCTCCAGGGACGACATGCTTGGCGGCCGGTGCCTGGAACACGCCGTCGCTGCACGTCCGGCATGCCATTTTCGGGCGCACCGTCACGACCACGCGGTACGGTACCGGGATCGTGTCCAGGCGATTGGTGCGGTCCTCGTCGATCACATGCAGCGCGCCGCCACAACACGGACATTCAGTCTCGGCGGGCGGGATCACGATCTCGATACGCGGCAGATGCGCCGGCAGGGATCCTCGCTCTCCATTGGGTGTCTTGCGCGTCCGCTTGCTACCCGTTCGGGCAGCGGCATCGTCGGCCTGCTCGCCGAGCGCGAGCAACTCGGCACGGGCAACGTCGAGGTCATCAAGCGCCAGCGCCAACTGGTCCGGCGACAGTTTTTCCGAGCGCTGACCGAACTGGGCGCGCCGCATCTGGTCGATCAGATGCTGCATGCGGGCTTCGCGCTCGCGTCCGGCGATCACCATCGCCTTCAGCGTCACAACATCGTCCGGAAGCTGGTCTGACCCCACGTCCATCTGCCATTTCTGGCATATTTCGCAGCGTCCGTATCGACCGTTTCGACTAACCGATTCAGGCGTGCGACCTACTGCACGGCGATCGGCTTCGGGGTCGACGGCACATGCATCCGGCTCCACTGGAGCCCCTCGAACAACGCCGACATCTGCGCTGCCGACAGTCGCATCACGCCGTCAGCGGCGCGTGGCCAATGGAAGGCACCGGTCTGCAGAACCTTGCTCACCAGCACCAGGCCGCTGCCGTCCCAGACCAGCAGTTTGATCCGGTTCGCCCGCTTCGAGCGGAACACCCATGCGACGCCCGAGAAGGGTTTGCCGGCAAGTTCATGCTCGACCAGCGCGGCAAGACCGATCGCACCCTTGCGGAAGTCGACGGGCTTCGTCGCGACCATCACCTTCAGCGGGCCAGGCGGGATGATCACGACAGCATTCGCGCCGCCAGGAACACGCGCTCGATATGATCGGCACTCACGCTCGCCGGAATGCGGATCGTCAGATCGCCGGTCTGCACGACGATCGCAGCACTGCCCGACGCGATCGACGCTGGAGCGCCTTCCAAAGCCAGCGGCACAAAGCTCAAGCCCGGCTCGCTCTCCCGAGCGCGCACCGCACTACGCCAACCGTAGAGTTGTTGCGGCACCAAGCCGTGCCGTCGGGCGACATCCGCGACGTTCGCGCCAGGGCGCAACGTTTCTTCAATGATCCGCATCTTCGCCTCGCGCGTCCAGCGCCTGCGACCGCCAGGGCCGCTCACAACATCCAGGCGCCGCACCGGAGGCTCACCGCCGCCGGTTTCGAAACTAATTTCGTCATGAAGCATGTGTCTTACCCGCCAAGCTACCCTGCGGACATGCTATCGCCGATACCCATCAGTTCTGGAATGTGGGGGTGATTTCGCGCTTACACCGGGTCTCCCGGAATGCCACTATGGCGATTTGCATTTGGGGGTGTTTCCGGGGACACGGCCTACCGAGCGCTCCACGCAGCCCGTCCTGTATACCAGACACTCTTCAGCGGGCGTCGCGGCTCGAATGGGCTGTGTGCGGCCGATCTCCTCCGGGCGCCAGTTGCCCCGCGTTCACGCGCTCAATGCGCGCTCCGCCACCTTTGGGTCTGGCATAGCTTCCAGACGCAACCCGTGAGGGCGAGCGTGCCGTCCGACCGAACCTCGAGGAAGGACTGGTATGTTCGTCCGCTGCGCGGATCGTACACCTTCCCCTTCCAGCGCGACCCGTCGGGTATGAAGCCGGTGAGGATTCGAAGGCTTGCGGTCGGGCGCTGGCGCAGGCGCGGATCGGGGTTGTTGATATCGGTCTTGGGTGCTTTCGGATCGACCTTCAGGACCTTCTGGATCGCGCCGCACAGCGCTGCTCCACACGGAGCAATCTCGACGATCGCCTGATTGCTTTCGGTCAGCCAGCGGCCGGCGGCACTCGTCGGTGTGGCCGTCGCCGGAAGTGCGAAGGTCACCGACACCGCCACGGCCACGGACCCGAGGACGCGCGCGATCACGACGCCATCCCATCGAGGGCGAGCGTCGCGCCGCGCAGTTCGTAGCCCGCGATCAAGGGGTTCCAGCCGATGTCGGGTTTGCGCGCAAGCCGTATGCCGGGCACGCGCAGCAGCCGATCGAGGAAAATCGCCGCCTCCTGAAGCGCGACCTGCGCGCCTGGGCACCGATGCTCCCCGTCGCCGAAGGCGAGCCCCGCCCCGCCGACCTTGTCCGCGGTCCTGCGATCGGGGTCGAGCCGATGTGGGCATCCGCCGACCGCAGCTTCGTCGGCATTCGCGCCGCGCACGTCGAGCGCGACCCCTGCCGTTTCGGTGTCGATCCTGCGGAACAGCATGCCGACGACGGGTTCGAGGCGGAGGATCTCCTCAAGAATCCCGATCCGCGCGGCTTCATCGCCATCGCGAAAACGATCGCACAGCGCGGCGTCCTCCAACAGGTGCCAGCCCGCCATGGTGATGAACTCGCGTGTGGTGATCATGCCGGCAGCGCCATAGGTGAGGCATTCGGTAAGAATTTCGCGCTCGGAATAGCCCTCGTCCAGCAGGTGCGAGATCACGTCGTCGCGCCGCTGCCGGCGCCGGCTGGCGATCGCCGGCTTCACGTCGCGCAAAAAGACGTTCAGCGATCGTGCCTGGCCTCGCGCCAGACCGAGGACCATCGCCACACGCGATCCGCCCTGCGGCATGCCGCTGACCAGCGCGCCGAACCGCCGGGCCATGCCGCTGCGGTCGCTGTCGGTCAGGCCGACGATCTCCGCAGCGATCGTCACCGCCATTTCCAGGCCCAGTTGGTCAAGGTCGGCACGTCCTGCCCCCCGGAGGCGGCCGATCAGGTCATCGCTGGTCCGCTCCATCAGCGCGCGATACGCCGTGGTGACCACGCGGGGAGCGAAGAAGCGCGCGGTCGCCCCGCGTTGGCGGCGATGCTCCGCCCCGTGCTGGTAGAGGATCGGAGCACGGACCAGCGAGACCTTGTTGACCAGATCGGCCAGGAACCCCGCCTGTCGCGCATCGGGATGGCGCAGCAGCCTGCGCGCCTCCGCGAAGTCACGCACGACGCGCGCCTGTACACTGCCCGACGGCGCAACCGCCGCCGACTTGCGGTCGTCCCGACCGGCGGCCGGACAGAGAGTGGATATGGCTTGATCGGACATCGGGAACGCCTACTTATGATATATGATGGATCATAAAGTGGCTACGCAGGTCGACAAATCAAGGGAACCGCCACGTCGGGATGCGCGGATCACCAAATCGCGCGATGCGCTCCGCACGGCCCTGCTCGACCTCGTCGCGGAGATGCCGTTCGAAGCGGTGAGCGTGGCAGCGATCACCACGCGCGCAGGCATCGGTTACGCGACGTTCTTCCGCCACTATCCGACGCGCGAGGCGCTGCTGGCGGAGATCGCCGACGACCTCATCGGTCAGCTTCTCGTCCGTATCGCTCCGCTTCTTCTGGCGCAGGATACCGGCGCGGCCGCGCTGGCGCTGACCGGCTTCGTGGATGCGCGCCGTCCGCTCTGCCGCGCCCTGCTTGTCGGCGCAGGGGAGGCGATGCGCCGCGACGTCACCGCGCGCGCGATCGCGGCGGCCGGCACTGCGGAGACGCCCGCACCCGAATGGCTTCCGCGCGATCTGGGTATCGTCCACGGCGTCGCCGCGACGCTCACGATCCTCCGATGGTGGCTCGAACAGGATCGGCCGGAGGATGAGGGTGCGGTCGCGGACCTCCTCGACCGGCTGGTGTTCGGTCCCATGGCCGGCGAGCGAGCGTGAAATGCTGTCGATCGCCGCGAGCGACCTTGCCGGCGGGTCTCCGCTTAGCGGCGGGTCACGCTTTCGATCGCGTCGAGCAGGTCATCCGGGTCGATCGGCTTGGTGAGGAACGCGATCGCGCCGGCGCGCATCGCCTGATCGCGTGTCTCCGGCGTCGGAAAGGCGGTCATCAGGATGATCGGGTGCGGCCAGCCGAGCCGCGCCATCTCGCGCTGAAGGTCCAGACCGGACAGGCCGGGCATGTGGATGTCGGTGACGATGCACGCGAGCGCGTCCTGCGCGCCGGACGCGAGCAGGTCTTCGGCGCTCTCGAACCCCATCGTCGCCATGCCGTTGGAACGGATGAAGCTGTCGATGCTCCCGCGGATTCCCGGATCGTCGTCGACCACGCCGATGATGGATGAAGGCTGCATGATGGTTCTTCTTTCGGCGCGGTGTGCGGACGGTCCAAGCTTGGGCGGGTGAGGTGAAACGGCGAATGCTCTGGTCTCTCACGCCACGTCGCTCCGCCATCTTGCGCATGACATGTCCGTGGGACTTCCCGTGATCCCGGATAGCGCCGTGCGCGCGGCATCATTCGTTGACGGACATGAGGAATCGCGTGCCCGGCCGCGCGTCCTCCCAATGCGCCCGGCCTCTCAGTCGCGCGGTCATGACGTCGATCAGACGCGAACCGAGACCGCTGCCGGCGACCGGCACCGTGTCGCGTCTGCCGACCCCGCGATCCTCGACCATGAGCAGATAGCCATTCGCCGGGCCGGGACGCACGACGATCCTGATGTCGCCCGGCATGCGCGGCTCGTAGGCGTATTTGCAGGCGTTTCCGACCAGCTCGGAAATCAGGATGCCCAGCGCGAGCGCGTCTTCCTGGCTGACGGAAACCTGTGCCGCATCGACGATCACCCGCCGCCCCGATGCGACATCGCAATAGCCGTCCTCGAGATCGCGCCCGAGTTCGTCCAGATATGCGCCAAGATCCAGCAGGTGATCGGCGCGGCGCGCATGGAGGTGTCGGTGTAGCCGCCCGATCGCCTCGATACGCCGGTGCGTTTCGACGAGCGCGGCTTGCGCGGCGCGGTCGGTCACCTCCCGCGCGCTCATCGACACCATCGCCGCCAGCAATTGCAGGCTGTTGGCGAGGCGGTGGTTGGTCTCGGAATGATGATCGATCGGCGCGAGCGCGGCTGCCGAGGAAAGATCCATCTGTGGAGATGCGCTATACGCCATGCCGAGCATCATCCGTCTCCCTTCGAGCCTGTGTCGGCCAGTGCATCGCCGATCGTGTGTCCGCTGGATATTATACGGAGGTTTCTGGTCGGTGTCGCACGAGGATCAGCAGCGTCGCTCCGGCGATCGCCGCCCGTGTGTTGGAATGGCTGTAACAAACCACCGTATGCTGCGTTCTGCTGCGAAATGGCCCTCAAGGTCCGGCCAATGACGTGGCGAACATCTCCGCCGGGCCCGTCGTGCGGAAGGATCATGGTTCGGAAGGAGCGATCGAGTGGTGCGTCATTTCGCCGGGGCATGTCGTTCGACGCGCCTTGACCGTACATGTTCGGCTGACCGGGCGATGATCGCTTGACCGGAATCCGGCACCGCGATGCATGGAGCATGTCGGACAGGGCTCCAGCGCCGGCAGCCGGGGCGGGGCGCGGCGCCCGATCCACCCTTGTGCCGGGGAGCTGATCACGGTGCGAGGACGACCCAACCGGGCGCTGGCCGCGAGTGCGGCTTTGCTCTGCGTCCCGGGCCTGACGTCGGGCTGCGCCCGCGGCGTGCTCGATCCGCAGGGGCCGGTCGGCGCCGCCGAGAAGCTGATCCTGCTCAACGCGCTCGCCATCATGCTCGCGATCGTGATCCCGACGATGCTCGCGACGCTGGTGGTGGCGTGGTGGTTCCGCGCCTCCAACACGCGCGCGCGCTACCGCCCGAGCTGGTCCTATTCGGGGCGGATCGAGCTGGTGACATGGTCGGTGCCGGCGATGGTCGTGCTTCTGCTCGGGGGCATCGGCTGGGTCGGCAGCCACGATCTCGATCCGCCCAAGCCGCTCGTGTCCAAAGTCAGGCCGGTCACCGTTCAAGTGGTCTCGCTCGATTGGAAGTGGCTGTTCATCTACCCCGATCTCGGCATCGCCAGCGTCAACCGGCTCGTCGTGCCGGCGGGCACGCCGGTCAGCTTCCACTTGACCTCGGCGACGGTGATGAACAGCTTCTTCGTGCCGCAGCTCGGCGGGCAGATCTACACGATGGCGGGGATGACGACGCGGCTGCATCTGCAGGCCGATCGCCCGGGCAGCTATCAGGGGCTGTCCTCGCAATTCAGCGGCGATGGCTTTTCCGGCATGCGGTTTACCGTGAACGCCGTGCCGCCCGCGCAGTTCGCAAGCTGGGCGGCGCAGGCGAAGGCCGGGGCGCTGGTTCTTGACGCTGCATCCTATGCGACGCTGAGCAAACCCAGCCAGCGTGTCGCGCCGTTCACCTACGGATCGGTCGTGCCCGGCCTGTTCGACGCGATTTCGGGCCAAAAGCCGGTCCCCGCGACCACCAAGGCATCCGCCGTCACCCCCGGCAAGAAGGTCTGATCGATGCTCGGCAAGCTAAATTGGAGCGCGATACCGTTCGGTGAGCCGATCCCGCTGGCAGCGGGCGGGGGCGTCGTGCTCGTCGTTGCCGGCGTGCTGGCGCTCGTCACCGTGAAGGGCTGGTGGCCCTATCTCTGGAAGGAGTGGATCACCTCGGTCGATCACAAACGGATCGGCGTGATGTACTGTCTGCTCGGATTCGTCATGCTGCTGCGCGGCTTTTCGGATGCGCTCATGATGCGCTCGCAGCTCGCCTTGTCGGCCGGCGCGTCGCAAGGGTATCTTCCTCCCGACCATTACAACCAGGTCTTCTCCGCACACGGTACGATCATGATCTTCTTCACGGCGATGCCCTTCGTCGTCGGGATGATGAACTTCGTGGTGCCGCTGCAGCTCGGCGTGCGCGATGTCGCCTTTCCGACGCTCAACGCGGTCAGTTTCTGGCTGACCGCGAGCGGCGCGCTCCTCATCAACCTCAGCCTTGTGATCGGTGAATTCGCGCGCACGGGCTGGCTGGCGTATCCGCCGCTGTCCGAGCTGCAATTCTCGCCCGGGGTCGGGGTCGATTATTATCTGTGGTCGCTTCAGATCTCTGGCGTCGGCACGTTGCTGTCCGGCATCAATCTGGTGACGACGATCCTCAAGATGCGCGCGCCGGGCATGACCTACACGCGGATGCCGATGTTCTGCTGGACCGCGCTCGCCTCGAACCTGCTGATCGTCGCGGCGTTCCCGATCCTGACCGCGACGCTCGCGATGCTCACGCTCGACCGCTATCTCGGCTTCCACTTCTTCACCAATGACGGCGGCGGCAACGCCATGATGTACATCAACCTGATCTGGGCGTGGGGGCACCCCGAAGTCTACATCCTCATCCTGCCCGCCTTCGGCATCTTCTCCGAAGTGATCTCGACTTTCTCGAGCAAGGCGTTGTTCGGCTACCGCTCGATGGTGCTGGCAACGATGTGCATCTGCGTGCTGTCGTTCCTCGTCTGGCTGCACCATTTCTTCACGATGGGGGCGGGGGCGGACGTCAACGGTTTCTTCGGGGTGATGACGATGATCATCGCCGTCCCGACCGGGGTGAAGATCTTCAACTGGCTGTTCACCATGTATGGTGGCCGGGTGCGCTTCGAAGTGCCGATGCTCTGGTCGATCGGCTTCATGGTGACGTTCGTGATCGGCGGCATGACCGGGGTGCTGCTGGCGGTGCCGCCGGCGGACTTCATGCTGCACAATTCGCTGTTCCTGGTCGCGCATTTCCACAACGTCATCATCGGCGGCATGCTGTTCGGCGCCTTCGCCGGCTACACCTATTGGTTTCCCAAGGTGTTCGGCTTCAGGTTGCATGACGGCCTTGGCCGGGCGGCGTTCTGGTGCTGGCTGACAGGGTTCTACGTCGCGTTCATGCCGCTCTACGCGCTCGGGCTGATGGGGGCGACCCGCCGGATGCAGCATTATGACGATACGAGCTGGCAACCGCTGATGGTCACCGCGTTCATCGGCGCGCTCATCATCCTCGCGGGCATCGGCTTTCAGATCCTCCAGCTCATCGTCTCGATCCGCGACCGCGACCAGAACCGCGACCTGTCCGGCGACCCGTGGGACGGCCGTAGCCTCGAATGGTCGACGTCCTCGCCGCCGCCCGTGTACAACTTCGCGGTGCTGCCCGACGTGCGCGGCGAGGAAGCTTATTGGGGCGTCAAGCAAAGCGCGATCGAGGACCAGCGGCTCGCCGACGAACCCGAATACGAAGCGATCGAAATGCCGCGCAACGCCCCGACCGGGTTCATCACCGCGGTGTTCGCGACGATCACCGGCTTCGCGCTGATCTGGCATATCTGGTGGCTGGTGATCGTCGGTCTGATCGGCGCCTATGCGGTGTTCGTCGTATTCGCCTGGCGACAGGATGACGAACAGGTGATCCCGGCCGACGAGGTCGCCGCGCTCGATCGCGAACGCCGCCACGATCGCGAACAGCGCCTTCTCGCCCTTCGGAGGCCCGCATGACCGCGCCCACCGCAGCGCGCGACGCGCGTGCGCCCGACACCGACCCCCATCGGATCGGCCACCGCGACGCAGGTGAGGGGGGCGACGGTGGTCGTGTTGCCGGCCACGGCGACGGCGGCCCGGCCGACAAGCGCACCGTGGTCGGCTTCGGCTTCTGGATCTTCCTGCTGTCCGATATCGTCATGTTCTCGGTGCTCTTCGCAGCTTATGCGGTGCTGGAGGGGGCGACCGATGGCGGACCGACCGCGCGCCAGTTGTTCGACATCGACAATGCCTGGGTCGAGACATTGTGCCTGCTGTTCTCGAGCTTCACCTGTGGCCTCACGATGATCGCGGCGGAGCGGCGGAGCGCGCTGTGGACTCAGCTCTTCCTGCTCGCCACCGGCGTGCTCGGCGCCGCCTTCCTCGCGCTCGAACTGCGCGAGTTCGTCGATCTGATCGGGCGCGGTGCGGGGCCGCAGCGCTCCGCCTTCCTGTCGAGCTTCTTCACGTTGGTCGGCTGTCACGGTCTCCACGTCACCGCCGGCTTGCTGTGGCTCGGCACGATGATGGCGCAGGTCTGGACGCGCGGCTTTCAGCCCAACATCGCGCGCCGGCTGATGTGCTTCAGCCTGTTCTGGCACGCGCTCGACATCATCTGGGTCGCCGTGTTTACGATCGTCTATCTCATGGGAGTCCGGGGATGAGCAGCAACGAACATCGACACGAGGACCGCACCCCCGGCGAACATCGCGGCTCGGCTCTGGCGGAGGCGGGCACCTATTTCTTGGGTCTGGTGCTCGCGCTCGGGCTGACCGCGATCTCGTTCTGGGCGATCCGGACTCACATGCTCTGGGGGCCGGGCGTGCCGATCGGACTGTGCGTGCTCGCGATCGCGCAGATGGGCATCCATCTGGTGTTCTTCCTGCACATCACCAGCGGACCCGACAACACCAACAACGTGCTGGCGCTCGCGTTCGGCGTGCTGATCGTTTTCCTTGTCGTCGCCGGGTCGCTGTGGATCATGGCGAACCTCAACGCCAACATGATGCCCATGCCGGCGATGATGTCCCCGCAAACGCAGCCCTGACCTAGGGGTTGGTCCTCGTACCGTCCGCGTTCAGCCCGAGATCCTTGAGGAGCGGGCCGACCTCGGGGTCTTTTCCGTAGAAGGCGCGGAACATCGGCGCATACTCCTCGGTGTGGCCTTTCGAGAGGATCATGTCGCGGAAACGCTGGCCGTTCGCGCGCGTCATGCCGCCGTTGCGCCCGAACCAGTCATAGGCGTTGTTGTCGAGCATCTTGGTCCAGCTGTAGGCGTAATAGCCGGCCGAATAGCCGTTGCCCCAGATGTGGAGGAAATAGCTGGAGCGATAGCGCGGCGGCACGTCGGCGGTATCCAGCCCGGTCGCGGTCAGTGCCTTGGCCTCGAACGCGTCGACATCCTGGCGTGGCAGGTCGGCGCCGATCGAATGCCACGTCATGTCCATCTCCGCCGCCGCCAGCGCCTCGCCGAACGAATAGCCGGTGTTGAACGTCGAGGCTCGCTTGATCTTGTCGATCAGCGGCTGCGGGATCACCGCGCCGGTCTTGTAGTTCACCGCATAATGCGGGAGCACCTTGGGATCGAGCGCCCAGTGTTCGTTGAACTGCGACGGGAATTCGACGAAGTCGCGCGCGACATTGGTGCCCGAGACCGACGGATAGGTCTGGTTGGCGAACAGGCCGTGGAGCGCGTGGCCGAATTCGTGAAACATCGTCGTCACGTCGTCGAACGTGATGAGCGCCGGCTGTCCGGCCGCCGGCTTCTGGAAGTTGCCGACGTTATAGATTACCGGCCTGGTGCCGAGCAGCTTCGACTGGTTGACGTAGTTCGACATCCACGCGCCGCCATTCTTGTTGTCGCGCTTCCAGTAATCGAAATACATCAGGCCGAGCGGCCGGCCATCCTGCTCGAACACCTCATAGGTCATGACGTCGGGGTTGTAGACCGGCAGGTCGGTGCGGCGCTTGAAGGTGATGCCGTATAGCTGCGTGGCGGCGTAGAACACGCCGTCCTCCAGCACCTTGTTGATCTCGAAATAGGGCTTCAGCTCGTCCTGATTGAGATCGTACTTGGCCTTGCGCAGCCGCTCCGAATAGAAATCCCAGTCCCACGGCTTGAGTGCGAAATTCCCGCCATCGGCCTTGATCTGCGCCTGCAATTCGGCGGCTTCGCGCTTCTGTTCCGCCGCGATCGGCGCGCCCAATTGCTGCATGAAGGTGAGCGCGGTCTTCGGCGTTTTCGCCATCTGGTCGGTCAGGACGTAGTCAGCCCAGGTCGCGAAGCCGAGCAGCTTCGCCTTCTTCGCGCGCAGTTGCGCGATCGTCGCGAGGGTTTCGCGCGTATCGTTCGCGCCACCGCGTTCGGCGCGAGTCCAGCTTGCGTTGAACAGCGCCTCGCGCGTCGCGCGGTCGGTCAGCGAGGCGAGGCTCGGCTGCTGGGTCGTGTTCTGGAGCGACAGCACCCACTTCCCCTTGAGGCCGCGTGCCGCTGCGGCATCCGCTGCGGCGGCGATCTCGGCATCGGACAGGCCGGCGAGCTTCGCCTTGTCGTCGACGACCAATGCGCCCGCCTTGGCGGCGGCGAGCAGTTTCTGCTGGAAGGCGGTCTCCAGGCTCGAAAGCTGGCTGTTGTACTGGCTCAGCGTGATCTTGTCCGCTGGGGCCAGTTGCGCGCCGGCTTTCACCATGCCCTCATAGGTGATCGTCAGAACCTGGAGTTGCTCGGGCGTGAGCTTGAGCGACTGGCGTGCGTCGTACAGCGTCTTGACGCGCGCGAAGAGCTTGGGATCGAGGTTGATCGCATCGCGGTGCGCGGCGAATTTGGGGGCGAGATCGGTCTCGACCTTCTGCAAGGTGTCGTTAGTGTTCGCGCCGGTAATCCCGTAAAACGCGTTGGAGGCGCGTTCGAGCAGCCGGCCGGATCGTTCCAGCGGCACGATCGTGTTGTCGAAGGTCGGCGCGGCGGGGGTGTTGGCGATGCGGCTGACCTCGGCGCGCTGCTGCGCCATGCCGGCCTCCAGCGCAGGCTGGTAATCGGCGTCCTTGATCCGGTCGAACGGCGGCGCTTCGTAGGGCAATGTGCTTGGCGCGGCGAAGGGATTGCTGGCGGGAAGCTGCTGGGCCGAAGCGGCGGTGGTGGACATCAGGACGACCGCCGTGGCGGCAAATATCGGACGCATAGGTATCCCTCGACTGGCTGATGGGCCGGTGATGGACCGGCCGGCGGAGAGGGGCAAGCCGTTGCATGCGTTATGTTTCGTGGAGTCGCCGCGAACGCGACGGCGGTGGTCATCCGTGCTGTGCGACCGCGGCCAAAGCCCCCGCCACCGCCGTCGATGGTGGCGCGCGCATCGCTTCGCCGATCAGGATCAGCGCCGGTCCCGCCCCCGGCGTCCGGTCGATCGCCAGCGCGAGCAGGTCGAGGCGGGTGTGGACGAGGCATTCCGACGCGAGGCTGACGTCGCTGGCGATCAGCACCGGTGTGGCGGGGTGGAGGCCGTTTGCGATCAGGTGCTGGCAGATGTCCGGGGCGGCGGCGCGTCCCATGTAGAAGACCAGCGTCGCGGTGGGATCGGCGAGCGCGGCCCAGTCGAGGTCGAGCGCCTCGCCGGCGCGGGCGTGCGCGGTGACGAAGCGCAGCTGGCGTGCCGATCCGCGCAGCGTCAGCGACAGGCCCGCGCTCGCCGCCGCCGCGCTGGCGGCGGTGATGCCGGGGCAGATGCGGACGCGGATGCCGTTGCCGGTCAGCGCGGTGACCTCTTCGGTCGAGCGACCGAAGATCGACGGATCGCCACCTTTGAGGCGCACCACGCGCTTGCCGGCCTGCGCCGCCTCGACAAGCAGCGCATCGATCGCGCCTTGCGTTTTGGAGTGGCGGCCCGAGCGCTTGCCGACCGAAACGCGCTCGATATACGGCGGAATCAGGTCGAGCACGCCCGGCCCGACCAGCGCATCGTAGAAGACGATATCGGCGGCGGCGATCAGGCGTTCGGCCTTGCGGGTCAGCAGGTCGGGGTCGCCAGGGCCGGCGCCGACCAGCCATACCTCGCCGGGTGTGATCAGCTCAGACATAAGCAACCTCCTGCTTGGGCAGCAATTTGGCGATGGCGGGGCGGCACGATCCGCAATTGGTGCCGGCGTTGATCGCCGCGCCGACCGCCTCGACGCTGACCAGCCGCCGATCGGTGATCGCGGCGAGCAACGTGTTGAGGCCGATATCGAAACACACGCAGACGATCGCGCCGCGATCAGGCGCGGGCATCGCCGGGCGGCCGGCGAGGATTTCGAACGCGGCGGCATCGGCTGCGCCGAGTTGCGCAAGCAGCCAGTCGCGCGGGGGCAGGCCGGTGCCGCGCGAGACGAACAAAGCCGCCTGCAACCGCCCGTCGGCCACCACCGCCGCGCGGATCACGCCGCGCCGGGTGTCGATCATCTCCGCGCGCTCGCCGGGCGGCAGCAGCGCGGTGAGCGCGGCGGGATCGCCGTCGCCCGCCAGTTCGGTCAGCCAGCCGTGCGCGGTGCGAACCCGGGTCCAATAGGCGCACTCGGGCGGCGCGGTGCGCTCCGCCGAGACGAGGAAGCCGGTCCAGCCGGGCTTGTAGGCGCGCGCTGTCGCCGGCGTGTTCTTGAAGCCGGGCTGGCCGGAATGCGGATCGCGGTCCTGTCCGGGCAGCAGCCCGGCGCGGCCGCCGGCGCTGGTCTGGTCGCTCCAATGGATCGGCACGAACAGCTCCTGCCGGCGTTGATCGGCGGTGGCGGCGACGCGGAAGGTGCTCGCGCCGTGCGGCGTCTCGACCCGCGCCAGCCCGCCATCGGCGAGGCCGAGCCGGCGCGCGGTATCGGGGTGGACCTCGACCAAAGGCTCGCGGCGGTGCTGCGACAATTTGGGCGACAGCCCGGTGCGAGTCATCGTGTGCCATTGGTCGCGGTAGCGGCCGGTGTTGAGGCGCAACGGATAGCCGCGCATGGCGTCGTCACGCGGCACATGCACGACCGGCACGAGCCGGGCCTTGCCGTCGGGTGTAGAGAAAGCCCGCCCGACAAAGGGCGACGCGCCACCCCATTGGAACGGCGCCATCTCGGCATAAGCTGCGTCGGTGATCGTCGCGTGATCGGAGATGTCGAGAACCCGCGTGCCGTGGTTCTCGAACCCGGTCTGCGCGGCGAATTCGCGGAAGACGCTCGCCGCGTTCGCAAAATCGAACCCGGCGAAACCCATCCGCCGCGCCACCTCGGCCACCGCCGACCAGTCGGCACGCGCTTCGCCGGGCGCATCGAGGAACGCACGCTGGCGTGACACGCGGCGTTCCGAATTGGTGACGGTGCCGTCCTTCTCGCCCCAGCCGAGCGCGGGCAGCTTCACCTGCGCGTAGCGCGCGGTGTCGGTCTCGGCGATACAGTCCGACACCACCACGAACGGGCAATTGGCGAGCGCGACGCGCGCCATGCGGGCATCGGGCATCGACACTGCCGGGTTGGTGGCCATGATCCACACTGCCTTGATTTTGCCCTTCGCCATCGCGTCGAACATGTCGACCGCCTTGAGGCCGGGGCCGGAGCAGATCGTCGGCGAGCGCCAGAAGCGCTGCGCACGATCCCGCTCGGCGTCGGAAAACCCCATGTGCGCGGCCAACGTCGAGGCGAGCCCGCCGACTTCGCGGCCGCCCATCGCATTGGGCTGGCCGGTGATGCTGAACGGCCCCGCGCCGGGCTTGCCGATCCGGCCAGTGGCAAGGTGGAGATTGATGATCGCATTGGCCTTGTCGGTGCCGCTGGTCGACTGGTTCACCCCCTGGCTGAACAGCGTGATCGTGCGCGGATGCTCGGCGAAGAGATCGTAGAAGGCGTGCAGGTCGGCGGGTGTCACGTCGCAGATGCGCGCGACGCTGTCGGTGGGGAGGCTCTTCCAGAACCCGTCGGGCACGGCCACGCGCTCGGCCAGCGCGCGGCCGTCGAGCCGCCATGTCGCGCGCATGTGCGCGAGCAGCCCGGCGAACAGTGCGACATCGCTGTCGGGTGCGATCGCGAGGTGGAGGTCGGCGCGCTCGGCGGTCTCGGTGCGGCGCGGGTCGATCACCACCAGTTTGGTTCCGCGTGCTGCGCGTGCCGCTTCGATCCGCTGCCAGATCACCGGATGACACCAGGCGGTGTTCGATCCGACCAGCACGATCAGGTCGGCGGCGTCGAGATCGTCATAGCTGCACGGCACGATATCCTCGCCGAACGCGCGGACGTGCGCCGCCACCGCGCTCGCCATGCACAGCCGCGAATTGGTGTCGATATTGGCGGTGCCGATGAAGCCCTTCATCAGCTTGTTGGCGACGTAATAATCCTCGGTCAGCATCTGGCCCGATGCGTAGAAGGCGACGCTGTCCGGGCCGTGCTCGGCGATCGTCGCGGCGAAACGGCTGGCGACGACATCAAGCGCCTCGTCCCACGCCGCCCGCCGCGACCCGATCATCGGGTGGAGCAGCCGCCCTTCGAGGCCGATCGTCTCGCCGAGATGGGTGCCCTTCGAGCACAGCTTGCCGAAATTCGCGGGATGGCCAGGGTCGCCGGCGATCATGGCGGTGCGCTCGCCCGCGCGAGTCGCCACCACGCCGCAACCCACGCCGCAATAGGCGCAGGTGGTCCGAATCCCCCCTCCTCCCGCAAACGGGAGGGGAGATGTCACGCCGCCACCCCGGCCAGTGCGGCGGCGCGGCCGATCAGGATGCGTCCGCCATCGATCTTGACCGGGATCACCGGCACGCAGCCCTTGTCCTCACCCAGCGCCTCCCCCGTCACCAGCGAGATTCGCCAATTGTGCAGCGGGCAGGTGACGGTGGTATCGTGGACGATGCCCTGGCTGAGCGGGCCGGCCTTGTGCGGGCATTGGTTGGCGAGCGCATAGACCTCGCCATTGGCGGTGTGGAAGATCGCGATCTCGCGACCGCCACGCACCGGCAGGGTGCGTGCGCCGAGCGCGGGAAGCTGATCGACCGGGCCGATATCGAGCCATTCGGGGAGCATCATGCCATCTCCAGCGTGCGCGGGGCGGGGCGGATTTCGGCGAGGTGCTGGTGGAGCTTGTAATCCTCGCCGGCGGCGCGTTTCGCCCAGGGATCGTCCTGAAGGAACACCTGCGACTGATGGAAGCGCGCGGTCAGCGCCGCGCGGCCCGCCGCATCCTCGACGATACGCTGCTTGATATACTCCAGCCCGACGCGCTCGACCCACGGCGCGGTGCGATCGAGATAGCGCGCTTCCTCGCGGTAGAGCTGGATGAAGGCGGCGCAATAATCGAGCGCCTCCTGTTCGGTCGTGACCTTGCAGAGGAAATCGGTGCCGCGCAGCTTGATCCCGCCGTTGCCGCCGATCGAAAGCTCGTACCCGCTGTCGACGCAGATCACGCCGAAATCCTTGATCGTCGCCTCGGCGCAGTTGCGCGGACAGCCCGACACCGCGATCTTGAACTTGTGCGGCATGAAGCTGCCCCAGGTCATCTGCTCGGTCTTGATGCCCAGCCCCGTCGAATCCTGCGTGCCGAAGCGGCACCATTCGGAGCCGACGCAGGTCTTCACCGTGCGCAGCGCCTTGGCATAGGCATGGCCGCTGACCATCCCGGCGGCGTTGAGATCGGCCCAGACGGCGGGCAGATCCTCTTTCTTGATCCCGAAGATGTCGAGCCGTTGCCCGCCCGTCACCTTCACCATCCGCGCCTCGTACTTTTCAGCGACATCGGCGATCGCGCGGAGTTCCTTCGGGTTGGTCACGCCGCCCCACATCCGCGGCACGACCGAATAGGTGCCGTCCTTCTGGATGTTGGCGTGCATGCGCTCGTTGACGAAGCGTGACTGGTTATCGTCGACAAACTCGCCCGGCCACGCACACAGCAGGTAGTAATTGAGCGCCGGTCGGCACGACGAGCAGCCGTCGGGCGTGGTCCAGTGCAGTTCCTGCATGACCTGCGGAATCGCCTTCAACTGCTTTTCGAGGATCAGCCGGCGGACATCCTCGTGCGTGAAGCTGGTGCATTTGCACACGGTCGGGGCTGAGCGCTCGCCATCGAACGCATCGCCCAGCGTGATCGCGAGCAGGCTCTCGACCAGATTGGTACACGATCCGCACGACGCCGACGCCTTGGTGCAGCTCCGCACCGCGTCGAGCGTCACCGCGCCGCCGGTGATCGCGCCGACCACCTTGCCCTTGCTGACGCCGTTGCAGCCGCAGATCTCGGCGTCATCCGCCAGCGCCGCGACTGCCGCATTAGGGTTTGCCGATGCCGCTCCTCCGCTCGCGAACGCCTGCCCGAAAATCAGCGCGTCGCGGATTTCGGCGACATCGGCCTGACGCTTGAGCAGGTCGAAATACCAATTGCCGTCCTGCGTATCGCCGTAGAGCACCGCGCCGACCACGCGGTCGCCCTTCACCACCACGCGCTTGTAGACCCCGCGCGAGGCGTCACGCAGCACGATGTCCTCGCAGCCTTCGCCGCCCGAGAAATCGCCCGCCGAGAACACGTCGATGCCCGAGACCTTGAGCTTGGTCGACGTGACCGAGCCGCTATAGCCCGACGGCGTGGCGACCAGCGCGTCGGCGAGGCTGCGGCACATGTCCCACAACGGCGCGACGAGACCATAGACCAGTCCGTTATGCTCGACGCATTCGCCGACCGCGAGGATGTTCGCGTCCGAGGTGACGAGATGATCGTCGACATGCACGCCGCGCCCGATCGCGAGGCCGGCGGCACGCGCGAGCTTGACGTTGGGGCGGATGCCGACCGCCATCACCACCAGCGCGGCGGGAATCTCGCGCCCGTCCTTGAGGCGGACGCCCTCGACCTTGCCTTGGCCGTAAATTTCGGCGGTGTCCGCGCCAGTCAGGATCGTCTGCCCGCGCGCTTCGAGCGCCGCCTTGAGCAGCCAGCCGGCGGCTTCGTCGAGCTGACGCTCCATCAGCGTCGGCATGATGTGAAGCACCGTCACCTTCATCCCGCGCAGCGACAGCCCGTGCGCGGCCTCCAGCCCGAGCAGCCCGCCGCCGATCACCACAGCCCGTCCTGGTTCTCCATCGGGGCCGCCCGCGTCCGCCGCGCGCAACATCGCGCCGACATCGTCCATGTCGCGGAAGCTGACGACGCCTTGCAGATCGTGCCCCGGCACCGGGATGATGAACGGGTCCGATCCGGTGGCGAGGATGAGCTTGTCGTAGCTTTCGACCCGGCCCGAACGCGCGGTGACGGTTTGGATCTTGCGGTCGATCGCGACGACCGGGTCGCTCGTGACGAGGTCGATGTTGTTGTCGGCGTACCAGGCGAGATCGTTGATGACGATATCGTCGAACGCCTTGTCGCCAGCCAGCAATGGCGACAGCATGATGCGATTGTAGTTCACATGCGGCTCGGCGCCGAAGATCGTGATTCGGTAGCGTGCCGGGTCTCGCGCGAGGATTTCCTCGACCGCGCGGCATCCGGCCATGCCGTTGCCGACGACGATGAGATGGGGCTTGGTCATGTCGGTATCCCCTGTGATTGCGGGTGTGATCGCGGTCATCAGATTCGCACTCCGGCGAGATCGGCGCCCCAGGTCGCGCGCCAACGTGCCTTGACCGAGAGCAGGCCGACCAGCGCGACCGCCGCGAGCCCGGCGAAGATCAGGAAGCCAGACGCCGTGCTGCCGGTCAGTTGCCTGGCGAAGCCGAGCGAGGAGGCGAGATAGAAGCCGCCGACCCCGCCGCCGAAGCCGACCAGCCCGGTCATCACGCCGATCTCGGCGCGGAAGCGTTGCGGCACGAGCTGGAACACCGCGCCGTTGCCGAAGCCGAGCGTGGCCATCACCAGCAGGAACAGCGCCATCGCGACGCCGAGCGACGCTGGACTGGCGCTGATCGCCACCAGCAGGATCGCGGCGACCCCGTATACCAATGTCAGCGTCGCGATGCCGCCGATCCGGTCCGCCACGCCGCCGCCGAGCGGACGCACCAGCGAACCGATGAACACGCAGGCGGCGGTGCAATAGCCAGCGCTTACCGGGCTGAGCGCGAACCGATCGGTGAAATAGATCGGCAGGCTGGCCGCGAGGCCGACGAAGCCGCCGAACGTCACCCCGTAGAACAGCATGAACCACCACGCATCCGTCTGCTTGAGCACCGCCAGATAGGCGGGCAGGCGCTTGGCCGCGGGCGGGTTGGGGGCGTCCTTGGCGAGGGCCATGTACACGACGAAAACGATCGCCAGCGGGATCACCGCCAGCCCCAGCACCGCGTTCCAGCCGAACGCCTTGGCGAGCAAAGGCGCGAACAGCGAAGCGAACACCGTGCCCGAATTGCCCATGCCGGCGATGCCCATCGCCTTGCCCTGATGCTCGGGCGGATACCAGCGCGAGGCGAGCGGCAGCGCGACCGCGAAGCTCGCCCCGGCGAAGCCGAGCACCACGCCCAGCGCGAGCGTCGCGCCGAAGCTGTGGACGCCGAGCACCCAGGCGGTTGCCAGCCCGGAGATGACGATGACCTGACCGATCGCGCCGGTGGTCTTTGGGCCGATGCGATCGACCAGCACGCCGTTGACGAGCCGCAGCACCGCACCCGCCAGCGTGGGCACTGCGACCATCAGGCCCTTTTGCGCGGGGCTGAGCGCGAGATCGCCGGCGATGATCGGCGCGAGCGGGCCGAGCAGCACCCAGACCATGAAAGCCAGATCGAAATAGAGGAAGGCCGCGATCAGCGAGGGGCGGTGGCCGCTCTTCCAGAACCCGTCCGCCGCCGGCGCGGCTGTCGCCGGGGTGGCGCTACTTTCGAAATATTGGGTGTCGAACTGCACCTGTGCTTGCGTCATCGTCTCGGTCCCCGTCGAGCAAACGCAAAAAAGCCGCCGCGGCGCCCGTGATGCTCACGGGACGCGACGGCAGCTTTGCCAGAATGTTGGTGATGCCGAATCGTCTGCGTCGTTGCAGCCGATTGGCGATGGCGCGAAACTGCCCGCGATCGGTCGATCACGCAAGCGCTTTTTGCACCGCAGCGTGATCGCCACGAAACAAAGCTGCTTCGGCGTTGGTTACAGCGCGCGCGTTCCGGCGAGATACGCGTCGAGTTCGGACGGATCGAAGCTGCGTGCGTCGAAGAACCGATCTGCGCCGAGGATCAGCCGCCCCTGGGTGGTGCCGACACCGAGCGCCTCGGCGATTCCGCCCTCCAGCTTGGAACTCGCCCCGGGCAGCGGGACGCCAAGCGGGCGCAGCGCCGCGCGGTACACATCGGGACGGAACACGCGCTGTGCGGTGAGATATTCGTCCGCGTTCTCCCGCACATGCCCGGCAACGCACATCTGCGCATAGAGCCACGCCGCCTGGCTGACCCATGGGAAATTCGCCGCCTCGCGGTGCTGGAACATGAAGTCGGGCACATCGACCGGCGCGTGCCCTTGCGCGAACACGATCCGATCCGAAATGGCATGGCCGATCAGAGTCGCCGATCCGTCAAGATAGTCGGGCCGCGCGAGGATTTCCGCGATCTCCTCGCGGCGTTCGCGATCGACGAACGCAAGCCCCGCACGGTACAATGCGCGGAGCAGCCGGTGAGTGAGATCGGGGTCTTCCTCCATCCGCGCTGTCCGCATCGCCAGCACCTTCTCGACGCCGCGCAGCCAGATCTGCGAGGTGACGGCGACGATCACGCCGACGCCGCGGTCGACCGCGACGCTGTTCCAAGGCTCGCCCACGCAAATGCCGTCGATCTCGCCCGCCGCCAGCGCATCGGCGGCGAACGGCGGCGCGACGGTGACGATCTCGACATCGCGGTCGGGATCGATGCCGCAACCGATCAGCCAATAGCGCAGCATGTAATTGTGGCTCGAATAGCGATGCACCACGCCGAAGCGCAGCCGCCGACCCGCACCCCGCGCCGCCGTCGCCAGCCGCGCGCCGATCGCGGCGACATCGCCGGGCGCGCCGACGCGAGTCACCTGCGCGGCGAGATCGGGGTGCAACGTGATCGCATTGCCGTTGAGCCCGAGCACGAACGGGACCGACAGCGGCGTCGCGGGCCGCCCCAGCCCGAGCGTGGTCGCGATCGCCAGCGGCGCGAGCAGGTGCGCCGCGTCGCTATGACCGTACAGCAGCCGATCGTTGACCGTCGCCCAACTCAGGTCGCGGATCAGCGACAGATCGATGCCTTCGTCCTCGGCGAAGCCGAACTCGCGCGCAAGGATCGGCAGCGCGGCATCGACCAGCGGCAGGAAACCGATGCGGAACGGCGTGCGCGTCATAGATCCCCCATCAGCCGGTCGGCGGTGACGATCGCGTCGGCGACATCGCCGATCCGCCGTCCGCTATCCATCGCCGCCTTGCGCAGCGCGGCATAGGCGGCGGGTTCGTCGATACCGCGCTTCTTCATCAGCAGCGCCTTGGCCTGATCGATCGCCTTGCGCTCGGCGAGCGCGCTGCGCGCCTCGTCGAGTTCGGTGCGCAGCCGCGAATAGGCGCGGAACCGGCGGATCGCGAGTTCGAGGATCGGGCGGATGCGCTCCTTCTTGAGTCCGTCGACGACATAGGCCGAGACGCCTGCATCGACCGCCGCCTCGATCCCCGCCGTATCGCTCTGGTCGACGAACATCGCGACCGGGCGCGCCATCGCGCGCGACAGCGCGAACAGCTCCTCCAACTCATCGCGGTGCGGGTTGGCGAGGTTGATGAGCACGACATCGGGCGACAACGCCTCCAGCCGCGCGGCGATGCCACGCCGTTCGACGAAGATCGTGACGTCGCGGAGGCCCGCATCGTGCAGACCCTCCTCGATCACCGCCGCGCGCGCCGCGCTTTCATCGACTATCGCAATCCGCAACGGTCAGCCTCCCACCCGGGCCGCATAGACGGGGGAGGGGGATCGTACAACGGATTGTGGCCGGACGCGGCAGATGTATCATATTGCGACATAGGTGGTGCGCTTTGGCGCTTACACGAACGTGTCGAGCAGCGTCTTGAGCAGCGGACGCAGCCGGACGATCTCCTCGCGGTGAATCTCCGACAGATGCTCAAGCAACGCGCGGGCCTTCGCGGTCAGCCCGATCACCGCTTGCCGGCGGTCGGTCGCCGACGGCGTCCTAATTACCAGCCCCAGCGCTTCCAGCCGCATGACCAGGCCAGAAGCGCTGTGCGGTTTGAGAATGAGGCGGTCCGCGATGAAGCCGACGCTCACCACCACCGACGGCGCCGCGCCACGGATCGCCAGCAGCGCCTGATGCTGTTGCGGGGTCAGCCCGTGTTCGGCGACGCGGCTCTCGCTGAACGCCTGAAACGCGCGCAACGCGTGGCGAAAATCGGCCAGCGCACCATAATCCGCATCGCTCAACGTCTCGGGGGCGGGCATCGTGCGGTCCTGTCCTTGTTTTATATCGTGTCGCGATATAATGCGCCGCCAAATCCGTCGGCGAGTGCTCATGATCCTTTCCCCTAATCCCGTTTCCGGCTCCCGCCAATTGCGCGACCACACCGCCGATCACCGCATGATCGTGCTGGCTGGCGCCGCATCGGTGATCGGTCTCGCGGCGGCGGGCGGCGCGTGGCTGCTGCTGAAGCTGATCGCGCTCGCCACCAACCTGTTCTGGTTCGGACGTTTGTCGACGGCGAACGCCGATCCCGCCGCCGCACACGTCGGCATCGCGGTGGTCGTCATCCCCATTTTCGGCAGCGGGATCGTCGGGTTGATGGCGCGGTTCGGTTCCGACAAGATCCGCGGGCACGGCATTCCCGAAGCGATCGAGGCGATCCTGTACGGCGAAAGCCGCCTGTCGCTGAAGGTCGCGATCCTGAAACCGCTCTCCTCGGCGATCTCGATCGGCAGCGGCGGGCCGTTCGGGGCCGAAGGCCCGATCATCATGACCGGCGGCGCGATCGGCTCGCTGTTCGCGCAATGCTTCAGCATGAGCGCGGCGGAGCGCAAGACCCTGCTGGTCGCGGGCGCCGCCGCCGGCATGACCGGCATCTTCGGTACTCCGCTCGCCGCCATCCTGCTCGCGGTCGAAGTGCTGTTGTTCGAATGGAAGCCGCGCAGCCTGGTGCCGGTGGTGATCGCCGTGCTGGTCTCGATCGGAGCGCGGCCGTTCCTGCTCGGTGCCGGGCCGCTATTTCCCTTCGCCGCCGCCCCGGTCGCCGCCGTGTGGCAGGCCGCCAGCCTGTCGCTGGCGCTGGGGATCTTGCTCGGCGTCGAGGCGGCGGTGCTGTCGTCGCTGCTGTACCGGGTCGAAGACCTTTTTCACCGCTTGCCCGTGCATTGGATGTGGTGGCCGGCGATCGGCGGGGTGGTCGTCGGCATTGGCGGCCTGATCGACTCGCATGTGCTCGGCGCGGGCTATGCGAACATCCAGGCGCTGCTCGACGGTGCGCTGACCATGCGGGTCGTGCTCGCCTTGCTGGTGGTGAAAGCGATCGTGTGGCTGGTGGCGCTCGGGTCCGGCACGTCGGGCGGCGTGCTCGCGCCCTTGCTGATCCTGGGCGGAGCGCTCGGAGCGCTGGCCGGGCACTTGCTCCCGGGCCCGGCCGGTTTCTGGGCGCTGATCGGCATGGCCGGAATCCTGAGCGGCGCAATGCGCGCACCGTTGACCGGCGCGATCTTCGTCGTGGAACTGACGGGCCATTTCAACGCGCTGCCCTGCACCATCGCGGCGGCGGCCGGCGCTTACGCGGCCAGCGTGCTCATCATGCCGCGTTCGATCCTCACCGAGAAGATCGCCCGGCGCGGACGCCATATCCTTCAGGAATATAGCGTCGATCCGCTTGAGTTCCTGCAGGCGGAAAACGTGATGACCGCCAATCCCGTGACGCTGGCCGGCGACATGCCGATCCGTGCGGCTGTCGAGTATTTCACCGACAGCGCCGATCATCGCAGCTATCCGGTGGTCGATGACGAGGGCCGTCTGCTCGCGCTGGTGTCACGATCCGATGCGCTGCGCTGGCAAGTCTCGGGCGAACTCCCCGAAACGCCGCTGGCCGAAGCGCTCTCCGATGCGTCGCAACCCTTCGCCTATCCGGCGACGCCGATCGGGGAGGTCGCCGATCTTATGGTCGATTCGGGTATCGGCCGGATTCCGATCGTCGATCCGCGCACGCAGCGGGTGGTCGGCATTCTCTCGCGGCACGATCTCCTCAAGGTGCGTAGCGTCGGCCGCCGCGCCGAACGCGACCGGAAGCGCGGCAGCGCACCCGATACGAGCGTCTGACGAAGGTCTCGATCACTGCGGGAGCAGGCGGGGAAACTCGGCAGGCAATTCGCGGGCAAGGAAGCCGATCGGTCCGCGTGTCGTCGCGACGCGGCGGCCGCTCTGGCCATGCAGCCACACGCCCCAGCCGGCGGCGACCAGCGGCGCCGCCCCCCGCGACAGCAATCCGGCGATCGCGCCCGCCAGCACATCGCCCGATCCGCCGGTCGCCAGCCCGCTGCCGCCGCCCCCATAATGGAGCAGCGCGCCGTCGGGCGCGGCGATGTGGGTGTCGCTCCCCTTCAGCACCATCACGGCGCCATAGTCCGCCGCGGTCTCGCAGGCGATGGCGGCGGAGTTCTCGGCGATGGCGGTTTCGTCGCGCCCGGTCAGCAGCGCCATCTCGCCGTGATGCGGCGTGAAGATCAGCCGGTCGCGAAACCGCGCCAGCGCGCCTTTCAGATCGCGGGCGCAGCCGATCGCCATAGCGTCGAGCACCAGGATCGTGTCTTCGCACGCTTGCTCCAGCACCGCCCGCAGCAGTTGCGCGGCGGCGTCCGCGCTGCCGATGCCGGGGCCGATCACGAGCGCGTCGCACGTCTTGAGCGAGCGTTCGAGGCATTCCACCGCGCCCGCGCCGATCTCGCCATCGGCGTCCTCGGGCAGCGCGACGGACGCCGCCTCGGGGACCATCAGCCCGAGGCCGAGTGCCGCCGATGCCACCGTCGCCATCTGCACCTTGCCACCGCCGACCCGCAGCGCCGCCTCTCCGGTCAGCCGCAATGCTCCCGGCACCAGCCGCGAGCCGCCGACCACGGTCACGCGGCCACGGCTGTTCTTGGTCGTGCCCGCGCCATGCACCGGCAGGGGATTGGCCGCGATCCAGGTGCTGTCGAGCGCCGTCGCCTCGCCGGTCATCCGCGTACTCCCGCCGTCCGCTCGGGCTCGGCGGTGACTTCCGCCGCCGGGCTGTCGTCGAGATGATCGGCGACATTGTAGCGAAGCAGCGCCAGCCCGCCGTCGCGACCGATACCAGGATCGAAACGATATTCGGTGACCGAACAGTTGAGCACGTCGCCCTCGCGGTCGATCGCCAGGATCTCCTCTTCGGTGAGGTTTTCGATCACATAGCGCAGGCACAGCACCACCACCTGATGCGCGACGATCATCACGCGCCGCCCGGCGTGATGGAGCGCGACCGTGTCCATCACCGAGCGCAGTCGCGCGACCACGTCGCACCAGCTCTCGCCGCCGGGCGGGCGGTGGTAGAATTTGCCGAGCAAGCGCCGGAACTCGGCCTGATCGGGGTAGACCGACGTCACGCCCTGCGTCGTCAGCCCGTCGAGGATGCCGAACTCCTTCTCGCGCAGCCGTTCGTCGATGCAGATCGGCTCATCGGCATCGGTGCCACCGGCCGCGCGGAAGAGGCGCGCGGTCTCCTGCGCGCGGACATAGGGCGATGCGAGCAGCACGTCGGGCCGCTCCTCCGCATCGGCTCCGGCGAACCATGCGCCCAGCGTGCGCGCCTGAGTCTCGCCCCGCGCCGAGAGCGGAATGTCCACGTCGCGCGCCGACAGCGTGATCCGGTCAGCACCGCTGGCATGTGCCGCGTCGCGCGCGACATTGCCGGCGCTCTCGCCGTGGCGGACGATCCACAGCCGGCTCGGCAACCGGCTCGCGCTCACGACGCATGTCCCTGGCAGATCAAACGCACTCTCCCGCTTGCCTCGCTACAGCGCACGGATGGCGATGCTGTTCCGGCGGGCAGGGGCCTGTACCCGCATGATCCTGCGCGATGCCGGTCGGCGGCACCCGCGCCGCGTCACCGCGTTTCGAGGCGATGCGCGATTTCCGCTTCGGTCAGGATCGCCAGTGACGATCCCGCGCGCCGGAGTTCCTCGGCGCGGCGATAGGCCGGGGCGGCATGATAGAACCGGCCATAAGGCTGCTCGTTGCTCACCACGAGCATCGTCGTGGTGAGTCCGACCGAGGACAGCACCCGCGCGCCCGCGCCGGCGAGTTGACGGGCGAGGGGGCCGTCGCGCGGCCCGCCGAGGATCGCGATGCGTTCGCCCTTGAGCGGTCCGTCTTTCGCCGCCTTCGGCGCGGTGCCGCCGCGCGCGGCGAACGGCGCGAGCCAGCCGGCGAGATCGATGCCGGTATGCTCGATCGCGCGCACCACCACCAACCCGGCCGCGCGCGCATCGCTGAGCGCGTCGTGATGCTTGTGGCGGATGCCGAGATATTTGGTGAGCACGTTGAGCCGGTGGCTGGGCAGATCGGGCCATGCCCGCTGGGCGACACGCACGCTGTCGAGCCATGTCGTTCGGATCGGCGTGCGATCATGGACGCGGCATGCGGCGGCGAGCGCACCCTTGTCGAAATTGGAATGCGCGACCGTGATCCGCCCCGAGAGATGCGCGTCCACCGTCGGATGGATATGCGCGAAGCTCGGCTTGCCCGCGACATGATCGGCGCTGATGCCGTGGATGCGGATGTTGAACGGCGAGAACGCGTCGTGCGGATCGACCAGCATTTCGTAGCTGAACACTTCCGCGCCGCCGCGGAACCCGACGATGCCGATCTGACAGATGCTGCTGACCCTCGGGCACGCCGTCTCGACATCGACGACGACGAAGTCGGGCGGCGGATCGTCCGCCGTCGGAACGACCGAGGGCGCGGTTTCGGAGGGCATGAGCATGACGCGAACCCCTATCACGCGTGCGCGGCGCTCGCGAGAGTGATGATATTTGTCGATCATGGTGCGCGGCGGGACCGGGATCTGATCCGGTGCGTTCCTGATCTATGTGAGCGACATCCGCTTTGGAGTGACAGCGATATGACCGATTTCAAGACATCGACCGGCAATGGCGGCGAGACTCATCAGCAGGCGTCAGGCGATGCGGCGGTCCTCACCACCAACCACGGCGTTCCCGTCAGCGACAACCAGAACAGCCTTCGCTCGGGCGAGCGCGGGCCGACGCTGCTCGAGGATTTCGTGCTGCGCGAGAAGATCTTCCACTTCGATCATGAGCGGATTCCCGAGCGGATCGTCCACGCGCGTGGCTCCGGCGCGCATGGCGTGTTCGAGGCGACCGACGACATTTCCGATCTCTCCAAGGCGGCGGTGTTCACCAAGGGCGAGAAGACCGAGGTGTTCGTCCGCTTCTCGACCGTCGCGGGCGGGGCCGGATCGGTCGATACGCCGCGCGACGTGCGCGGCTTTGCGGTGAAATTCTACACGCGCGAGGGCAATTGGGATCTGGTCGGCAACAACATTCCGGTGTTCTTCATCCAGGACGCGATCAAATTCCCCGATCTCGTCCATGCCGTGAAGATGGAGGCCGATCGCGCCTATCCGCAGGCCGGCAGCGCGCACGACACCTTCTGGGACTGGGCGTCGCTGATGCCCGAATCGACTCACATGCTGATGTGGGCGATGTCGGACCGCACGCTGCCGCGCTCGCTGCGAATGATGGAAGGCTTCGGCGTCCACACCTTCAAGCTGGTCAACGCCGAGGGCAAGGCGAGCTTCGTCAAGTTCCACTGGAAGCCGCGGCTCGGCATCCAGTCGACGATCTGGGACGAGGCGCTCAAGCTCCAGGCCGCCGACAACGACTATCACCGCCGCGACCTGTGGGAGTCGATCGACACCGGCGCGTTCCCGCAGTGGGATCTCGGCATCCAGGTGTTCGATCAGGCGTTCGCCGACGCACAGCCCTATGACGTGCTCGACGCGACCAAGCTGATCCCGGAGGAGGTCGTCCCCGTCCGCATCATCGGCACGATGACGCTCAACCGCAACGTCGACAATTTCTTCGCCGAGACCGAGCAGGTCGCGTTCCTGCCGACCAACATCGTGCCCGGCGTGGATTTCTCGAACGATCCGCTGCTGCAGGGGCGGCTGTTCAGCTATCTCGACACGCAGAAGTCGCGGCTCGGCACCACCAACTTCCACCAGATCCCGGTCAACGCCCCACGCTGCCCGATGCACAATTTCCAGCGTGACGGCATGATGCAGACTCAGGTGCCCAAGGGCCGCGCCAATTACGAGCCGAACAGCCTCGCCGCGCATGGCGAGGAAGGCGGCCCGCGCGAGAGCCAAGCCGGTTTCGCCACCGTCAACGCCGCCACTGGCCCCAACGAACAGGGCGACAAGCTGCGCATCCGCGCCGAGACCTTCGCCGATCACTTCAGCCAGGCGCGGCTGTTCTACCGTTCGCAGGACGCGCACGAACAGGCGCATATCGCATCGTCGTTCGTGTTCGAACTGTCCAAGGTCGGCGTGCTCGAACAGGTGCCGCCGCGGATGGTGGCGAACCTGCGCAACGTCGACGAGGATCTCGCCAAGCGCGTCGCCGACGGTCTCGGCATCGACCTGCCCGAGAAAGCGAAGGCCGCCAGGGAGCCGGTCGACATGGCGCCGTCCGATGCGCTGTCGATCCACAAGAACATGAAGTCGACGCTGGAAGGCCGCTCGGTCGGCATCCTCATCGCCGACGGCACCGATGCCGCCGAACTGGATGCGGTCATCAAGGCGGTCGAGGCGGAGAAGGCGCGCGCGATTATCGTCGCGCCCAAGGTCGGCGGCGCCAAGCTCTCCGACGGCACGATGCGCAAGGCCGACGGGCAGCTCGCCGGCTCGCCGAGCCAGATCTTCGACGCGGTCGCGATCATCCTGTCCGACGCGGGCTGCAAGATGCTGCTCAAGGAGGCTGCGGCGGTCCAGTTCGCGATGGACGCGTTCGGCCACCTGAAGGCGATCGGCGCCAGCGCCGCCGCCAAGCCGCTGCTCGACAAGGCTGGCGCCGAACCCGACGCAGGCGTCACCGATCTCGGCAAGGCGTTCATCGCGGCGGCCAAGCACCGCTTCTACGATCGCGAGCCGAACGTGCGGATGCTGGCCTGATCTACGGACCCGGCCGGCGATGGCTGGCCGGGTTTTCTCCTGCAGATCATCCGCATGGGTAGATCGATCGGTATTTTTTGTAATAGGAGCTTGCTTCTTTGTTCTGCGCAAGATTTCGGGGATAGCCTTGTCAAAAGAATCCGAAATCCTTGCGCTGATATTAGGCCGACTTAAAGGCATTCAAGATTTTCCTATTGGCTCTCCCGGTGGCGTTTTAACCGAATTTCCGAGTTGGATCAGTGCTGGAGATGGCAAGTCTCTGATCGTAAATCGAGAGATCGGTAAGTTGATCGCGGATCTCGCGAATGGCCTCTATGCCAAAAAGCCTATGCTGAGTAATTCGATATCCGCGAAAGACTGGTTGTCCCTCGTGACGCGGGTTGTCGGTCCGATACTCGCCGCTATTGATCTCGAAAACCCGATCCAAATGGCGGCTAACAAAGCGCTTGCAGAGCTTAACAAAGAACTCGATGATACGGACTGGAATTTCCATAAACGGACTTTTTTATTTGGGTGCTCGTTCATTCAGCGCCATGAAATCCCTCCGTTCACGGTTGGTCCTGTTACCATCCGCCGCCGCGAGACGTGGCTTGACCACTTTTTGGAACAGGGGCGCATCACGCCAGTGACGCACCGGCGCCTGAAAGCGCGTTGGTCTGGGAAGAAGCTTCGGCCGCGGAAAAGGTCTCCTGAACGTTTTGCTGAGGAAGACATCATCGAGGCGGTCGGCGAAGCACCATTTATATGTTCCGTAGAAACGGATGGCTTGTTCGGCGAAGTCGCAAAAGAAAAGGCGCTGCTCGCCGCACGGCTAACGCTGCTGGGCGTTGCGCTGATGTGGGCGAGTCCGCGAAAGGCGCTTGAAGATATCAATCTCGTTTATGATGGTCCTCCCTACCGGCAAGTATATAATTTTTACCAAGAGCGCTCCGACATGCTCGGTGGCAGCCGATGGGTTAACTCGTTGTATGGCATATCACTGTTCAAGGAGGCGTGGGAGCCGCTCATTGCGAAGCACAGCGACTGGTGGACGATTCTTTCTGAAACGATCCGATTTTTGCTCGGGCACCCCGACCGGACCTCGCGGCCGAAATTGATGAACAGCTTCGCGCACGCATTGATCTGGTTTCATGAAGCTTGCCGCGAGCCAATGCCGATAATCGCCATTACCAAATTCATGTCATGTCTTGATGCACTCGCCTGTGGACGCATGGCATCGGGCATAACAGCGCTGGTGTCACGTCAAATTGGAGTTGAACCTGACGCGCCCATTCGTGAGGACGGTCCGAGCTTCAAGAAAGCGATAGATGATCTCTACTCGCAAGGGCGAAGCCGACTGCTTCACGGCAACAGCGACCGTCTCGGCCACGATTGGGAGGACCAAAGAGGACTAGCTGAGACGCTCGCTCGGTTGTGCCTGATCGCCTGTTTTCACTGGGCAGTGGAACACCCGACATGCTCCGATCCGCGGCAAATGGCGCTGCCGGACTAAGAGTAAGCGGATTGCATAGGCCGTAATGCGTCGCCTCGCACCCGCTTGCGGTCGCCAGATATCACCGCCGCCGGCGCGACGCCATGATACCGCCGAACAGCAGCGCGGCGCCCAGTCCGATCAGCAGCATCGCCAGCGCGTTGCCGCCGATCTCGTTTGAATTGGCGGCGCTGATCGCGCGGGCTGCCGAGTCCGCGTCGGTCGCGGTCATCTGCGCGGCGAAGGCGGCTTCGTCGCAGCGGGCGATCATGTCCGCGCCATTGTCCTTCATCTTGTCGCGGCATTGCTGGGCCTGCGCGGCGCCGGCCTTCGGCGGGCCGCCCGTCACCTGAAGCACCGCGCCCGCGACGAGCAGCACCAGCCCCAGTATGATCAAGACGATCAGGTTCTTTTTCATGTGCGTTCCTCTCGACGGTCCCGCCGGCTTGTCGGCCGGCAGGACGTGGCATCAGAACCGAACACGGCTTTCGAGCTCGTCGGCGCGCGCCGCCGTCTTCATCACGACGCAGCGGCTATCGACGGTGTCGCTGTTGACCTTGCAGCTATAATCGCGCTCGGCGATCCAGCGGCGTTCCTGATCGCGCAGCGCCAGCTTCTCGGCTGGATCGCTGGCCAGTTGGCGCATCACGCGCTGGTAGGCCTTGTTGAGGCGATCGTCCTGCGCACCGGATTCGCGCTGCGCACAGACATTGCGCTGAACGGTGTTGTTGCCGGCGCGGCCCATACAGGCGCTGAAGGCGGCGGAAAGGTGCGGAGACTCCTGCGCGACCGCCGGCGTGGCGGTGCCGGCGGCGATGGCCAAGGCCAGGACGAAGGTCGATTTCATGCGTGTCTCCTGTTGTTTCCGATACGCTACCGTTACGGAACGCACCAAGCGGCAATGGGCTGCATGTCTTTCGAACATAGGACGGCACCGCTCGCGGCGCCGTCGCGCCGGCCTCAGTTCAGCGCCACGCCGTAGAGCGCATGGTGTGTGAGCACGAACAGCGTCTTGCCCTGCGCGCCACCGACCAGCAGGTGCAGCGGCCGCTCGGGCACGTCGATCCGGCCGATCGCCTTGCCATCGGGCGCGTAGACGAACACCTGCCCGTTGGCGACGTAGACGCGGCCCTGCGCGTCGGTCGTCACGCTTTCGCCGCCACGATCCGCGAAGGCAGTGAGGTCGCGCACCGCGCCGCCGGGGGCGACACGCCCGCGATAGGTCTTGTTCTCCGACGCGTTGGTGACGAACACGCTTTCGCCCACGCGGCCCGTGGTGAAGCCATAGCTGTCGAGCGAATCCGAGAAGCGCCAGCCGAGGAAATTGGACGGCCCCTGCTGGAACGTCCGGTACGCGGGCAGCACGAGACTGCCGTCGGGCGAGACATAGTCGCGGGGCTTGGCGAGGCCGATGTCGCGCACGAACATGTCGGCGAGCGTCGGGTAGGTGAAGGTTTTGGTGTCGAGTTGATCCTTGAACTCGCCATTGACCCAATAGCCGACCGGCAGCGCCGTCGCCGCGCCGGGATGATCGACCGCCGGGGTCGGCGGGATCACCGTGATCGCGCCGTCGCGGGCGGCGGGATCGAGGCTGTAGACGGTGCCCTCGCGCCCGTTCGACGACAGCACGAGCAGCTTGCCCGAGCGATCGACCGCGAGGTTGACCGGATCGAGCGGCGTGTCGCGCACCACCGTCAGGCCCTCGCCGCGCGACCAGGCGTAGATGCGCTGCTTCCAGTGATCGACGAAGTAGAGCTTGCCCTGCGAATCGACCGCGCCGCCGGCGGCGGAGAAGAAGCCGTCGGCGAGCCGTTCGACCTTGACGTTCGCGAACGCGCCGTCCGGTGCGGGCGCGACAGGATCGGCGGGTACGTCGAGCGCGGCGAACTCGCGCTCGCGCACCTCCAGCCCGTGAGTCACGTCCTGAATGGCATTGTCGTAGGCGAATTTGCTCGCGCGCAAATAGGTCGCGCAGCCATTCTCGTCACAGGTGCCAAGCCCGCTCTCGGCGTTGACGTGCATGTTGCGGAAACGGATGCGCTGGGAGTCGGTCAGCCGCACCGCCGCCGGCGCGGGCTTGAGCGAGCGCGTGACACGGTACGCATGGAGATTGGCGATCAGCAGGTCATGGCTGTGGCGGATCTCGAACGAGACCGCGTCCTGGCTTTCGCCCGCTTCCTCCTCGGTCTGGGGGGCGAGGAATTCCCAATTGGCGACATGATCGAGCACGAATTCGGCGCGGGCGTGATGCTCGATCGACATCTGGTAGACATGCCCCGGCGTGTCGGTGTCGGAGACGAGCATGCCCGCCTGCGCATAGGTGTTGGGGCTCCACAGATTGGCGAAGGTGCCGCCGCCGCCGCGCACCCACAGGCTCGGATATTGCGCGTCCCAGCGCTTGGCGGGATCGGCATCGCCGGTGTGGTTGGCGTTATAGGGGTTGAAGCGGCTGCCGTCGGCGAGGTCGGTGCCGTGGCCGCCCTGGAACTTGACGTCCTCGACCAGCGACTGCGCGCCGGCCTGCCACAGCAGCGCGGTGGCGCGCGGGTTGATCCCGCCGGTGAACAGGCCAAGCCCCGAGACGATCGCATCGCCGCCGCGCGCGCTCTCGATCAGCGGCTTGGCATTGCCGACGCCCTGAAACGCGGGGGTATGATCGGGCAGGATGATCTGGGTGAGGCTCGGGTGGAGCGCGACCAGCACCGTGTCTGGCCTCAGCCGCAACGTATCGGTGACGACATAGCGCCCGGCCGGAAAATAGATGGTGCGGTGCGTGTCGATCGCGCGCTGGATCGCGGCGGTGTCGTTGGTCGCGTCGTCGCCCTTCGCGCCGAGGTTGCGGACGTTGGCCCACGTCGTCGTTGCGGGCAGCGCGCGGATCGCCGGGGGCGGCGGCGCTGGCAGGCGCGTGATCGCTGCGGCCTGCATCACCGTTTCGTAGCGTCCGGTCGTGCCGAGGCCGGGCAGCGTCAGGCCATAGCCGAACCGGCTGACCCGGTAACGGGCGCCGGCGCCCGCCACCGTCCTGCCGCTGTCGCGGAAGCGCGCGAATGTGGGCGTGGCGGTGGCGAGCGCATTCTCGAAGCCGATCTGCGTGTAGACGTTGGTCTCGTTGCTGATGACGACGGCGGCGTTCGATACGTTCTCGAACCGCACGTCCTTGCCCCACAGCCAGTCGCCATAGCCGCGATCGATATCGATCGCGGTCGGCACGTTGCGGAAGGCGACGTTGACCAAGGTCAGGCCCGCCTCATGCTCGCGGATCGCCGCTTCGCGCTGCCCGTCGAAGCTCGAATCGAGCAGGGTGAACTGCCATGCCGGCGACGGCTTTTCGGTGAGGATGCCGTAGCGCCCGCCGTGGAAGTGGAGATCCTCGGCCTGATTGGCGACCTGGTAGAGTCCGGCCAGCCCCGAGCCGAGGTCGAAATCGATATGCGCGAGATAGGCGTGTTGCGCGGCGTGGAAGCGGATCGCGGTGGCGGCGGGGTTGCCCGCGCCGATCGCGAAATCCACGTTCGCCAGCGCGGGGTAGAAGGTGCCGGGGTTGGCGTCGGCGATGTCTGGGTTGAACGGCACGCTGCCCGGCGGCGGAAAGGGCACGCGACCGGGCTTGAGCGGTTCGCCGCCGCGAATCCCGGCCTCGCCGGGCCGGGCGCCGGCGAAGATCACCATGTTGGCGACGCCCTGCTGGAACCCCGGCGTCGCATCGCCCAGCATGATCACGGGCCGGGTCTTGCCGACGCCGAACACGCGCACGCCCGGCCAGATGAAGATCGTGCGGCTGATCCGGTAGCGCCCCGACGGCACGAACACGATCCCGCCGCCGCCTCCTCCGTTTTTGTCCGCCGCCGCATCGATCGCGGATTGCAGCGCGGCGGTGTCGTCGCTGCGACCATCGCGCGTGCCCGCGACGGTGACGGCGTGGCGGTCATCGGGGGCGGTGACGTACACCGAGGGCGATGCCGCCACCGGCGCGCCCGCCAGCAGCGCGGTGGCGAGGAGCGTTGCACGAAACGGGGTCGACCAGCCGGACATGGCGCATCCTTGGAAAAAAGATGTCCCGGCCAATCGGCCGGGACGAGGGGGCGCCCGGCCACCGGCCGGGGCTAGGGGAGGACAATCCTAGAAATTGTAGCGCGCGCCAACCCGGAACAGCCGGCCAAGCGTGTCGTACAGCGCCTGGTTGACGTCGATACCCGTATTGGTCTGCGGCGACGGTTCCGGGTCATGATCGAGCAGATTGTCGACCTTGAAATAGACGTTGAGCTTTTTGGTAACGTTGAACGACCCGCCGATGTCGAGATAGAAAGCGCCGGGCATGGTGTTGTTGTCGATCGTCGGATGCTGCGTGGTCGAGACCGGGCAGTTGCCGGCGCTGCACACGACATATTCCTTGGCGTACACGCCGTCGCTGAACCAGCGCTGCTGGACGCTGAGGCTGAACCGGTCGGTGTTCCACGCCTCGGTCACCAGCAGCTTCCACGATGGCGTGTTGCCGGCGTTGACCCCGGCGCTCTGGATCGGGATCGTGCCGGGCACGCCCGGATCGGTGATGAAGTTCTTCACGTTGGTGGCGAGGCCGCGCAGTACGACATTGCCGGGGACGCCGAACTTGCTCGCATCGAACTGGTAGCTCGCCTCGATATCGAAGCCGTCGGTGAAGATCGAGGCGAGGTTGAACGCCTGAAGGTTGACGAACGGGGTGGTGCCGGCCGGAGGCGTCAGGTTGAACGCGCCGCACAGCGAGGTGATGTTGTTGAGATAGCAGAGGTTCACTTCCTGTTGCGCGCTGAGCGTCGAGATGACGCCGTTCACCTTGATCCGGTAATAATCGAACGACGCGCTGAAGCCCGGCAGCCAGTGCGGCCGCGACAGCACGATGCCCGCCGTGGTGTTGCGCGCGATTTCCGGCTTGAGCGCGGTGTTGCCGATCGCGTTCTGGAGGATGGTCAGCGTCGAGGGCACGCCGGCGGGGCGGTTGGGATCGGGATTGGTAAAATTGGGCACGGTGGTGGAGATCGGCGCCGCGAACAGTTCCGACAGATTGGGCGCGCGCACGTCGCGCGAGGTGACCGCGCGCAGGCGGACGCCGTCGATCGGCGTGTCCCACGTGCCGCCGATCTTCCAGGTATAGACCGTGCCCGACGTGCTGTAATTGGTCACGCGTCCTGCGACGTTGAGGTTGGCGCTGCCGAGCGAGTCCGATTTGAGGAACGGCAGGTTCACTTCGAGGAAGCCTTCGGCGACGTGATAGCTGCCGCGGCCCGCATGGTAATTGCCCGCGTACCAGTTGCCGCCGGCGGTGTTGAGCAGCGGATCGGCCGGATAGGTGCTGTTGTACGGCGTCTCGGGCGTATCGCCGTTGCCGTAGGGGTCGCCGATGACATGATAGAATTCGTTGCGATATTCGGCACCGGCGGCGAACGACACCGGCCCCGCCCACAGGCTCAGCGGCGAGCCGCTGAAGCTGAAGTTGAACGCGTCCTCGGTCTGGCGGGTGTGCTGGAACGGGCCGTTGCTCGGTTCGATATATTCGAGCGCTGCGGCGCTCGGCGTCGCGCCGCCGATGATGTTGATCGGCACGCAGCCATTCGCCCGCGCGACCGGGTCCGCGCAGACGATCTGCCCGCCGAGGCTGATCGCCTGCACTGCCGCCGCATAGCGGTTGTTGAGCATGATGTTCTTGACGTGGATGTCGGTGATGTTCTCACCATGCTCGTAGGACAGGTCGTAGTTCCAGCGCGTGCCGAACACCTGCAGCTTGCCGGCCGCGCCGCCGACGAAGCGATATTGCTTGCGCGTGGGATAGACGGTGATGTTCTTCGGCAACTGGCCGTTGCTGGTGCCGAACTGGAAGCTGGTGATGCCGGCCGCGTTGCATGCGGCGAGGATCGAGGCTGGCACGAACGGGTTCGAACATTGCAGCGTCAGCCCCGATTTGGTCGCGCCGGGGTTGGGCTGGTTCATCGTGTCGACCTGCGCGATGTTGACGGTCGCGTAGAGCTCGTTGTCGGGATCGATGTCGAACCCGATCCGGCCATAGCCGTTGTAGCGATCGAGCCGCGATTGCAGCGTCGTGCCGATGCCGACGTTGCCCGAGAGATCGCCGCCCTGGCAGAAGCTGCCCGCCGAATAACAGCCCGAGACATTGCCCGCCGCGTTCTTCGCCGGCACGCCGTTCGACCCGTACTGGAACTGGAACGGCTTGCCGTTGACGTCGAAGGCGGTGCCCTGAAGCGGGCCGTTCGAGATCAGGCCGTACTTCGTATATTGATACGCCTGAGCATGATCGCGCACGAGATATTGCGGCGATCCGTCATTGGTTACGCCGCGATTGAGGAAGGTGGTGGTGCGATACCAGTCGCGCCCGTTCGCGAGTTGCTCGCCGAAGCCGCCGGCGGGAACGCCGTCCTCATGATCATATTCGCCGCTGACTTCGACATGCAGGCGATCGTTGAAGAAGGCGCGGCCAGCCGCCGCCTGGAACAGCACCTGCTTGTTGTCGCCATAGGTGGTGATGCCGCCCTGGAGATTGGCCTTGAAGCCTTCGAAACGCTTGTCGGTGATGAAGTTGACGACACCGCCGACCGCATCCGAACCGTAGGACGCGGAGGCGCCGCCCGTCACCACGTCGACACGCTTGATGAGCAATTGCGGGAACAGGCTGATGTCGGGCACGCCGGTCACGTTCGCGCCGACCACGCGCTGGCCGTCGAGCAGGGTCAGCGTGCGGATCGTGCCGAGGCCGCGCAGCGAGAACGAGCTGAGGCCCTGCTGGCCGCTCGACGTGCTGTTGGTGCCGGTGGTCACGCCGCTCGACCCTTGCAGCGAGGGCAATTGCGCGATCGTGGTGAAGACGTTGGGTTCGGCGTTGCGCGCGATATCGGCGGCGCCGATCGTCTGAGTCGGGGTGGGCGCGTTGAAGCCGCCGGTGGTGATGCGCGATCCGGTGACGACGATGTCCTGCTCCGCCGCTTGGGGCGGTTCGGCGGGCAGGGTCGCCGGCTCGGGCGGTGGCGCGGTCTGCGCGGTGGCGGGACTCGCGATCGCCACCGCGATCAGCGCGGCGAGGCTCGCGGTCAGCACCGTCGTGCGCGTGCGGCGGGGCAGGGGGGTGTGGGTGTCCTCGGAAATCGCGTTGGCCATGATGATCCTCACCTGTTTTATCGTCGTTTTTTGAATGCGTTCAGCCGCCGCGCACCGGCGCCGCATACAGCGCGTGGTGCGTCAGGATGAATAATGTGCCGCCGTCTTCGCCCCCGAAGACCAGTTGCAGCGGGCGTTCGGGAGCGTCGATCCGCCCGATCTCGCGGCCGTCGGGCGCGTAGACGAACACCTGTCCGTTCGCGACGAAGACGCGGCCCTGCGCATCGACCGCGACGCTTTCGCCGCCACGCTCCGCGAAGGGTTTGAGATCGGTGAGCGTACCGCCCGCGCCGACCACCCCGCTATAGGTGCGGCCTTCGGATTCGTTGCTCACGAACGCGCGGTTGCCGATGGCGGCGCGCGCGAACCCGTAAGCGTCGAGCGTGTCGGAGAAGCGCCAGCCGATATGATCGGCCGGACCCTGTTCGAACACGCGGAACGCGGGCAGCACGACGCTGCCGTCGGGCGAGACATATTCGCGGAGTTTGGGGGCGGCGGCATCGCGCGCGAACATCTCGCCGAGCGTGGTGAAATGGTCGGTCTTCGCGTCATATTGATCGCGGAACTCGCCGTTGTTCCACCAATTGCCCGGCAGCAGAACGTCGGCGCGGGCGTGTTGCGCGACCGGGGTCGGCGCGATGACCGTGACCTCGCCCTTCGGCCCGGCGGGATCGAACGCATAGACGCTCCCCTCCGCGCCGAGCGAGGACAACACCAGCAGCTTGCCCGAACGATCGACCGCGAGATTGACCGGATCGAGCGGCGCGTCGCGGACGATCTCGAGCCCTTTCGCCGCGCTCCAGCGGTAGATGCGCTGGAAGCGATGCTCGACGAAATAGAGCGCGCCCTTGGCGTCGGCCGCCGCGCCCGAGATCGAGAAGAAGCCGCTCTCCAGCTTCGTCACCGCGCCGACGCCGGGGATTGGCGCGGGCGGGGTGGCCGGGGCCGGAGTCGCCGGGATGTCGAGCCGTGCGAACTCGCGCTCGCGCATTTCGAGATGCCGCGTGCGGTCCTGGATCGCATTATCGAACGGGAACTTGCTGGCGCGCAGATAGGTGCCGCAGCCATTGGCGTCGCAGGTCGCGAACCCGCTCTCGGCGTTGATATGGACGTTGCGGAAGCGGATGTCGGACGCGTTGGTCAGCGTGACCGCCGACACCGCCGGGTGGAACGTCCGCGTCACGCGGTAGCTGTGGTAATTGGCGAACAGCAGGTTGCTCGAATTGCGGATGTCGAGCGAGGTCGCGTCCATGCCCTCGCCGACTTCCTGTTCGGTCTGCGGTGCGAGGAACTCCCAGTTGCGCACGCCGTCGAGCACGATCTCGTTGCGGACGTGATGTTCGGCCGAGAGTTGGTAGACGTGCCCCGGCGTGCTGGTGTCCGAAACCGAGAAGCCGGCCTGCGCGAAGGTGTTGGGCGTCCACATATCGACGAAAGTGCCGCCGCCGCCGTCGGTCACCCAGATGCTCGGATATTGCGCGTCCCAGCGATTGTCGGCGACCGGATCGCCGCTGTGGCCGTTGAGCGCCTGAAGCGGCAGACCGTCGGCGGTGGGCGTGCCGCCGCCGCCCATGATCTTGACGTCATCGACCAGCGAGGTCGCGCCCGAACGCCACAGCAAGGCGCTCGCACGCGGATTGGCGCGGCCGGTGAACAGCCCGATCCCCGACAGGATGGTGTCGCCGCCCTTGGGGGTTGCGAGGATCGGCACGACGCTGCCGACACCGGCATGGGCGGGGTTGTTGTCTGGCAGCACGATCTGGGTCAGCGCCGGATGCAGCCCGATCATCACGGTGTCGGGGCGCAGCCTGAGCGTCGCCGAGACGCGGTAGAAGCCGATCGGCAAATACAGCACGCGGTGCGTGTCGATCGCGCGTTGCAGCGCTTGCGTATCGTCGGTCCTGCCGTCGCCGGTCGCGCCGAGATCACGCACGCTGCTCCACTGCGCGACCGCTGGCAGCGCGCGGATCGCCGGCGTGGGGGCCGGGGGTAGCGCGTGCAGCGGCGCGATCTGCGCATCGGTGGCGATCGTGCCGGTCGCGCCGAGCGTCGGCACGCTCAGCCCGTGCGAGAAGGATGCGACGCGGTAGCTGCGGCCTTGCCCGGCGACGGTCCTGCCGCTCTCGCGGAACCGCGCGAACACCGGCGTATCGGTGGCGACGGCATTGTCGAAGCCGATCTGCGTGAACGCGCTGGTTTCGCGGCTGATGACGACACCGGCGCGCGACACGCGTTCGAACCGCACGTCCTTGCCCCACAGCGAATCGCTATAGCCGGGGTCGATATCGATCCCGACCGGCGTATCGCTGACGCGCACGTTGACGAGCGTCAGGTCGGCCTCGTGCTCGCGGATCGCGGCGTCGCGCTGATGGTCGAAGCTCGAATCGATCAGCGTAAACTGCCAGGCGGGCGAGGTCTTCTCGCTGACGATGCCGTAGCGCCCGCCGTGGAAGTGGACGTCCTGCATGACGTTGCCGGCCTGATAGACCCCCGCGAAGGCCGAACCGAGCCGGAAGTCCATGTGGCTGAGGAAGGCGTGCTGCGCGACGCGGAAGCGCACGGCGGCGGCGGCGGGGTTGCCCGCGCCGATCTCGACATCGACGTTGCTCATCGCCGAATAAAAGGTCGCCGAATTGGCGTCGCGCACGTCATCCCGCGGCGGCACCACGGTCGGCACGGGCACCGGCACCTTGCCGACGGCATATTGATCGCCGCCGGTGAACACGACCATCGTCGCGACGCCGGTCTGGAAGCCGGGCGTCGCATCGGCGAGCACCAGCACGGGCCGCGTCGGCCCGACGCCGAAGATCCGCACGCCGGGCGGCACGAGGATGCTGCGCGTCAGCCGGTAGCGGCCAGAGGGCAGGAAGACGATGCCGTTGCCGCCGGTGCCGCGCGCCGTGTCGATCGCCTGCTGGATCACTGGCGTCGCGTCGCTGCGGCCATCGGCGCCGTTGGTAACGTTAACAGCGTGAGGTTCGGCTGGGCGTGTGGCGAAACGCGACGGCGGCGGCGCGGCCGCGAGCGCGGCTGGCGCGAGCAATCCGGTCGCTGCGGTCGCCAACAAGGCCGCTGTGTTCCGCACTTGGACGTCCTCCCGGCCAGCGCTTGTGCGCCTGGTCGATCGCTGGATACGCCGCTTCGGGTTGCGCGGCATCCGCGACCAAGGTCGTAGTTCCAGCGTGGGCGGTGCGGCGATACCTAGCGACTCGAAGCCGCCCGGCGTGGGCGCCGTCCGAAATCGGGAACGGGATTTGCAGCGGCCAGTCAGTCACAGCGGGATCGCGCCGATGGCGGTGATCGTCATGGGCGTCAGCGGCAGCGGCAAGTCGACGCTCGGCGCGCGGCTCGCCGAGGCGCTCGGCGCGGCGTTCGTCGAGGGCGATTCGTTTCACGATGCGGCGGCGGTCGCCAAGATGCGCGCCGGCCACCCGCTCACCGACGCCGATCGCTGGCCATGGCTCGACCGGCTCGGCGCGGCGATCGGCGCGGAGCTCCACGCCAACGATCTGGTGGTCGCGGCCTGTTCGGCGCTGCGGCGCTGCTACCGAGACCGGCTCGCGCGCGCGATCGACGGGCCGACCCGGTTCATCCTGCTCGACGGCAACGCCGACGATCTGCGCGAACGCGTCGCGCACCGCGCCGGCCATTATATGCCGAGCAGTCTGCTCGATAGCCAGTTGGCGACGCTCGAACCGCCGATGCGCGACGAAGCCGCGACGACTCTGGATGCGAGCGCGCCGCCCGCCGCGCTCTGCCATGCCGCGCTGGCGTGGCTGGAAGGCGAGGGCGACGCCGATGCCGCGCGCTATACGGGGGAAACGGGCCGATGAGGCGGAGCCTGGGTCTGGCGGTGATCGCGCTCGGTCTCATGGCGCAGGCGCCTGTTCCTGAACCGGCCACGGTGCCGCTGTGGCCGAACGGCCCGCCCGGCGCCGATCCCGCGCGCGACTCGCCCGAGATCGTCGAGAACAGCTACATCCGCAGCGTCCACCGCCCGTCGCTGACGGTGTTCCGTGCCGATCCGGCGCATGCCAACGGCGCGGCGATGATCGTCATCCCCGGCGGCGGGCACCGTATGCTGGTGTGGGTCAACGAGGGCGTGATGCCCGCCCGCACGCTCAACCGCTTCGGCATCACCGTGTTCGTGCTCAAATACCGGCTCGCGCGCGAGCCAGGCTCGACCTTCCAGATCGAGCGCGACGCGGTTGCCGATGCGCGGCGCGCGGTGCGTTTCGTGCGCGCACACGCCGCCGATTATGGCGTCGATCCGCACCGCATCGGGCTGATGGGGTTTTCGGCGGGCGGCGAACTCGTCTCGCACGTCGCCGATGCGCCCGCGCCGCCGGTCGCGAACGCGGACGGCGTCGACCGAACCGACGGACGTCCCGATTTCCAGGTGCTGATCTACCCCGGCCCGCTCGGCATCCCCGCGCCCGCCGTTGCCGCCGCGCCGTCCGCCTTCCTCGCCGCCGGCACGCTCGACCCGTGCTGCGCCGAGCCGAGCATCACGTTGTACCAGCAATTGCGCGCGGCACATGTCTCCGCCGAACTGCATCTGTTCGCCGATACCGACCACGGCTTCAACGTCGCGATGCATTCTGAGCGAGTCTCGCTGCAACACTGGCCCGACCGGCTTGCCGACTGGCTGAGCGACGGCGGCTGGCTGGTGCCCGGCGGCGGCAAACGCGCGACACCGGGCAGCACGACGCCGTAGTCTAAGGCAGCAGCCGCTTGCGCCCTTCCGACAAATGCCAGCGCATCGCGAGCGCGGCGCCGTCGGCATCCTGCGCGCGGATCGCGTCGACCAGCATCTCATGCTCGCGCAGCATCGCGCCGATTACTTCGGGCGGGCGCGAGCGCGAAATGTCGACACCGGCGCGCATGATCCGGTCGACATCGGCGAACAGCGCCTCGAACGCGACCAGGAACGCCGGGTTGGCGGTGGCCAGCACGATGCGGCGGTGCAATTCCATGTCCTCGTCATGCGCGGGCGCGCTCGACAACAGCGCGGTGCGAAGCGCCTGCATCGCTTCGTCGATGCCGGCCATCTCCTCCGCCGATCGCCGCGTCGCGGCGAGGCGTGAGGCTTCGGCCTCAAGCACGAAGCGGACTTCATAGGTGCCGAACGTCGCCGACATGTGATCCATCGGCATGAAGGCGATCAGCCGGTCGGACGGGCGACCCTTGACGAACGACCCGGCGCCGCGCCGCGCCTCGGTGATGCCGTCCGCCGCCAGCCGGACCAGCGCCTCGCGGACGATCGTGCGCGACATGCCGAACATCTCCGCCAGACGCGCCTCCGAGGGCAGGCGATCACCGACTTCCAGCGCATCGCCGTTGATGATCTCGACGATCCCGGCATAGGCCCGGTCGGCCAGGCGCCCTTCGCTCATCATCGCTCTCCGCAGCGTCGCCTCCGGGTGGCGACCATGCTTCAGATTAGGGGATTGTCGGTCAGGATCAAAATTGCTCCGGGTGCCGATATCTGTACGACAGCATTCCGGCACTATGAAATAAAAAATCACACAATATGCGAATATCAGCAATGACGGCTTGAATCTGTCCAACCAATTCGCATAGCATCGCGGTGCGGAGACTCACCACGGGCACCGCGCGCATGGCGCTATCCGGCAGTCGAACGCCTGCCAGGCATCGCCATAATGGGGAGAGGCTGTGTGAAGATGATGAGGCAGCAACCAAAGGCGGCGCTCACCGCCCCGGCGACCGATCTACCGGCGCCGTTCGCCCGGCTCACGCCGACTCAGCGCAAGGTGCTGGGCGGGGTCTATAGCGGGCAGCTCAACAAGCAGATCGCGTTCGATCTCGGTATCGCCGAGGCGACCGTAAAGGCGCACATGACCGCGCTGATGCGCAAGCTCGACGTGCGCAACCGCACCCAATTGGCGGTGACGGCGCAGGCGCTCGGCTGGAGCGAGAGCGCGCTGACGCACTGATCTCGCGAGAGGTCTGAAGACGGGCGGAACCGCTGCGGCGCCGCCCGCACATCGTCAGCCGCGCAGGCTGTCCGGCACGACGCCGCCGTTTTCGGCGAGCTTGGCCATCACCGCCTTGTGGAGCGCGATGTTCTGCTCCGCGCTGCCGTTCGCGCCGGCATGGACGCCGAGTTCGTCCGCGAGTTGCTTGCGCGCGTCGAGGCTCGAATCGAGATCGAGCAGCTTGAGCAGATCGACGATCGACGACTGGTAGTTGCCGCCGCCGCTTTTCATCGACGCCATTTCCGACAGCACCGCGCCGACATCGACCGCCTGCGCGGGCGCGCCCTGCGGGGCTGCGGCGGGGGCCGGCGCTGGTGCTGCCGCCGGCGCGGGGGCGGGGGCGGCGTTCGCCGCTGCCGGGGCTGCGCTCTTGTGACCGAAAATCTTGCCCATGATGCTGCCGAAGATGCTCATGCGTGATGTTCCTCCATGTCGCCGCTGACCGGCTACCGGGGGTGGAACGAAACGCGCGGTGCAAAGGTCCGTGGCGATCGCCACACGGAACACCCGCCGGGGCGAGCCGTTGAGGGATTGCGCGCCGGGCGCGCTCAACAGGAGAGACTTGTATGAAGATCAAGAGCTTGACGCTGCTTTCGGCAGCGACGCTCGCGCTGGCGGGCTGTGGTCAGAAGACCGACACCAGCAACGTGTCCACCAACACGATGACGATTTCGGAAACCGATGCCGTCAACGGCACCGATACGATGAACGACACGGCGATGGCGCCCGCGGCGGGCCAGACCTTCGCGAACACCGCCGCATCGAGCGACGCGTTCGAGATCGCCACGTCGAAGGCGGCGCTCGCCACGTCGAAATCGGCATCGGTCAAGAAATTCGCGCAGGAGATGATCGACGCGCACACCAAATCGACCGCCAAGCTCAAGACGGTCGCGGCTGGCCTCAGCCCGGCGATCACGCCCGATCCGTCGCTGACGGCGGACCAGCAGCAGAAGCTCGACGCGATGACCAAGCTGACCGGCGCGGATTTCGACAAGGCCTATATCGACGCGCAGACCGCCGGCCACCAGCAGACGCTCGACGCGCTGAAGGTCTATGCCACCGGCGGCGACGTGCCGGCGCTCAAGACCTTCGCGAGCGGGCTGGTGCCGACCGTTGCCGCGCACCTCAACATGGCCAAGAGCCTCAAGGCGTAATGGCTGTGCGGCCTGCCCGCGATCACGCGGGCAGGCCGCATTGTGCGATCAATGCACGCTGGCGGCGGCGCGCTTGCTGGCGAGCGCATTGGCGGCGTTGCGATCCGGTCCGGCTTCCTGGATGATGTCGCGCGCCTCGGCGGTGCTGATCTTGTGCTTGCGCGCGAAATACGCGACCTCATAGGGCTGGCCCGCGGCCACGCGGCGGCGATCCGCCGCGCCGCGCTTGCGCGTGTCATCGGCCTTGCCCCGACGGGATTTGGGGCTCGCTTTGGAACTCGCCTTGGCGCCGGTGCGGCGGCGGCGGGCGAGCACCACGCCGCCGATCGCGGCGACGGCGCTGATCCCGATCGCGGCGCCGATCCCGATCACCGTATTGGAAAGACCGCCCAGACCCGCGTTTTCGGTTTTACGCGCCGCAGACTGGCGCGGCTTGGCCTCCGACACCGCGATCGGCGCGGGGCGAAGCGGGTAGGGCGAGGTGGCGGCTTCTGGAATCGGTGGCTGATGCGTCATGGCAAGCTCCCTCTGTGGCGCATGTTTAACACGCGACCCGCCGTCATGGTTGCGCGAGGCGCTTTTGCCGTCGCGCGGCCGGCTTCAATCCGCAGGTCGGACAATTCGTCCGCTCGACACGGGCACTCGACCGCATCCACGGACGCTGACGCCGACAACGCTGTTGCGCATCGCTGGCAATGGCGCGATTGGGGCAAGGACGAGCCGCTACATTGTTCCTGGACAGGGCGGCTTCCGGCTCGACCCGTGCGGGCCGACAGTGAAGGAGTATGGACGTGCCCAAGTTGGTGAACGATATCGAGACCGCAGCCGCCGAGATCGAGGAGCTGCGCACCGTATCGAGCGCGCCAACCACCGAAGCGCGCACGCTGGAGCGTGCCCTCGGCACACAGATCCGCTTGCTGCGCCGCCGGCAGGATCTCTCGGTATCCGATCTGGCGACGGCGGCGAGCATCTCGCTCGGCATGCTGTCGAAGATCGAGAATGGCCAGATATCGCCTTCGCTGACGACGGTGCAGTCGCTCGCCCATGCGCTGTCGGTGCCGATCTCGTCGCTGTTCGAAAGCGTCGAGGATCGGCAGGATTGCTCGTTCGTGCCGGCCGGGCGCGGCGTCCATATCGAGCGGCGCGGCACCAAGGCGGGGCACAATTACCAGTTGCTCGGCCATCTTTCGCGCGGCGATGTCGTCGTCGAACCGTATCTCATCACGCTCGATGAGCGCGCGACGCCGCACACCAGCTTCAGCCATTCGGGGGTCGAGCTGATCCACATGCTCGAAGGCGATCTGAAATACCGCCACGGCAGCGAGACCTTCCACCTCAAGCCCGGCGACACGATGATGTTCGATTCGGGCGCGCAGCACGGGCCGGAGGAGCTGGTGCAATTGCCGATGCGCTATCTCTCGATCATCATCTACCCGCGCAACCATAGCTGACCCGGGCATAGCGGAGTCGAGTGCGGCTACGCCTAGACTCTGCGTGTTCCCACACCTATATACCGATCGGTATGGAACAGATTGAGATGATTGCGCCCACGAAGGGCCGGCCGCGCGAGTTCGATCTCGACACCGCGCTCGCCGCCGCGCTGCGCGTGTTCTGGCAGAACGGCTATGAGAGCGCGTCGATGGCGGAACTGACCGCGGCGATGGGCATCACCAAGCCGAGCCTCTACGCCGCGTTCGGCAACAAGGAGCAGTTGTTCCACAAGGCGCTCGACCTCTACGAGCGTGATAAGCTCGCTTATACCGAGATGGCGCTGGCCGCGCCGACCGCGCGCGGCGTCGCCGAGCGGTTCCTGCGCGGCGCGCTCGAAATGCAGACGAGTTCGTGCGATCCCAAGGGCTGCATGGCGATCATGAGCGTGATCTCCTGCGGTGCCGAGGCCGAATCGATCCGTGCCGACGTGATCGCGCGGCGCGCGTCTTCGGAGGCGGCGCTGGTGGCACGTTTCCAGCGCGCGAAGGATGAGGGCGAGTTTCCCGAGGGACTCGAGCCGTGTGCGCTGGCGCGCTTCCTGTATGCGATCATGCAGGGCCTGTCGGTGCAAGCCGGTGCGGGGACCTGCTGCGCCGATCTGACGCAACTCGTCGAGACGAGCCTTTCGGTGTGGCCGACGAAATAATTTACCTGCCGGTATAGAATGCTGTTGACGCGGTGCAGCACTCCATTATATACCGATTGGTAGTGAAGCTAGGTCGGTATGTCAGCCTGGCATCGAGGCGAAGGAACCGCCGAATGATGAGACCGACCTGCTGAATCCAAACAGTCGCGGCTGCGCGGCTGCTCTACACATCGCTTTCTGAATCGTAGACGCGGGCAGGCGGAGTCTTGTCTCTCCGCGCCGCTCGAACCTTGCCCAAACTGCCGGTCCTATCGCGTCGCAGGCGTGCGTGCGCGTGGCCGTTGGCGCGTGGCTGTCCAAGGGGACGTATGATGGCTTATCTCGATCTCGAACATCCGTTCGCCGCACCTGGCGCCAGCCGCGACACCGCGAAAACCGCCGCCGCCGGCCCGAGTTTCTCCGCGCTCGAATGGAGCGTCATCGCGGTCGCGCGGCGCGACCGGATCAGCAGCCTGGACGAACCCGGCGCGATCTCGCGGGCGTTCGGCGGGCTGTTCGGCTTCGGCAAGGCCTCGCGCCTCGCCGAGCCCAAGCTCGAGACGCTGCGCCGCTTGGCGGTACATGCCTGGCGGCGTGGCTATGCGCTGCCCGCATCCGAAGTGACCGGCTTCCTGCAGGCGGGCTTCACGATGGCGCAGGCCGAACTGCTGGTGGCGAGCATCACCGGCGGCACGATGGGTTCGCTCGCGTGGAAGATCGCCGCATGAACATGGAAACCCCGATTTCGGTCGCGGACTCGACACCGGTGTCGCGCGGATGGTCGCGCATGCCGGGCTGGCAGCGCGGCGCGGCGATCCTGCTGCCGCTCGCGGTGGTGGGCTATGCCGGCGCGAAGCTCGCCACGCCCGCGCCGACCGTGGCGGCGATGCCGCCGGCCGCAGTGACGGTGGCGACGCCGCTGGTGCGCGATGTCAACGAATGGGACGATTACATCGGCCGCTTCGCCGCCAGCCGCACGGTCGAAATCCGGCCGCGCATCAACGGCGAAGTCACGGGCGTCCATTTCCGCGACGGTGATATCGTTAACAAGGGGCAACTCCTCTTCACGATCGACGCGCGGCCGTTCGCGGCGCAGCTTGCCGAGGCCAAGGCGAACGTCGCCAGCGCGGCGAGCGCGCTCGCGCTCGCCAAGTCCGATCTCAGCCGCGCGACCCGGCTGGTCGATGACGAAGCGGTTTCGGCGGGCGAAGTCGATTCGCTGCGCGCCAAGGTCCAGGCCGCGAGCGCCGCACTGGCGGCGGCGCAGGCGCGGGTGCGCGCACGCGCGCTCGATGTCGAGTTCACCCAGGTCCGCGCGCCGATCGCCGGGCGAATCTCGGATCGTCGTGTCGATCCCGGCAATCAGGTCGCGGGCGGCGAAGGGACGGGTGGCACGGTGCTGACCACGATCAACGCGCTCGACCCGATCTACTTCGAGTTCGACGGGTCAGAGGCTTTGTATCTCAAGACCCAGCGCAACCGCCAGCCGGGCGCCGCGCCTGCGCCGGTCGAGATCCAGTTGCAGGACGAGGGCGAGCATCGTTGGAAGGGCAAGCTCGACTTCACAGATAACGCGCTCGACCAGCGTTCCGGCACGATCCGCGGCCGCGCGGTGCTCGACAACCCGAAGTATTTCCTCACCCCCGGCATGTTCGGCAACATGCGGCTCGCCAATGGCGGCACCACCCGCGCTTTGCTCGTGCCCGATGCCGCGGTGCAGACCGATCAGGCGCGCAAGATCGTGCTGACGGTCGACAAGCAGGATCAGGTCACCGCCAAGCCGGTGGTGCTCGGCCCGGTCGTCAACGGCCTGCGCGTCGTGCGCTCCGGCCTCGCGCCGACCGATCGCGTCGTCATCGCCGGCGTGCAGATGGCGATACCGGGCACCAAGGTCTCGCCGCATCTCGGCAAGATCGCGCCCGAGGCGCAGGCGGCTGCTGCCCCGGTAACCGCGCCGCTTGCCGGTGAGGCGACCTTCGGGCGGTAACGCGCTCCGCCACCTTCTGCCGGTCGCCCTGAGCTTGTCGAAGGGCGTGTCCCGGACACGTGCTTCGACAAGCTCAGCACGAACGGAGAGGTGCGCGTGGCGCGCACCGCCCGAGCGAATACGTTTCCTTTATTCAAGGACGAACACTCATGCGCCTCTCGCGCTTCTTCATCACGCGGCCGATCTTCGCCGCGGTGATCGCGGTCGTCATCACCTTGGTCGGGGCGATCGCCTATGTCGGCCTGCCGGTGTCGCAATATCCTGACATCGTGCCGCCGACCGTCACGGTCTCTGCGGTCTATCCCGGCGCCAACGCCGAGACGGTGGCCGAGACGGTCGCCACGCCGATCGAGCAGGAGATCAACGGCGTCGACAACATGCTGTACCAGTCGTCGCAATCGACCGGCGACGGCAAGCTGACGATCACCGTCACCTTCAAGATCGGCACCAATCTCGATGCCGCGCAGGTGCTGGTGCAGAACCGCGTCGCGATCGCGGTGCCGCGCCTGCCCGAAGACGTGCAGCGGCTCGGCGTGGTGACGCGCAAGACCTCGCCCGACTTCCTGATGGTCGTCAACCTCATCTCCCCCGACAATTCGCTCGATCGCGGTTACGTGTCGAACTACGCGCTGACGCAGATCCGAGACCGGCTGACTCGCATCGACGGCGTCGGCGACGTGCAGTTGTTCGGCAACCGCGACTATTCGATGCGCGTGTGGATCGACCCCGGCCGCGCCGCCGCGCTCGATCTGACCGCTGGCGAGATCGTCGCGGCCTTGCGCGCGCAGAACGTTCAGGTCGCTGCCGGCACGCTCGGCCAGCCGCCCTATTCGCAGGGCGATGCCTATCAGCTCAACGTCGAGACTCAGGGTCGGCTGACCGATCCCAAGCAATTCGCCGATGTCGTCATCCGCACCGATGCGGATGGCCGTCAGGTGCGCGTGTCCGATGTCGCGCGGGTCGAGCTCGGCGCGCAGGATTACGGCTCGAACACCTATATGAGCGGCAAGCCGACCGTCATCCTCGCGGTGTTCCAGCGGCCGGGCTCGAACGCGCTCGCCGCCGCGCAGGCGGTCACCGCGACGATGGACGACGCGCAGAAGCACTTCCCCAAGGGCCTCGCCTACCGGGTGATCTACAACCCGACCGAGTTCATCTCGCAGTCGATCGATGCGGTGAAGCACACGCTGATCGAGGCGATCATCCTCGTCGTCATCGTCATCCTCGTCTTTCTTCAGAAATGGCGCGCGGCGATCATCCCGGTGGTGGCGATTCCCGTGTCCTTGATCGGCACCTTCGCGGTGCTGGCGGCGATGGGCTATTCGCTCAACAACCTGTCGCTGTTCGGTCTGGTGCTGGCGATCGGCATCGTCGTCGACGACGCGATCGTCGTGGTCGAGAATGTCGAGCGCAACCTCGAACGCGGGCTGTCGCCGCTGGAGGCGGCGCGGGTGTCGATGGACGAGGTCTCGGGTGCGCTCGTCGCGATCGTGCTGGTGCTGGTCGCGGTGTTCGTGCCGACGGTGTTCCTCACCGGACTGTCGGGTGCGTTCTACCGCCAGTTCGCGGTGACGATCACGACCGCGACGATCATCTCGCTGATCCTGTCGCTGACGTTGTCGCCTGCACTCGCCGCGCTGTTGCTCAAGCCGAGCGAAACCCGCCAGCAAGGCCGCATCGGGCGGGCGGTGACTCGCGCCGGCGATGCCTTCAATCGCGGCTTCGAGCGGCTGAGCAACGGCTATGCGAAGCTGACGCTGCGGCTGGTGCAGGCGCCGCGCAAGATGATGCTCGCCTATGCCGGCATGATCGCGCTGACCGTGGGCGTGTTCTGGGCGACGCCGACCGGGTTCATCCCGGCGCAGGATCAGGGCTATTTCCTCACCGTCATCCAGTTGCCGCCGGGGTCTTCGGTCGATCGTACCGACGCGGTGATGCGCAAGGTCGCCGCGCGCATCCTGCCGCTCGCGGGCGTCAAGGGCGCGGTGATGCTCGCCGGGTTCGACGGCCCCTCGCAGACGCTCGCCCCCAACGCCGCCGCCGCTTACATTCCGCTCAAGAGCTTCGAGGAGCGCGCCAAGCTCGGCGTCACGCTCGGCAGCATCATGGCCGAAGCGGGCAAGGCGACCGCCGACATCAACGAGGCGCGGCTGCTGATCGTGCCGCCGCCGCTCATCCAGGGTATCGGCTCGGCCGGCGGCTACCGCATCATGGTCAAGGATCAGGAGGCGCGGGGTTACACGCAGCTTGCCGGCGCGGCGTACGGGCTGATCGGCAAGGCCAACCAGACCAAGGGCCTCAAGCAGATCTACACCTTCTTCGAAACCTCGACGCCGCGCATCTTCGCCGATGTCGATCGCGCCAAGGCCAATATGCTCGGCGTGCCGCCAGAGCGCGTGTTCGAGGCGTTGCAGGTCTATCTCGGCTCGGCGTTCGTCAATGATTTCAACCTGCTCGGGCGCACCTACCGCGTGACCGCACAGGCCGACGCGCCGTTCCGCCGCACCCCTGCCGATATCGCCAACCTCAAGACACGCTCGAACTCGGGGCAGATGGTGCCGGTCGGATCGGTCTCGACCTTCGAGGACAAGACCGGGCCGTACCGCGTGACGCGCTACAACCTCGCGCCCGCCGTGGAAGTGGACGGCGACACCGCGCCGGGCTTCTCCTCGGGCCAGTCGCTGGTGACGATGCAGAAGCTCGCCGACGATACGCTCCCCAAGGGCTATTCGACCGAATGGACCGGAATCGCCTATCAGCAGCAGGCGGCGGGCAGCACCGCCGGCATCGTCTTCGGCATGGCGGTGGTGTTCGTCTTCCTCGTGCTGGCAGCGCAATATGAGAGTGTGACGCTGCCGCTCGCGATCGTGCTGATCGTGCCGATGTGCCTGCTCGCGGCGATGATCGGGGTGAACCTGCGCGGCATGGACAACAACGTCCTCACCCAGATCGGTCTCGTCGTGCTGATCGCGCTGGCGGCGAAGAATGCGATCCTCGTCGTCGAATTCGCCAAACAGGCCGAGGAACAGCAAGGCCTCACCCCGATCGAGGCGGCGGTGCAGGCGGCGCGGACTCGGCTACGGCCGATCCTGATGACCTCGTTCGCCTTCATCCTCGGCGCGGTGCCGCTGGTGACGGCGAGCGGCGCCGGCTCGGAGCTTCGCCAGGCGCTCGGGACTGCGGTGTTCTTCGGAATGATCGGGGTGACGGCGTTCGGCCTGATCTTCACGCCGACCTTCTACGTGGTGTGTCGGGCGCTGGCGATTCGCCTCGCCCGCCGCCGGCCCGCTGCCGAGCCGAGCCATCCCCAGCTTCATCCCGCCGAATAGGAGCGGACTGTCATGAAGAAGACCCTGTTAGCCACGATCTCAGCGCTGGCGCTGTCCGCCTGCGCGGTCGGCCCCAATTACGTGGCGCCCGTGCCCACGCCCAAGGCGGTCGGCGGCTTCGCTGGCGCCGCCAACCCGGCGGTCGCCGCCACCGCGCCCGACGACCAGTGGTGGAAGCTCTACAACGATCCGGTGCTCGACCGGCTGGTCGGCGACGCGCTCGCCGCCAATACCGATATCCGGGTCGCGGTGGCGCGGCTCGACGCGGCGCGGGCGTCGCTGAGAGGCGCGCGCAACGATCGGCTGCCGCAGACCGCGTTGAGCGCGCAGCCGGGCTATGGCCGCCTGCCGGCGCTGCAAAGCGGGACGGGCGGGGCGCGCGAGACCGAGCAGATCGCGCTGGGGCTCGACGTGTCCTACGAACTCGATCTCGCCGGCCGCGTGCGCCGCAATATCGAGGCGGCGCGTGGTGACGTCAGCGCGGCGGCGGCGGATGCCGATGCGGTGCGCGTCGCGATCGTCGCGCAGACGATCCGCGCCTATGTCGATGCCGCCGGCGCCGCCGAGCGGCTGGCGGTGGCGAAGCGCGTGGTCGATCTGCTCGACACATCGGTGCGGTTGACTGGCAAGCGCTTCGACGCGGGGCGGGCCGAGAAGCTCGACGTGATCCGCATCCAGACATTGCGCGACCAGCGCGCCGCTCTGGTGCCTGAAATCGCGGGCGAGCGGCAGGCGGCGCTGTTCCGGCTGGCGACGCTGACCGGCCACACGCCGCAGGAATTGCCTGCCGACGCGAGCCTGCGCGCCGATCCGCCGCGGCTCGACCAGCCGATCCCGGTCGGAGACGGACAGACCTTGCTCGCGCGCCGCCCCGACGTGCGCGCGGCCGAGCGCCGGCTGGCGGCGGCGACCGCGCGGATCGGCGTGGCGACGGCGGACCTCTATCCGCGCATCACGCTGGGCGGTTCGGTCGGCTCGACCGGCACCAGCTTCAGCGACATCTTCGGCGGCGGACCGTTCCGCTGGCTGGTCGGCTCGCTGATCAACTGGTCGTTCCCCAACACCGGCGCCGCGCGGGCGCGGATCGCGGGCGCGGAAGCGGACAGCCGCGGCGCACTCGCCAGCTTCGATGGCACGGTGTTGCAGGCGCTCGAGGAGACCGAGACGGCGCTCTCCACCTATGCGCGCGAGATCGACCGGCGGCAGGCGCTGGTCGCGGCGCGCGACGGTGCTGAGCGCGCCGCCAAGATCGCCCGCGCGCGCCAGCGCGAGGGCACGATCGACTTCCTCGCGGTGCTCGATACCGAACGGACCTTCGCCGATGCCGATGCCGATCTGGCGAGCGCGGACGTGCGAATCGCCGATGCGCAGGTCGATCTGTTCCGCGCGCTGGGCGGTGGCTGGGGTGTGCCGGTTATTGCGAAGGCGGCGGGTGGGGAGAAGGCGGGGCGGTAGAAACCGCCCAAGCGCGCACTATCGTGTTTTCCCGCGAAGGCGGGAATCCAGAGCCAAGCAAAACACCAATGTGCGGCTCTTGGGCCTTCTGGGCTCCCGCTTTCGCGGGAGAACAGAGGACTTTAAAACGCCCGCGCGATCGCGAAGTCGACCGCTTCGACCATCGCGTCCTTGGCCTTGCCGTTGGGGAAGATCGCGAGCGCGTCGATCGCGCGCTGGCCGTAGTGGCGCGCGCGGGCGAGCGTGTCGTCGATCGCGCGGGTGGCGCGGACCAGGTCGAGCGCGTGGGCGAAATCGGCGTCGCTGGCGCGGTGGCCCTCGATCGCCGCCTTCCAGAAGGTGCGGTCCTCGGCATTGCCGCGCGCATAAGCGAGGATGACGGGGAGGGTCGCCTTGCCGTCGCGGAAATCGTCGCCGGCGTCCTTGCCCATCGTATCGGCGTCCGAGACATAGTCGATCGCATCGTCGACGAGCTGGAACGCGACGCCGAGGTTGCGGCCATACGCGTCGAGCGCGGCTTCCTCGGCCTCGCTGCGTTCCGCCACCACTGCCGCGATCTTGCAGGCGGCGGCGAACAGAGCGGCGGTCTTGGCGACGATGATGTCGAGGTAACGTTCCTCGGGCGTATCGATTCGCCGCGCGGCGGTGAGCTGGTTGACCTCGCCCTCGGCGATGATCGCGCTCGCGCTCGACAGGATCTTGAGCACCTTGAGGCTGCCGTCCTCGACCATCAGCTCGAACGAGCGGCTGAACAGGAAATCGCCGACCAGCACGCTCGCCGGATTGCCCCAGATCAGGTTGGCGGTGCGCTTGCCGCGCCGCAGGTCGGAGCCGTCGACCACGTCGTCGTGGAGCAAGGTGGCGGTGTGGATGAACTCGACCGCCGCCGCCAGCCGGTGATGGCGCGTGCCGGTGTAGCCGAGCAATTTCGCGCTCGCGAGCGTCAGCATCGGCCGCATCCGCTTGCCGCCGCCGGCGATCAGATGCCCGGCCAGGGTCGGGATCAGCGGAATGTCGGATTGCATGCGATCGAGGATGACCGCGTTGACGAGGTTCATGTCAGCAGCGATCAGCGCAACCATCGGGTCGAGCGATGGGGCCGGGCGCTGGTCGAGGCGGTGGATCGTTGCGCTCATGTCGGTGGCGATGTGGCGGGAGTGGCGCGCAAAGGCAAGCCCGCAATGGACTTGCGCGCCGATGATAGCCTGCGCAAAAGGCGCGCGATTGGCGCATGGAGGCCCTTATGACCGACGGCACGCTGGCAGGATATCGCCAGAGCATCGACAATATCGACGCGGCGCTGGTGTTCCTGCTTGCCGAGCGGTTCAAGGTGACTCAGGCGGTCGGCCGCCACAAGGCGACCGCCGGGCTGCCGCCGGCCGATCCGGGGCGCGAGGAGGCGCAGATCGCGCGGCTGCGCGGACTCGCCAAACAGGCCGATCTCGACCCCGATTTCAGCGAGAAGTTCCTGCGCTTCATCATCGACGAAGTGATTCGCCATCACGAGCGGGTGCGCGACGCGGGATAGCGGATGCCGGCTTACAGCCAGGCGTGCAGGATACCGAAAAGGATCGCCCACAACGCGAGGCTGAGCGGCAGCGCCAGCGCGATGCCGGCGACCGGGCTGTTGGCGGCGCGATTCTTCGTGTGGGCGAGGTGTCGCGCGGTGGGTATGGGTAAATGAAACATGCCGGTCCTCTCACCGGATTTGTAGGAGAGGCCGGTGACGAACCAAAACGATGCGCTGCTTTTACGTACATATCCCTAGGGCGGCGGTCTGCACGCCGGCACGCAGCGCCTGCCGGCCACGACCGCGCAGCACCGCGATGTCGCTGGCGGCGAGCCAATCGGCGGCCTGTGCGACAAACGCCGGGGTGGCGAGCTCGCCCGTGCGCGTCAGCCAGCCGAGCGCTTCCTCCATGCGGCCCGCGCGCGCGAGCATGCGGGCATGGTTGAACGCGCCGCGAAAGTCGCCGCCCTGCGCGGCACGCGCGTAATATTGCGCGGCGCGCGGGAGATCGCGCGGCACCACCCAGCCATCTTCGTAAAAGCTGCCAACGAAGTTGGTCGCCTTGGCGTTGCCCAAAGCCGCCGCCTTGCGGAACCAGTCGAGCGCGGCCGCCTTGTCCTCAGCGACTCCGTGGCCGAGCGCGAGCAGGGTGGCGTAATTGTACATCCCCCAGTCGAGCCCGGCCCCGGCGGCGACGCGGTAGCATTCCGCCGCGCGCGCCTTGTCCACGGCCGTACCCCAGCCGAGATCATAGCAGCGCCCGACCATGTTGATCGCCATCACATGATGCTGCGCGGCGGCGCGGACGAACCAGTCGAACCCCTCGCGAGCGTCCCCCGTATCGAGGCACATCTGGCCGAGCACCGCCTGCGCTTCGGCCAGCCCGGCCTCGGCCGCCGCACGCACGAACGCCGCGCGCTCCGCCGGGGGGCCGGAGAGGCGCGCGGCGATATCGTCCGGCGAAAGCGCGTTGAGGTCGTCGAGCGACGCCGTCATCGCGCCATCAGAACTTGGCCGTTACCGTGCCGAACACCGTCCGGCCCGCTGCGATCGACGCATAATGCGATGCATAGGTCTGGGTGAAATAGGTCTTGTCGGTGAGGTTCTGGACGTTGATGCTGACCTGCAAGTTGCGGCTGAGCTTGTACTGGGCGTTGAGATCGAAGCGCCAGTAATCCGGGATGCCGCGCGACAGCATCGTCGTAGCGGGGATCACGGTGACGACACCGGCGGCTGTCTGCGTCGCCTTACGGTTGTCGCCGTATCCGCCATATTGCTTGCCCATATAGATCGCGGTGCCGCCGATCGAGAGCCGGCGGGTGAACTGGTAGCTCGATGTCGCGGTGAAGCTGTTCTTCGCGGTCTGCGGCATCTGCTTGCCGGTGTTGACCGACTGTACCGAGACGGTCTTCGCGTTCTGGATCGTGGTGGTGACGCCGCCGACGGTCTGGGTGATCGCGGCTGCGGTCAGCGCGCTCGTGCCGCCGTCGATGATCTTTGGATCAAGATAGGTATAGCCGCCGAACACCGACCAGCCCGGCAGGATCTGCCCCGACACCGAGAGTTCGACGCCACGGATGCGCGATTTTCCGATGAAGGCGGCGGTGTTGCTGTCGTCGAGCACGCGCGCGTTCTCGATTTCGGTCTGGAACACCGCGACGCTCATGCCGAGCCGTTCCTGGAACAGATTGGCCTTGGCACCGACCTCGTAGGATTTGGTCTTCTGCGGCTTGAGCGCGTCGATCACGGTCGCGGTGGCGAAGGTGGTCGGCAGCGCATTGTCTTCGCGGCCTTCGCCGAGCAGCGAATTGGGCGGTGTCGCGGCGGTCGCGTAGCTGGCGTAGAGGCTGGTGTCCTTGGTGGGCTTGAACACCAGGCCGGCCTGCCAGTTGAACAGTTCGTCCGTCCGGGTCAGGCGCTGCGCCGTCAAGCCGGCGGTGAACGGCAGCGTGACGGTCGACTTGAAGCGATCGAAGCGGGCGCCGAGGTTGAGGATCAGCGACGGCAGCAAGGTGATCGAGTCGAAGCCGTAGACCGCGACCGTCTGTGCGTCGTTCTGCGTTTCGGTGTTGGACGCGCCCTTCACGATCGGCGCGCGTACCGTCGACGTGTCGCTGGAGTAATTGACCCACGGATCGCTTGGGTTGGGCGTGAACAGGCTGGTGCAATAATAGCGCGCCAGCGTGGTGCTGTCACAGCGCGGTGTGATCGTCGATCCGGTCGCCTCGACGAAGGTGCCGCGCCGGGACTTCTCCCACGAGATTTCGGCGCCGACGGCGAAGCTGTGCTGGATCGTGCCGGTGCTGAACTTGCCCGACAGATCGATCTGATCGACCAGCGCCTTGCTGTAGCCGTAACGCGTATTGCCGCGCCGCCAGACGTAGCCGCCACCGGTCAGTTCGCGTCCGCCGGTGGTCGCGTTGATCGAGCCGGGCGCCGGGGTGATCGCGCCGGTGCTGCGGTTGAGCAGGCCGAACACGTTGCCGGTCGAATCGTCGGGCAGCAGGAAAATGTAGGATTGCGTGCTGAAAGTGTAGCGCGCGGTGTTGCGCAGCGTGATGTCGCCGAAATCGTGCTCGGCGCGGATCATCGCGGTCTGCGCCCTGGTGTCGCGGAAGTCGCGATCCTTGAGGCCGTAGAAGGTCGAGCGATCGACCGTGCCCGAGGTGCCGTCGGCGAGCGTGATCTTGCCGATCGTCGGCGTCGTGAAGACGTTTCCGGTGGGCGCGTTGCACACGGTCGTCGAGCAGGCATAGAGATAGGGGATGCCGCTGTCGGGAAGCTCGTGGCTTTCCATATGGTAATAGCTCGCGGTCAGCCGGGTCGGCGTGCCGAGGCCGATCGTTACAGATGGCGCGAAGCCCCAGCGCCGATTCCAGATCGCGTCACGGCCGGCGACATCCTGATCGTGCCACATGCCTTCGAGGCGGAAGGCGACCGTGCCGGTGACCTTGAGGTTCACGTCGCCGGTGATGCGCTTGAAATCGGCATTGCCGTAGCTGGCGTTGAGCGATCCGAAATTCTCCGCCTTGGGCAATTTGGTCATGATGTTGATCGTGCCGCCGGCGCTGCCACGCCCGCCCAACGTCGAATCCGACCCGCGCACGATCTGCACCGAATCGATCGCGAACACTTCGCGGCTCTGCGAGGCGAGATCGCGCACGCCGTCGATATAGATGCTGCCCTGGCTGTCGAAGCCGCGAATGAACGGACGGTCGCCGATCGGGTTGCCGCCTTCGGCCGCGCCGAAGGTGATGCCGGGCACGGTCCGCAGCGCATCCTGCAGGCTGGTCGAGCCGGTCTGTTCGATCACCTCGCTCGGCAGGATGACGATCGACTTGGGCGTGTTGATGAGCGGAGCGACCTGCTTGGGGTCGCGCGGGCCGGTGTCGCGCTGGCCGTTGACGATGACGTCATCACGGCTCTGATCGTCGCTGACGTGCGGGGCGGTCGCGTCATCGGCGCATGCGGGCATCGCGGCGAAGGCGCCGACGCAGGAGAGCGCGAGAAATGCGGGCTTGGCGACGACGCGGCGGTTGGTGTGGCGTGGCAATGGAATCCCCCTTATTCGTTGCGGGGTGAGCTATTGCGAGGCACTTTCACTGTCAACGCTATTGAGAGTAACTCTCACTGCCGGAGCGCGATTTCGAACAACCAGCTTCGGATCGCGCTGGCGAGATTGGGTGGATCAGGCGCGGCGATGCGGACCGCGTCGATTTCCGCGATCAACGCGCTGAGCGGGAGCGCGTGCGCGTGCGCGGCCTGTTCCAGCGCCTGCCAGAACACCGGTTCGAGACTGATCGACGTGGGATGCCCGGCGATCGTCACCGAGCGCTTGACCGGGCCGGCGAAGCCGCCCGGCGGGGCCGCGATACCGCTCAAGCGGTCAGGGCGTATCGAACAGCGCCGCGAGCTGCTCGATGATCGCGCCGCCAAGCTGCTCGGCATCCATGATGGTGACGGCGCGCGCATAATAGCGGGTCACGTCATGGCCGATGCCGATCGCGACCAGTTCGACCGGCGAGCGATTCTCGATCCAGCCGATCACCTGGCGCAGATGCCGTTCGAGATAGCTGCCCGAATTGACGCTGAGCGTCGAATCATCGACCGGCGCGCCGTCCGAGATCACCATAAGGATCTTGCGCTCCTCGTGTCGCGCGATCAGCCGCTGGTGCGCCCACAGCAAGGCCTCGCCGTCGATATTCTCCTTGAGCAGCCCCTCGCGCATCATCAGCCCGAGGTTGGTCTTGGCGCGGCGCCACGGCTCGTCGGCCTGTTTGTAGACGATGTCGCGGATGTCGTTGAGCCGGCCAGGCTGGGTGGGGCGCCCGGCGGCGAGCCACGCCTCGCGGCTCTGCCCGCCCTTCCACGCGCGCGTGGTGAAGCCGAGGATCTCGGTCTTGACGCCGCACCGCTCGAGCGTGCGGGCGAGAATGTCGGCGCTGATCGCCGCGATCGAGATCGGCCGGCCGCGCATCGACCCCGAATTGTCGATCAACAGCGTGACGACCGTGTCGCGGAACTCGGTCTCGCGCTCGATCTTGTAGCTCAGCGACAGCATCGGATTGACGACGATCCGCGCCAGCCGCGCCGCGTCGAGCAGGCCTTCCTCCTGATCGAAGTCCCAGCTTCGGCTCTGCTGTGCCATCAGCCGGCGTTGCAGCCGGTTGGCGAGCTTGGTGACCGCGCCCTGCAAATGGACGAGCTGCTGGTCGAGATAGGCGCGCAGCCGCACCAGTTCGTCGGCGTCGCACAAATCGGTCGCGGCGATCACTTCGTCGAAGCGCGTCGTCCACGCCTTATATTCGAACTGCGGCGGGAAATCGGACATCGGCCGATTGGGGCGGACCGGCAGCATGCCGTCCTCGCCGTCGTCGCCGGGCTCGCCGTCGCCGTCTTCGAACTGGTCGTCGTTGCGCTCGTCGCCTTCGCCGTCCTGCTGATCGCTTTCGCTCTCGGAACCGCGCGCCTCGATCTCGCCCTGGCCCTGCTCGGTATCGCCGTCGCCCTCGTCGGCGTCGTCGGTCTGCTCCTGCTCGTCGGCGCCTTCGTCCTCTTCGCCGCCCTCGTCGGTTTCCTCGGGGATCAGTTCGCCCTCGATGAGATCGAGGTCTTCGAGCAACCGGGTCGTCAGCGTGGCGAACGCGCGCTGGTCGTCGATCGCCAGCGCGAGCGAATCGAGATCGGCGCCCGCCTTCTGCTCGATCCAGTCGCGCACCAGCGCCATCGCCGGCGCGGCGGCGGCGGGCGGCGGCGCGCCGGTGAGCCGCTCGCGCACGACCAGGCCGAGCGCGGTCGACAGCGGCACCTCGTCACGGTTGCGCGCGCGCGTGATCGGATCGGAGCGCAGCTTCGCATCGAGCGCCGTCGCGAGATTGTCGGTGATACCCGCATAGCCGCGCGCGCCCAACGCCTCGACCCGCGCGCTCTCGACCGCATCGAACACCGCGCGCGCGACCGCTTCGGCCGGTGCCTGCCGCGCGTGGAGCTTGATGTCGTGGTGGCGCAGCCGAAGCGCGAACCCATCGGCGAACCCGCGCGCCTCCGCGACCTGATCGGCCGGCAGGTTTCGCGCGGGCATCGGCACCTTGACGTGCTTGCCCGACTGGACCGGCGCATCGGCGGTGAAGCCAAGCTCGATCTCCGGCTCACGCGCCAGCGCCCGCGTGGCGCCGCCGAGCACGGTCTTGAAACGGTCGAGCGGGGTGTCGGTGGTCATTACCAGAGTACCTTGCAGCCGAATGCGGCAATCTCGCGGTCGCGCGTGATGACGACCATATCTTCCAGCAAGGCCTGCGCGGCGATGAGCCGATCGAATGGATCCTTGTGTCCACCCGATAACGATCCGCCGTGAACGCCATGCCGCGCTGTTACGTCGAGATGGTTGAAGCCGTCCCGCACCACATCATCGACGAACGCCGACAGGCTGCAGCCAAAATCCGGCAATTGTCCTTTGCGCACCTTCGTCGCGATCTCCCAAGCGGACGCGGCGCTGACGAACACCTCACTGGCAGGGTCAAGCATCGCCGTTCTCGCGGCTTCGGCAAGCTGGGGCGCGTCCTGCCACCACCACAGCAGCGCATGCGTATCGAGCAGGAGTCGCATCATCCTGCGGGTGGAAACAGGCTGGCATTCTCGATCTCGTCCAACGCCTCGTCCGTGAAGCAGGGCGCCAGCACGGCCTCGGGTGACACATGCCTCAACAGATGCGCATACCGTCCCGGCTTGCGGGAAGGGCGAAGCGTTTGGGCGAGAGGTACAAGTCGCGCATAGGGTACGCCGCCTTTCGCCACGATAATTTCCTCGCCGGAATGCGCGCGATCAATCAGCTTCGAGAAATGCGTCTTTGCTTCATGAACGTTGAACGTCGTCTGCGGATCGGCCTCAGCCATCGCTGCCTCCCGGCGGACTAATAGCTTAGTCCGCTAAAATCTTCAACCCTTCGCCGCCACGCTCTCGGGCAAGTCCTTGCCGAACACGCGCTGGTAATATTCCGCCACCAGCGGCCGCTCGGCCTCGTCGCATTTGTTGAGGAACGACAGCCGGAACGCGAAGCCGACATCGCCGAAGATCAGCGCGTTCTGCGCCCAGGTGATGACGGTGCGCGGGCTCATCACGGTGGAGATGTCGCCGTTCATGAAGCCGCGCCGGGTCAGGTCGGCGACCTTGACCATCTGGTCGACCACCTGCTTGCCCTCGGGCTTGTCATATTCGCCCGACTTGGCGAGCACGATCCGCGCCTCGATCGCGGCGGGCAGATAGTTGAGCGTGACGACGATGTTCCAGCGGTCCATCTGGCCCTGGTTGATCTGCTGGGTGCCATGATACAGCCCGCTGGTGTCACCCAGGCCGATCGTGTTGGCGGTGGCGAACAGCCGGAACCACGGCGACGGGCGGATCACGCGGTTCTGGTCGAGCAGGGTCAGCTTGCCCTCGGTCTCGAGCACGCGCTGGATGACGAACATCACGTCGGGGCGGCCGGCGTCATATTCGTCGAACACCAAAGCGGTCGGCGTCTGGAGCGCCCAGGGCAGAAGCCCCTCGCGGAACTCTGTGACCTGCTGGCCGTCCTTGAGCACGATCGCGTCGCGCCCGACAAGATCGATCCGGCTGATATGCGCGTCGAGGTTGATGCGGATGCACGGCCAGTTGAGCCGCGCCGCGACCTGCTCGATATGGCTCGACTTGCCGGTGCCGTGATAGCCCTGCACCATGACCCGGCGATTGTACGCGAAGCCGGCGCAGATCGCGATCGTGGTGTCCTTGTCGAACACATAGGCCGGGTCGAGATCGGGCACGCGCTCGTCGGCTTCGCTGAACGCGGGGACTTCCATGTCCGAATCGATCCCGAACAGATCGCGGACTTTCACCATGCGATCGGGCGCGTCGAGAATCGTCGTCTCGCGGCTGTCGGGCTGGGTGTTGGGGATGTCGGTCATGAATGTGCGTACCGTGTTATGGGCTGTCGAGAAGCCCCGACAACGCATGACGCGCAGGAACGGCACTTCGTGCGATGCTCAGTGCGAACGATCGCGCGGCGCGTCAAGCGCCATCGGGCCTTGCGCGCGCAAACTCACGTCGTCTTGGGTGGCAACGGGAACAGCGTGACGAAGCGTTCGGCGAGCGCGCGGTCGCCGGTGAGCGTCAGCATATCGGCGGCCTCGGCGTGGTCCAGGGGCAGTCCGCCATACACGACCGCGGCGATCGCCGGCGGCACGCCTGTGAAGGTGAGGGCGGCATCGCCGGGCTCGGCGCGCGCGACCGTGAAGCCGGTCGAGGCGAGCCGCGTGCGGAACACGTCGGGGCCGAGCCGGAAGCCGATCACCGCATCGAGATCGCCGACCGCCTCGCGCGCCAGCATCGTGCGGAACGACATCATCAGCGATGCGGGCGAGAGCGGCAGCGTGGGATCGTGCGCTGGCGAGCGCACCGCCCAGCGGCCAAGCTCCTGGATCGCGGTCTCGCTTTGATAACCCCATTCGGTGAGTTCATAGACCTGCACCGATGCGGGCGGCGGCAGCTTGCGCCGGGTGAGGATGCCGGCCACCTCCAAACCTTCAAGCCGTTGCGTCAGCACGTTGGCGCTGATCCCGCCGAGCCCGTTCTTGATCTCGCCGAAACGGCGCGGCCCGAACATCAATTCCCGCACGATCAGGAGGGACCAGCGCTCGCCGACCAGTTCCATCGCCAGCGCGGTGCCGCAGGCATCGTCGTACCAGCGTTTGATTACTTTTTCTAACTTCATGGTTGCTTTTGATAACCGAAGATCGCATCACATGCAAAGCGCGAGTCGCACAGGAGTGGTTGTCGATGCCCAAGATGATCTTTGTGAACCTGCCCGTCGAGGATGTGGCGAAATCGACCGCCTTCTATGAAGCGATCGGCTGCGTGAAGGACGCGCGCTTCTCCAACGAGCGCGCGTCGGCGATGCACTATTCGGACACGATATCGTTCATGCTGCTCGGGCATGATTTCTATCGCACCTTCACCCCCAAGCAGATCATCGACGCGAAGACGACCAGCGGCGCGCTGATCGCGCTGTCGTTCGACAGCCGCGCCGAGGTCGATGCCATTACCGAGGCGGCGATCGCGGCGGGTGGACGCGAGGCGCACGACCCGGAGGACATGGGCTTCATGTACAGCCGCGCGTTCGAAGATCCCGACGGCCACGGCTTCGGGCCGTTCTGGATGGATGTCGCGGCGATGCCATCGGCCTGATCTTGCAGGGTGGCCTGTGGCTGCGCGAGTCGCGGCTGCGTGCGCGGCCGCCACTCATTGTTTAAGAAGATACATACCGGGAGAGAGACGATGCCGACGCCTTACGGACTACCGATCTGGTACGAACTCATCACCGGCGATGCCGCCGCCGCCAAAGCGTTTTACAGCGGGATCGTCGGTTGGACGATCACCGAATTCGGGCCGGCCGGAAGCGCGACGCCCTATACGATCTGGAACGCGGACGGTGTCGGCGTCGGCGGGCTGGTCGAGATGGCCGATGCGCCCGGCGGTCCCGCGTGGGTCGGCTATTTCCATGTCGCGGATGTCGACGCCAAGGTTGCCATCAACACGGCAGCGGGCGGCAAGACGCATATGGGGCCGCTCGATCTGCCCGGCGTCGGCCGCATCGCGCTGATCGCCGACCCGCAAGGCGCGCCGCTGTATCTGATGACGCCCGACCCGGCGATGGGTGATCAGGCGAGCACGGCGTTCTCCGCGACGCTGCCGATGCGCTGCGCGTGGAACGAGTTGACCACGCTCGACACGTCTACCGCGCTGCCTTTCTATGGCGACCTGCTCGGGCTGGTCTCGACCGAGAAAATGTCGATGGGGCCGATGGGCGATTACCTGTTCCTCGATGTCGGCGACACGCAGATCGGCGCGATGATGAACCGCCAGGCGCCCGAACAGCCGGTCAAATGGAGCTTCTACTTCCGCGTCGCCGATGTCGATGCCGCAGCGGAGCAGGTGCGGGCTGGGGGCGGCACGATCATCATGGGGCCGATGGACGTGCCCGGCGGCGAGCGCATCATCGTGGCGCTCGATCCGACAGGCGCGTCGGTCGGTTTCGTTTCGGGAGTGCGGCAGTGACCAAGATCACGACCTGCCTCTGGTTCGACGGCCAGGCCGAGGACGCCGCGAATTTCTATGCGAGCGTCTTCCCCGATTCGACTGTGACCGCGATCCACCGCGCGCCGGCGGACTATCCGGCGGGCAAGGCGGGCGACGTGTTGACGGTGGAGTTCACCGTGTGCGGCCAGTCGTTCGTCGGGCTGAACGCCGGCGGCGGGAATCCCTTCACCAACGCGGTTTCGTTCCAGATCTTCACCGACGATCAGGCCGAGACGGATCGATACTGGAACGCGATCGTCTCGAACGGCGGCACCGAGAGCGCGTGCAGTTGGTGCCGCGACCGCTATGGCCTCGCCTGGCAGATCGTGCCGCGCGTGCTGACGACGGCGATGGCCAGCCCGGATCCGGCGGTGGCGAAGCGCGCGATGCAGGCGATGATGACGATGCGCAAGATCGACATCGCCGCGATCGAAGCGGCGGTCGCCGGGGAGGATGCGGCATGAACGAGACCAACGACCTGTCGATCACGCGGCTGATCGACGCGCCGGTCGATCGGGTGTGGAGCATCGTCACCGAACGACTCACCGAATGGTGGTGCCCGAAGCCGTGGACGACCGAAATCGTCGAGCTGGACTGGCGCCCCGGCGGGCGCTCGGCGATGGTGATGCATGGGCCGAACGGGGAGCGCCATGCGCAGGAAGGCGTATTCCTGGAGGTGGTGCCGGGCGAGCGCTTCGTCTTCACCGATGCCTATGCCGTCGGGTGGCAGCCGCAGACGCCGTTCATGACCGGGGTCTTCGCGTTCGCGGACGAGGGCGGCAAGACCCGCTACACCGCCACCGCCCGCCACTGGACCGCCGAGGCCAGCGCGCGGCACGAGGCGATGGGCTTCGCGCAAGGATGGGGCGCGGTGGCGGATCAGCTCGCCGCGCTGGCGGAAGGCTGACCTTACCGTCGCCCCGGCGCAGGCCGGGGCGACGTGCTCAAGCAAACGCCGCCGCGCTTTTGAGCTGGGTATACGCCGCGATCACGTCCTGCAGCTTTGTCTCGAAGCTGCGGTCGCCGCCGTTGCGGTCGGGGTGATAGCGCCGCACCAGTTCGGCATAGCGCTGGCGCAAGCCCCGCCGGTCGATGTCGGTCGGCAGGTCGAGCACCTTCAGCGCGCGGCGGTCGCTGTCCGAGAGCGGACGGCCATCCTTGCGGGCACCCGCCGCCGCCGTCGCGCCGCGGAAGCGCGCGCCGATCGCGTCGAGCGGGTCGGCGAAATCGGCCCAGCGCGGCGGGCGGTCGGCGCCACCATTGCCGGTGAACGCGCGCGTCTCGCGCTCCCAACCCGCGAACGGGCGCTGCGCGTCGTGGATCTCGTCCGCGCTCATCCCTGAGAAAAAATTGTAGCGCGCGTTGAACGCGCGGACATGGTCGAGGCAGAACCAGCGATACGGGCGCGGGCCCTCGAAATCGTTGCTTGGGCCGTCCGCCGGCGCGCGGAATTCGCCGGGCAGATCGCAGCCGGGCTGATCGCACACCCGTCCGCTCCCCTCCACGCGACCGTGAAAGCGGATATTGGGTCGGTCTTTCTTTTCGGTCTGGCGTGCCACCCCGGCTCCCTGAATTGGCGAAACGGCGTATATAGGGGCGATGAACACGCTCGCCACCAGTCCCGTCGCGGATCAGATCGCCGCCCGTCTCACCACCGCGCTCGCGCCGTCGTATCTGGAGGTGGTCAACGACAGCCACCACCATGCCGGCCATATGGGGGACGATCGCTCGGGCGAATCGCATTTCAGCGTGATCGTCGAAAGCGCGGCCTTTACCGGGCTTTCGCGCGTTCAGCGCCAGCGGCTCGTCAACCAGGCGCTGGCGGAGCTGCTCGCGAACCGCATTCACGCGCTGGCGATCAAGGCGCGCGCGCCGGGAGAATGAGATGAGCTATCGGCTGTGGTACTGGCCTGAAATTCAGGGGCGCGGCGAGTTCGTCCGGCTCGCGCTGGAGGCCGGCGGCATCGCCTATGAGGATTGCGCGCGGGCGCAGGGTGCTGAGGCGCTGATGGCCAACCTCGCCAGCCACGCCGCCGGGCGCGGGGCGTTCGCGCCGCCGTATCTGGAAACCGGCGACGGTATCGTATCGCAGGTCGCCAACATCCTCGCCTATCTCGGCGAGACGCACGGCATCGCCCCGTCGGGGCTGGCCGACCGGCAGTGGCTGAACGGCATCCAGCTCACCATCGCCGATCTCGTCGCCGAGGCGCACAACGTCCACCATCCGGTCGCGATGATGGACTATTACGAGGACCAGAAGCCCGAAGCCGCGCGCGCCGCCGCGCAGTTTCGCAGCGAACGCATCCCCAAGTTCCTCGGCTATTTCGAGGCCGCGCTCGGCGCCAATCCGGGTGACTGGCTGATGGGCGATGCGTGGAGCTACGGCGACACCTCGCTGTTCCAGATCGTCGCGGGGCTGCGCTATATGTTCCCCGAGCGGATGGGCGCGATCGAGCGCGACTATCCGAAGCTGATCGCGCTGCACGACCGAGTCGCGGGCCTCGACGGCATCAAGGCGTACCTCGCCAGCGACCGCCGGATCGCGTTCAACACGCAAGGCATCTTCCGCCACTATCCCGAACTGGACGCGGCATGAGCGCGAAGGGGGCCGAGCGCGTGCCGCGTCCCGCCGCGCGCATCCTGCTGCTCGACGGCGAGGCGCGAATCCTGCTGTTCCGCTTCGATCCCGCCGACCGGCCGCCGTTCTGGTGTACGCCGGGCGGTGCGGTCGACCCCGGCGAAAGCTATGAAGCGGCGGCGCGGCGCGAATTGTTCGAGGAAACCGGCATCGTCGCCGAGCCGGGCGAGGAGGTGGCGCGCCGCGTCGTCGATTTCGTCACGCTGGAGGGCCTGCCCGTCACCGCCGACGAACGCTATTTCCGTATCGACGCCGGCACGGTCGAGGTCGATACCAGCGGCCACACCCCGCTCGAACAGCGCGTGATGCGCGAATGGCGCTGGTTCTCGCGAGACGAGATCGCCACCTTCCATGAGCCGATCTTCCCGGAGGATCTGCTCGACATGATCGCGACGCGAGAGGCTCTATGACCGACGATCTCATCATCCAGACCTTGCTGCCGACGACTCACGATCTCGGCGGGTTCAAGGTCCACCGCACGCTTCCGGCCAAGCCGCGCACGATGGTCGGCCCGTTCATCTTCTTCGACCAGATGGGGCCGGCGCATCTGGACGTGGGGCAGGGCATCGACGTGCGGCCGCACCCGCACATCAACCTCGCCACCGTCACCTATCTGTTCGCCGGGGCGATCGAGCACCGCGATTCGATCGGCAGCGCGGCGCGGATCGAACCGGGCGCGGTCAATCTGATGACCGCCGGGCACGGCATCGTCCATTCCGAACGCTCGCCCGCCGACGAGCGCGCGGGCGGCCCCGAACTGTCGGGCATCCAGACCTGGCTCGCTTTGCCCGAGAAGGACGAGGAGATGGACCCGGCGTTCGAGCATGTCGCGGAAACCGCGCTGCCGGTGTTCGGCGACGGCACGGTGCAGGCGCGCGTCATCATGGGTGAGCTGTGGGGCGTGCGGGCGCCGACCACCACCTATGCGCAGACGATCTATGCGGACATCGTGCTGGGCGCGGGCGGCAGCGTTCCGATCGATTCGTCCGCCGACGAACGCGCGCTGTACGTGGCGCTCGGCGAGGCGACGCTCGACGGGATGACGCTTGAGCCGATGACGCTCTACGTGCTTCGCCCCGGCACCACGCCGACCTTGCGCTCGGCGAGCGGCGGCCGCGTGATGCTGGCGGGTGGCGAAGCCTTCGCCACGCCGCGCCACGTGTTCTGGAACTTCGTCTCCTCGCGCCGCGAGCGGATCAACGACGCCAAACGCGCGTGGAAAGCGCAGGAGTTTCCCAAGGTGCCGGGCGACGACGCGGAATGGATTCCGCTCCCCGAGGTGCCGCTTACGGTCAGTTACCCGTGATCCGCGTGCCGCTTGCCACCGGCGTCGAGCTCGATGTCGCGGTAGCGGGGGATCCGGCGCACCCGGCGATCATCCTGCTCCACGGCTTCCCGGAATCGCACCGCACCTGGCGGCACCAGATTCCCGAACTCGCGCGCGACCATTTCGTGATCGCGCCGGACCAGCGCGGTTATGCGCGCTCGTCCAAGCCGGCTGCGGTGAGCGATTACGCGCCCGACAAGATCATCGCCGACGTGTTCGCGCTGGCCGATCATCTCGGGCGGTCGACCTTCACGCTGGTCGGCCATGACTGGGGCGGCGCGATCGCGTGGGGCGCGGCCTTGACCCGGCCGGAGCGGGTGGAACGGCTGGTGATCCTCAACGCGCCGCACCCGTACCGCTTTCAGCAGACCCTGCGCGATGACCCGGCGCAGCGGCGGGCGAGCGGCTATATCGGCTTCATTCGCAATACCCGGATCGATCGGTCGCGGCTGCTCGCTGGCGCGTTCGGCAACCGCATCGTCCAGCGACTCGCCGTGCTGGCGGTGGGGCGCGAGCGCGCCGCGCATCTCGACGAATGGAGCCAGCCCGGTGCGATGACCGCGATGCTCAACTGGTATCGCGCCGCCGGGATGATGACCCCCGCCGATGATGCGACGCCGGCACCGATCGTCAGCCAGCCGACTCTGGTGATATGGGGCATGCGCGACCGCTATCTGCTGCCGGTGCAGATCGAAGGGCTGGACGGGCTGGTGCCCGACCTGACGCTGGTCAAACTCGACGCCGGGCATTTCACGCCCTGGGCGGCGGCGGGTGCGGTCAACGCCGCGCTATGCGACTGGCTCAGGATCAAGGGCGTGTAACGTAACCGGCCCATTTTGGTTCCGTGTCCCGAAAAATTTACCGATTGTTGGGCATATTCGGCTAACAGCCTCCCGCAATGCCGTGGCGCTCATCCCTTCGCTGTCTTGCCTGGCTCCTCGCGATGCTGGTTTCGCTGTGCGTGGGTGCGGCGAATGCGCAGGTCGGGCCGATCGGTCTGCCGATCCGCGCGTGCGTGCTGCGCGACGCGCCCGGGCTGGCCGCGGCGAAACTGTTCCACGCGCCCGAGCGCTTCGACTGCGCGACACCGCAGATTCGCCTGGGTGGCGGCGACTTCTGGCTGCTCAGCCAGCCACTCGACTTACCCGTCGCCAGCGACGCGCTCGCGGTGCGATCGTCGAGCGTGTGGCAGCGCGCGATGACCATTCATGCGCTGTACGCCGACGGCACGATCGTCTCGATTCGCAGCGACGATGTCGCGGCCTCGCGCCACCTCAGGCTTGGCGCGATCTTCCAGCGCTGGTTGCCGCGGCGGTCGGCGCCGTTGGTGCGTCTGCTCTGGCATGTCGAGGGCGCCGCCAATCTGCGCGGCATCCTGCTTGCACCGACGCTGGCGACGGACGCGGAGGTGACGCGATCCGATACGCGTCTCGCCGCGCTGTACGCCGGGGTCGGCGGGGCGTGCGCGGCGCTGCTGCTGTTCAATCTCGGCCTCGCCTATGCGCTGCGCCACCGCTTCATGCCGTACTACTGCCTGATGATGATCGCGCTGCTCGCCTATGACGTGAGCTCGTCGGGCGCGCTCGCGTGGCTGATGCCCGATCTCGCCAATACCGCGCGGATGCGGATCAACTATGTGCTGCTCGCGCTGGTCGCGGTGTCCGCGCTCGCGTTTCTGCGCAACTTCTTCGAACGGCGGGTGATGACGCCGTGGCTCAAGCGAGTCTGCGTCGCGGCGGCCGTGTCGGTTGGCGTGCCGGCGATGGGAATCGCGCTGATCGCGCCGGTCGCGTTGCGTCTGTTCGACACGCTCTATGCGTTCGGTTTCCTGTTCCTGCTCGGTTCGATTGTGCCGATCCTCGTCAATGCGTGGCGCCGGCATAGCGCGTTCCTGCCGTTCTTCACGATCGCCTGGGCGCTGCCGATCGCCTTCGCGGTCGTGCGCGCGGCGTCGAGCCTGTTCGGCTGGTCGTATGATTTCTGGCTCGACAATTCGTCGGTCATATCGATGACGTTGGAGGCGCTGCTGTCGAGCCTCGCGATCGGACACCGCGTGCTGTTGCTCACCCGCGAGCGCGACGAGGCGCGCGAGCAGGAGATCGCCGCGCGGCTGCTCGCCGATACCGATCCGCTCACTGGCCTGCTCAACCGGCGCGCGTTCCTGCGTGGCGCGGTCGGGCATGAAGGCGATTTCACGCTTCTGCTCGCCGATCTCGACCATTTCAAACACGTCAACGAAACGATCGGTCACGACGGCGGCGACGAGGTGCTGCGCATCTTCGCGCGCACGCTGCGTCAGGCGCTCCCTGCTGGCACGTTGGTCGCGCGGCTCGGCGGCGAGGAATTCGCGGTGGTGATCGCAAACCACAAGGATACGCTCGCCGACGACCTGCTCGATCGGCTGCGGCAGGCGCGCATGCCGTTCGATATCACGGTGACGGCAAGCATCGGCCAATGTCGCGGACCGCTGATGCGCGAGGCCGACTGGAAGGCGCTGTACCGATCAGCCGATGCCGCTTTGTACGAGGCGAAGAAGGCCGGTCGCGACCGGGTGCGCGGCGCGCCCGCGCTCCGCCGCTTCGCCGCCTGAGCCGCTTGTCGCTCTGTGGCGTTTACGGTAAGCGGTTCGCAGGAGACCAAGCCATGCGCAATCGACGGATCGCTCTTTTCGTTGCCGTGGCGTTGGTGATGGTTGCAGCCGCGCGGCACCCGTCGGCCGATCTTCGCGTTCTGCTCCACGATCCCTCGGACCTCGCGCCGCACCGTGTTCAGGCGGCGATCGATCTGGGGGTGATGGCGGTTTCGGTTCTCATCACCTGGACGTCGCACCGCTTCGCTTGAGCGGGACTGGAGCCAGCCCGTCATGCCAGCGAAACCTGGCACCTTTCGAGGCGAGGGCGCGCGCATGCCGCGAGAGACCCCAGCGTTCGCTGGGGTGACGAGGACGTTCCCTGCACGCTTTTTTGCAACGATCCATGTTCGTCATTGTGTTGGATCGGTAGGGCGGGAGCGGGCATAGCGCGATGATGGGGCGCGCGTTCAAGCTGGTACTTTCGATCGACCGATTCCTGCTGCTGCTGATCGCGGTGGTGGTGGGCGCGTCGCTGTTGCCGGTGCGCGGGGTGGCCGCGGGCTGGGTCGATCTCGCCGCCGATCTCGCCATAGCCTTGCTGTTCTTCCTGCACGGCGCCAAATTGTCGCGCGCGGCGATCGTCCAGGGCATCGGCAACCTCAAGCTGCACGCGCTGGTGCTCGCATCGACCTATCTGCTGTTTCCTTTGCTCGGGCTGGCGCTGGTCGCGCTGCTGCACGGCTGGGGCAATCCGCTGCTGCTGTCGGGGCTGCTGTTCCTGACGTTGCTGCCCTCGACGGTGCAATCCTCGATCGCCTTTACGGCGATCGCGCGCGGCGATGTCGCGGCGGCGGTGTGCAGCGCGTCGCTGTCCAATCTGCTCGGCATCTTCGTGACGCCGCTGCTGGTCGTGCTGTTCATGCGGGCCGATGGCAACGGCGCGGTGTCGTCCTGGCATTCGATCTGGACGATCGCGGTGCAATTGCTGCTGCCCTTCGTCGCCGGGCATCTGCTGCGCCCGGTGATCGGCGGCTTCGTCGATCGCAACAAGAAGATCCTCCAGCCGGTCGATCGTGGCTCGATCCTGCTCGTCGTCTATTCGGCGTTCAGCGCGGCGGTGGTGAACGGCATCTGGACTCAGGTGAACGTCGCCGATCTCGCCGGGCTGCTCGGCCTGAGCGCGGTGCTGCTGGCGGCGGTGATGGGGGTGAACGTGCTGACCGCGCGGCTCGCCGGTCTGTCGCGCGAGGATTTCATCGTGCTGCTGTTCTGCGGATCGAAGAAGAGCCTTGCCTCGGGCGTGCCGATGGCGGGGGCGCTGTTCGCGCCGGCGCACGTCGGGCTGATGGTGCTGCCGCTGATGATCTTCCACCAGTTGCAATTGTTCGTCTGCGCGGCGCTGGCGGGTCGCTTCCGCAGCGTGGCCGACGCGCGCGCCGCGGCAGCGGCGATCCCGCGCACCGAGGCCGAGATCGCCGCCGCGGCGAAGGCGGCCGGCGTGCCGGTTCCCGAGGCATGTCTGCCGGGCGTGACCGCCAACCTCGCGCTGCTCGAACGGCATGCGGCGACGCTGCGGGGCACGCCGCAATGAGGCGGGCGACCGAGATCGCCGCCGATGTCCGCGCCGGGCGCGTCACCGCGTCGGCGATCGTCGAGGCGTGCCTTGCCGCGCTCGCGCAGGACGACTTGGTCGCCGTCACCCGCATCCTCGCCGATCGCGCGCGGGCCGAGGCGGCGGCGGTGGATGCGCAGATCGCCGCCGGGCGCGATCCGGGGCCGCTCGCTGGCGTGCCGTATGGCGTCAAGGATCTGTTCGACGTCGCCGGGCTGTCGACCACCGCCGGCTCGGCGCTTTACGCCGATGCCGCGCCGGCGCGCGCCGATGCCGAGGCGATCCGCCGGTTGCGAGACGCCGGCGCGGTGCTGGTCGCGACGCTCAACATGGACGAATTCGCCTACGGCTTCGCGACCATCAACGCGGCCTATGGCACCACGCGCAACCCGCACGATCCGGCACGGCTGGCGGGCGGCTCGTCGGGTGGATCGGCGGCGGTGGTCGCGGCCGGGCTGCTGCCGTTCGCGCTCGGATCGGACACCAACGGCTCGATCCGCGTCCCCGCCAGCCTGACCGGCGTGTACGGCATCAAGGCCACGCACGACGCGGTGCCGATGGCGGGCGTGTTCCCGTTCGCAAAGAGCTTCGACGATATCGGCCCGTTCACCGTCTCGGTCGCCGATATGCGGCTGGTGTGGGATGTGCTGAGCGGCACCACCGCCGAGCCGACCGAGCAACCGTTGCGCGTCGCATTGCTCGGCGGGCGGTTCCGCGAGAATGTCGATCCCGATCAGCTCGCCGCGATGGCCGAGATCGCGCCCGACGCCCCGGTCATCGAACTCCCCGACATCGCCCGCGCCCGCTCGGCGGCATTCGTCATCACCGCATATGAGGGGGGCAAGCTTCACCGCGCCGCGCTCGCCGAACAGCCGATGGCGTTCGATCCGCAAGTCCGCGACCGGCTGATCGCGGGCGCGCTGCTCCCGCACGCGCTGTATGACGAAGCACAGGCGTTTCGCGCCGCCTTCAAGCAGCGCATCGCCGATCTGATCGCGCCCTATGACGTGCTGCTCGCGCCCGCCACGCCGTGCGTCGCGCCGCTGATCGCCGATCCGCGCATCACGATCGACGGCGCGCTCAGCCCGGCGCGCGCCGATCTCGGCATTCACAGCCAGCCGGTCAGCTTCCTCGGCCTTCCGTCGCTGGCGATGCCGCTCGCGCGGCCGGGGCGGTTGCCGCTGGGGTTGCAGGCGATCGGCCACGCCGGCACCGAGCGGACGCTGTTCCGCTTCGCCGCGCGGCTGGAAGGACAAGGGGTGGTCGGCGTTTCGCCGGCGGGGGCGTTGCAGGGGGACATGGCATGACGGACGAACAGGCGGCACCGCCGGGGCTGCTGGAGCGATATTTCGGCCTCGCCCGGCGCGGCACGACCGTGCGCACCGAAGTGCTGGCCGGCGCCACCACCTTCCTGACGATGGCCTATATCGTGCTGGTCAATCCCGCGATCCTCGGCCTCGCCGGCATGCCGGTCGCCGCGGTCGCGGCGGCGACCTGCTTCGCCGCCGCCTTCGCCTCGATCCTGATGGGGCTGGTCGCGAACACCCCGCTCGGCCTCGCACCGGGCATGGGGCTCAACGCCTATTTCAGCTTCACCGTCGTCCAGCAGATGCACGTGCCCTGGCCGGTCGCGCTCGGCTGCGTGTTCATCTCGGGCATCTGCTTTCTGGTCCTGACGCTGACCGGCGTGCGCCAGTTGATCGTCGCGGTGATCCCGACCTATCTGTTCGCCGCCGTCGCGGGCGGCATCGGGCTGTTCATCGGCTTCATCGGGCTGAAGGATGCCGGCATCGTCGTCGCCAACCCGGCGACCTTCGTCGCGCTCGGCAATCTGCGCGAGCCGGCTGCGGCGGTGGCGCTGTTCGGGCTGCTGCTGATCGGCGCGCTCAGCGTGTGGGGCGTGCGCGGCGCGATGCTGATCGGCATCGTCGGCACGACGATCGTCGGCTGGCTGGCCGGGCTGGTGATCTTCAAGCCCGAACCGTACAGCCTCGCCGCGCTGACCGGCACGGCGTTCAAGCTCGATCTGGCCGGCGTGTTCAAGCTGTCGGGCGGCGTGTTCGAGATCGTCTTCGTGTTCCTGTTCGTCGATCTGTTCGACAATATCGGCACGCTCGTCGCCGTCACCAAGCGCGCCGGGCTGATGGACGCCGCCGGGCGAATCCCCGGCCTCAACCGTATCCTCATCGCCGATGCGACCGCGACGATCGTCGGATCGATGGCGGGCACCAGCACGGTCACGTCCTACGTCGAAAGCGCAGCGGGCGTGCAGGCGGGCGGGCGCACCGGGCTGACCGCGGTCGTCACCGGGCTGCTGTTCTTCGCGACGATGTTCGTCGCGCCGTATGCGCAGATCGTGCCGCTGGCGGCGACCGCGCCCGCGCTCATCATCGTCGGCGGGCTGATGCTGCTGCCGCTGACCGAGGTCGAGTGGGAAGACCCGCTCTCGGCGATCCCCGCCTTCCTCACGGTCGCGATGATCCCGCTGACCTTCTCGATCGCCAACGGCCTCGCCTTCGGCATCACCGCGCACGCCGCGCTCAAGCTGCTGCGCGGCACGATCACGCGGGGCGACTGGTTCCTGCTGGTGCTCGCGGCCCTGTTCGTGGTGCGCTTCGTGTGGATGAGCGCGGGGGCATGAGGCGCGCCATCCTGGCCTTGCTGCTGCTCGCCGCGACACCGGCGGCCGCCGAGACGATCGACCGCACCCCGCGCACCGTCGTGATGACCGCGTTCCCGCCGGAATTCGCCGCGTTGGTGTCCTCGGTGAAGGCGCCGAAGCGATACACGCGCAACGGCCTCACCTTCGTCGCCGGTACGATCGCGGGCAAGCCGGTGCTGCTGATGCAGAGCGGCGTGTCGATGGTGAACGCGGCGATGAACACGCAATTGGTGCTCGATCGCTTCACCGTCAAACGCATCGTGTTTTCGGGAATCGCGGGCGGGGTCGATCCCGGCCTCACCATCGGCGATGTCGTGGTGCCGCAGGATTGGGCGCAATATCTGGAGGTGTCGTTCGCGCGCAAGACGGCGGACGGCTGGGTGGCGCCCGAGGCGGTCGACAAGGAGGCGCCCGCGCCGTTCGGCATGATGTTCCCGCGCGGCGTGCGGCTCGGCAACGCGGCCGAGCCGGTGCGGCGCCATTATACGATCGGTGTCGATCCCAAGCTGCTCGCGCTCGCCCGCACCGTTGCCGGAACGGCGACATTGCGCCGCTGCCTCGCCAGGCCGCTCGCTGCCGCCACGCACGAGGCGATGGCGGCATCGCCGTGTCTCGCCCATCAACCCAAGGTGGTGGTGGGCGGCACCGGCGTCAGCGCGGGCGTGTTCGCCGACAATGCCGAGTTCCGCGACTATCTCTCCGCCGCCTACAAGGCGCGCGTGCTCGACATGGAGAGCGCCGCCGTCGCGCAGGTCGCCTATGCCAACCGCACGCCGGTGATCGTGTTCCGCAGCCTCTCCGATCTTGCCGGCGGCGATGCCGGCGCGAACCAGATGAACACCTTCATGGCGCTCGCCTCCGTCAATTCCGCCGATGTCGTCCGCGCCTTCGTCGCGGCGCTGCCGGATTGAGCGCGGTGCTGAACACCGTCACCGGCACACGCGGCATCGTCACCGCGCCGCACCACCTCGCATCGCAGGCGGGGCTGGCGGTGTTGCGCGACGGCGGCAACGCGGTCGAGGCGTGCGTCGCGGTCGCGGCATGTCTGGCGGTGGTGTATCCGCACATGACCGGGCTTGGCGGCGACGGTTTTTGGGTGATCGCCGAGCCCGATGGCCGGGGCCATTCGGTGCATGGCTGCGGCGCGGCGGCGGCGCGGGCCGATCTGTCGCTGTATGCCGGACTGGCGGCGGTGCCGACGCGCGGGCCGCTCGCCGCGAACACGGTCGCGGGCACCGTCTCGGGCTGGGCGGCGGCACTGGCGGCGAGCGGCGGCCTGCTCCCGCTCGACCGGCTGCTGCGCGACGCGATCGACCATGCCGAGGCCGGTGTCGCGGTGACGGCGGGCGGGGCCGCGATCGCCGCCGCCAAGGGCGCGGAGTTGCGCGTCCAGCCCGGCGCTTATGCCAAAGTGTTCGAACCAGCGGGTCGCCCGCTTGCCGAGGGCGACGTGCTGACGCAGCCCCTGCTCGCCGAAACGTTGCGCACGCTGGCGGCGGACGGCCTCGACGGCTTTTATCAGGGCGCGCTCGCCGACCGGATCGCCGACGATCTCGCCGCGCTCGGCAGCCCCGTCTCGCGCGCCGATCTGGCGGCGCACCGCGCGACCACACCCGCACCATTGTCGGTCGGGATCGCCGGCGCGACGCTCTACAACAGCGCGCCGCCGACGCAGGGCATCGCCTCGCTGCTGATCCTCGCGCTGTTCGACCGCTTGCAGGCGGCCGAATGCGACGGATTCGACCATGTCCACGGGCTGATCGAATCGACCAAGCAGGCGTTCCTGTGGCGCGACCGGCATTGCGGCGATCCCGCGTGGATGCACGGCGAGCCACAGGCTTTGCTCGATGACGCGGAGGCACTCGATGCGATGGCGGCGCGGATCGATCCGCGCCGCGCGCTGCCATGGCCGCAACCGCCGCAATGGGGCGATACCTGCTGGTTCGGCGCGGCGGATGCCGAGGGTCGCGTGGTGAGCTGCATCCAGTCCACCTATTTCGAATTCGGATCGGGGCTGGTGCTGCCGCAGACCGGCATCACCTGGCAGAATCGCGGCAGTTCGTTCCGGCTCGCCGAGACCGGCTGGAACGCGCTCAAGCCGGGCCGCAAGCCGTTCCACACGCTCAACCCGGCGCTCGCCCGCTTCGATGATGGCCGCGTGATGGCCTATGGCACGATGGGCGGCGAGGGCCAGCCGCAGACTCAGGCGGCGCTGTTCACGCGGTATGCGCGCTATGGCGTGGACTTGCAGGACGCGATCAGCGCGCCGCGCTGGCTGCTCGGGCGCACCTGGGGCGAGCCATCGACCACGCTCAAGCTGGAGGATGGTTTCGACGACACGCTCTACGCGGCGCTTGCGGTGGCCGGGCACCATGTCGAGCGCGTCGGGCCGCTGACCGCCATGATGGGGCACGCCGGCGCACTCGTCCGCCACGCCGACGGCGCTCTGGAGGGCGCGACCGATCCGCGCAGCGACGGCGGGGTGGCGGCATGGTAGGCGGCGCCCGCGCGGTGGCGCGCTGCGACGCGCTGGGCGTGGCGCCGTACAGCGACATGGCGGGCGGGCTGTATCGCGGCTATCTGACGCCCGCCTATGTCGCCGCACAGGACGCGCTTGCCGGCTGGATGGCGGAAGCGGGCATGGCGGTGCGCCGCGACCCCGCCGCCAATCTGATCGGCCGCTATGAGGGCGAAGACGCGCAGGCGCCCGCTTTGCTGATCGGCAGCCATCTCGACAGCGTGCGCGATGGCGGGCGCTATGATGGGCCGCTCGGCATCATGCTCGGCGTCGAGGCGGTCGCTGCGCTCAACGCGGCGGGGCGGCGGATGCGCTTCCCGATCGAGGTGATCGCGTTCGGCGACGAGGAAGGCTCGCGCTTCCCCGCCGCGATGCTGACCAGCCGTGCGGTGGCGGGAACACTGGACGCGGCTGCGCTGGAGATGGCGGACGGCGAGGGGGTTACGCTGGAAAACGCCCTAGCCACCCTCCCGCCGTTCGTCCTGAGCGAAGTCGAAGGACGTGCCGCAAACGCCACGTCCGGGGCACGTGCTTCGACTTCGCTCAGCACGAACGGAGAAGAGAGTACCGCCCGCCACCTTCGTCACCCCAGCGAAAGCGGGGGTCTTCCGGGGGAGGGCGCGCCAGAGCCGCGCGAGACCCCAGCGTCCGCTGGGGTGACGGACTTTGCAAAGGCGCGCATCCTCGCCGCGCTCGCCTATCTCGAAACGCATATCGAGCAAGGCCCGGTCCTCGAAGCCGAAGGCCGCGCGGTCGGCACCGTCACCGGCATCGCCGCGCAACTGCGCTTCCAGGCGAGCGTCATCGGCATCGCCGGCCATGCCGGCACAGCGTCGATGCCGCTGCGCCGCGACGCGCTCGCCGGCGCGGCCGAGATGCTGCTCGCGATCGAGACCATCGCCCGCCGCGACGTGTCGGATCTGGTCGCCACCGTGGGCAAGATCGCGGCGCTGCCCGGCGCCGCCAACGTCATTCCCGGCGAGGTGCGCTTCACCATCGACATCCGCTCTGGCGACGTGGCGCGGCGGGACCGCGCGGCGGAGGACATTCTCGATGCGATCGCCGCCATCGCCGACGCGCGCGGCCTCGATTTCGATGTCGAACATATCCACGATCTCCCCGCCAGCCCGTGCGATCCCGCGCTGATGGACCTGCTCGATGCGGCCACCGCCGCCGCCGGCCAGCCGATCCGCCGGCTCGTCTCGGGCGCGGGGCATGACGCGATGGTGATGGCGGCGCTCTGCCCGACCGCGATGCTGTTCGTGCGCTGCAAGGGCGGTATCAGCCACAACCCCGCCGAGCATGTCGACCCCGCCGACGCCGAGATCGCGTTGCAGGTCATGCTCGGCTTCATCGACCGACTTGGAGATGCCTCGTGAGCCTAGACCCCCTTCTGTTCGGCGAGATTGATCCGCCGCAGCGGCTGCTGATGGGGCCGGGGCCGGTCAACGCACACCCGCGCGTGCTGCGCGCGATGTCGGCGGATCTGCTCGGCCAGTTCGATCCCGAGATGACCGGCTATATGAACCAGGTGGTGGCGCTCTATCGCCCGATCTTCGGCACCGCGAACCGCTGGACGATGCTGATCGACGGCACCGCGCGCGCCGCGATCGAGGCTGCGTTGGTCAGCCTCGTCGCGCCGGGCGAGACCGTGCTGGTGGTCAATTTCGGCCGCTTCGGGCTGCTGCTCACCGAGATTCTCGGCCGCATCGGTGCGCGCATCGAAAGCATCGAGGCGCCTTGGGGCGAGACGGTGCCGCTCGATGCGATCGCCGCCGCGATCGCGCGCACTGCGCCGAAAGTCGTCGCCACCATCCACGGCGACACTTCGACGACGATGGCGCAGCCGCTCGATGGTCTCGGCGATCTTTGCCACGCGGCGGGCGCGTTGCTCTATGTCGATGCCACCGCGACGCTCGGCGGGATGGAGATCGCCGCCGATCGCTGGGGCGCGGACATCGTCACCGGCGGTTTGCAGAAATGCCTTGGCGGCCCGTCCGGCTCGGCGCCGATCACGATTTCCGATGCCGCCGCCGAGCATATCTTCACGCGCCGCCATACCGAGGCGGGCATCCGCACGGGCCGCACGGTCGATGGCAACGGCCCGCGCATCGGCTCGAACTATTTCGATCTCGCCATGATCATGGATTACTGGTCCGAAAAGCGCCTCAACCACCATACCGAGGCGACCTCGATGCTCTATGCGGCGCGTGAATGCGCGCGTGTCGCGCTCGGCGAGGGGCTGGAGGCACGCTACGCCCGCCACGCCGCCGCCGGCCGCGCGGTGACGGCGGGGTTGCGCGCGATGGGGTTGACCGTGTTCGGCGACGACCGCTTCCGCATGACCAACGTGACCGGCGTCTACATTCCCGAGGGCGTCGACGGCGAGCGGGTCCGCGCGGCGATGCGCGACCATTTCGAGATCGAGATCGGCACCGCCTTCGGCCCGCTCGCCGGGCGGATCTGGCGGATCGGCGCGATGGGGTACAATGCGATGAAGCATAAGGTGCTGATTACGCTTGGCGCACTTGAGGCGTGCCTGCGCGCGGAGGGGTTCAGCCTGCCGCCGGGCGAAGCGGTGAGCGCAGCGCTTGAGGCTTGGGAGGCGTGATGCGGTCCCGCTCCGGCTCCCCTTGTGCTCCCGCGAAGGCGGGAGCCCAGTCTGGGCTCCCGCCTTCGCGGGAGCACATCCTTGCCTGGAGAGCGCGCGTATGATCACCCGTGACCTCACCGGATACGGCGCCACCCCGCCCGATCCGCGCTGGCCCGGCGGCGCGCGCGTGGCGGTGCAGTTCGTCGTCAATTACGAGGAAGGCGCCGAGAACAGCGTCCTCAACGGTGACGCCGGATCGGAGAAGTTCCTCTCCGAAATGGTCGGCGCGGGCAGCCATCCGGCGCGCGCGATGGCGATGGAGAGCCTTTACGAATATGGCAGCCGCGCCGGCTTCTGGCGGCTGCACCGGCTGTTCACGCAGCGCGATCTGCCCGTCACCGTGTTCGGCGTCGCCAAGGCGCTGGCGATGAACCCGCAAGCTGTCGAGGCGATGCTCGCCGCCGATTGGGAGATCGCCAGCCACGGTCTGCGCTGGATCGATTATCAGGGCGTGCCCGAAGCGACCGAGCGCGCGCACATCGCCGAGGCGATCGCGCTGCACACGCGGCTCACCGGCAGCCGCCCGCTCGGGTGGTATCAGGGCCGCACCTCGCCCAACACCGCGCGGCTCGTCGTCGAGGAAGGCGGCTTCGTCTATGATGCCGACAGCTACGCCGACGATCTGCCCTATTACGACACCCGCTTCGGCGCGCCGCAACTGATCGTGCCCTACACGCTCGACGTCAACGACATGAAGATCGTCGCCTTGAACGGCTTCACCGAGGGCGAGCAGTTCTTCCGCTATCTGCGCGACACGTTCGACCAACTCCGTGAGGAGGGCGGGCGGATGATGTCGGTCGGCCTGCACGCGCGGATCGCCGGGCGGCCCGGCCGCGCGCGCGCGCTGGCGCGCTTCCTCGATCACGTCATCGCGAGCGGCGACGCCTGGGTCGCGCGCCGCATCGACATCGCCCGTCACTGGCTGGAGGTTCACCCGTATGACCATCGATGATCCCATTCTGCTCGCCGAAGTGACCGAAGCGTTTCAGGCGTATGAGCGCGCGCTGATGGCGGACGACGTGCCGGCGATGGATGCGCTGTTCCACGACGCGCCCACCACAAACCGCTACGGCGTCGGTGAGGTGCTGTACGGCATCGACGCCATCCGCGCGTTCCGCAAAGGCCGTGGCGGCTCGCCGCAGCGCACGCTCGGCCGCGTTGCGATCACCGTCTACGGCGACAGCTTCGCCACCGCCGACGCCGAGTTCTTCCGCGAGAACAGCGACCGGCGTGGCCGCCAGACTCAGGCGTGGGTCAAATTCGCCGATGGCTGGAAGGTCGTCTCGGCGCATGTCAGCCTGGAGGGGAGCACGCATTGAGCGCCCTTTTCGAACATAGCCCGTGGGTCGAGGCGCGCGCCGACGCGCGGCCATCGAGCGGCAACCGCTACCATGATCTGATGGAAGTGGTGTACGACGCGCCGCGCGACGAAAAGCTGGCGTTGATCCGCGCGCATCCCGAACTCGCCGGACGGGCGGCGATCGACGGCAGTCTGACCGAGGCTTCGGCGGCCGAACAGGCCTCGGCCGGCCTCGACCGGCTCACCCCCGCCGAGTTCGAACGCTTCCACGCGCTCAATGCCGCCTATCGGGATCGGTTCGACTTCCCCTTCATCATCTGCGTGCGGCTGACCGACAAGGCCGGCATCCTCGCCGCGATGGAGCGCCGGCTGGCGCACGATCGCGACACCGAGATCGCCACCGCCATCGCCGAAATCGGAAAGATCGTGCTGCTTCGGCTGGAAGACCAGGCGTGAGTCTCGCCGATCTCGAAGCCGATCTTGCGCGGCAGCTTTCGCTGATCGGCCACGGCGGCGCCGACTGGACGCGACCCCGCACGCACCCGGACGGCCATGTCTATGACGTGGTGATCGTCGGCGGCGGACAGAGCGGACTTGCCACCGCGTTCGGGCTGCTGCGCGAGCGCGTTTCGAACATCCTCGTTCTCGACGAGAATCCGCCAGGCCTCGAAGGCCCGTGGGAAACCTATGCGCGGATGCTGACGCTGCGCACCCCCAAGGGGCTGAACCCGATCGACTTCGGCGTGCCCGCGCTCACCTATCGCGCCTGGTGGGAGGCGCAGCACGGCGCGGAGGGCTGGGCGGCGGTCGACAAGATCGCGCGCGGCGACTGGATGGCGTATCTGCGCTGGTATCGCCGCGTGCTCGCGCTGCCGGTGCGCAACGCGACGAAGCTCGCGACGATCGAGCCGCTCGGCGATGGATTGCACCGGCTGCATCTGGCCGAAGGCGCGCCGCTGCTCGCGCGCAAAGTCATGCTGGCGACCGGCATCCAGGGCGGCGGCGAATGGCATACGCCGGCGATGATCCGTGATGCGCTGCCGCGTGCGCGCTACGCGCACACCAGCGAGCCGATCGATTTTGCCGCGCTCGCCGGCAAGCGCATCGGCATCCTCGGCGGCGGCGCGTCGGCGTTCGACAATGCCAATGCCGCGCTGATGCTCGGCGTGGCCGAGGCGCATGTCTTCATGCGGCGCAACGTGCTGCCGCGCATCAACCCGATCCGCTTCATGGAGCAGGTCGGCTTCACCGGCCGCTATCCGGCGCTTTCGGATGCCGAGAAATATGCCGTGATGGCGAGCTTCCTCGGCCATAACCAGCCGCCGACCAACGACACCTTCACGCGCGCCGCCGCGTGGCCGGGGTTCGAACTCCACCTCGGCGCGCCGTGGCTGTCGATCGCGGAGGTGGATGGTGCGGTGCGCGTGACGACGCCGCACGGCAGCCATGACTTCGATTTCGTCGTGCTCTCGACCGGCCTCGTCAGCGATCCCGGCCTGCGCCCCGAACTGCGGCTGGTGGCGGACCGAATCGCACGCTGGGCGGATCGCTTCGCGCCCGCGCCCGGCACCGAGAACGCGCTGATCGACGCGCATCCCTATCTGGGGCCGGGGTTCGAACTGCTGCCCCGCGACGAAGCCGATGCCGACGCGCTGCACGGGCTGTTCGCGTTCAATTACTCCGCGCTGATCAGCCTCGGCCTGTCCGCCTCCGCGTTGTCGGGCCTCCAGACCGCGCTGCCGCGCGTGCTCAAAGGCATCACCGACCAGCTCTTCCTCGACGATCGCGCGCAGCTCGTCGCCGATCTGATCGCTTATGAGGAGGCCGAATTTCTCGGCGAATGGCCACCCGAAAGACCGACCGCATGACCAGCCTCTCGACTCACGTCCTCGATACCGCGCACGGCCGCCCCGCAGCGGGCGTGGCGGTGCGGCTGCTCGGCGCGGATGGGGCTGTGCTGTTCGTTGGCGAAACCAACGCCGATGGCCGCTGCCCCGGCCTGCCGCCGGTCACGACCGGCCGTTACCGGCTCGAATTCGCGGCGGCCGATTACTTCCGGGGGCAGGGGGTCGCGCTTGCCGATCCGCCGTTCCTCGACGTGATCGGGCTCGATTTCGGCATCACGCAAGGCCATTGTCACGTGCCGCTGCTCGTCTCGCCCTACGGCTATTCGACCTATCGCGGCAGTTGAGATGACGCTCCACGCTTTTCGCGGCGAACTGCTGTCGGTGCCGCGCGATCCGCTGCGCGATGCCGACGCGGTGCGCCACGAGGCCGACGGGCTGCTCGTCGTCGAGGACGGTATCGTCGTCGCGCGCGGCGCTTACGCCGATCTCGCCGAGCGCTTCGCCGATGTGCCGGTCGAGCCGCTGCCCGGCCTGATCGTGCCCGGCTTCATCGACGCGCATGTCCATTACCCGCAGATGGACAGAATCGCCGCGCACGGCGAACAGTTGCTCGACTGGCTGACGCGGCACATCTTCCCTGCGGAAAAAGCCTTCGCCCATCGCGCGCACGCCGATGCCGTCGCCGATGCGTTTCTCACCGAGCTGCTGCGCAACGGCACGACCAGCGCTTTGGTGTTCCCGACCGTCCACGAACACTCCGTCGATGCGCTGTTCGAAGCGGCGCTGGCGCGGCGGATGCGGATCGTGTCGGGCAAGGTGCTGATGGACCTCGGGCCGGAGGGCCTCGCCGACACGCCCGACACCGCACGCACCGGCAGCGAGGCGCTGATCGCGCGGTGGCGCGGGCGCGGACGGCTCGGCTATGCGGTGACGCCACGCTTCGCGCTGACCTCGTCGGATGCGCAATTGCAGGTCGCCGGCGATCTGGTCGCCGCGCACCCCGAGGTGCTGATGCACACGCACCTCGCCGAGAACGTGCGTGAGTGCGATGCGGTCGCCGCGCGCTTCCCCGATGCGTACCATTATCTCGACGCGTATGATCGCTTCGGGCTGGTCACGCCGCGCTCGGTGTTCGCGCACGGCGTCCATCTGTCCGACCGCGCCTGCACGCGGCTGGCGGAAACGGGCGCGGGCATCGCGGTGTGCCCGAGTTCGAACCTGTTCCTCGGATCGGGCTTCTTCGATTTTCGCCAGGCCGATGCGCACGGCGTCGCCTTCGGCCTTGGCACCGATGTCGGCGCGGGCACGACCTTCTCGATGCTTCACACGGCGGGCCTTGCCTATCAGGCGGCGCTCGCGCGCGACTATCCGCTCGATCCGTTCCGCGCTCTGTATCTGGCGACGGCGGGGAGCGCGGCCTTGCTCCACATCGCCGACCGCGTCGGCGCGCTCGAGGTTGGGCAGGAGGCCGATTTCGTCGTGCTCGACTGCGCCGCGACCCCGCTGCTCGCGCGCCGCACGGCGGGCGCCGGGTTGGCGGAACGGCTGTTCGCGCTCCAGATCCTCGCCGACGATCGCGCGATCGCGCGGACCTATGTGATGGGCGACTGCGCATGGAGTCGTTCCGCCTGAATCCCTCTCCCAACGGGAGAGGGACATGCTTTTGCGCAACGCAGTCGCACAATCATTGCATTTGATGCCGCACCGCAGCACCCCTAAGCTGCCCGCATGACCGATCTCGACACTTTCATCACCGGGCTGCCCAAGGCCGAGCTTCACCTCCACATCGAGGGCAGCCTCGAACCCGAGCTGATGTTCGCGCTGGCCAAGCGCAATGCGGTGACGATCCCTTATGCCTCAATCGAGGACATCCGCGCGGCCTATGCGTTCGGCAACCTTCAGGATTTCCTCGACATCTATTACGCCGGCGCCGACGTGCTGCGCACCGCCCGAGATTTCCACGATCTCGCCGCCGCCTATTTCGACCGTGCCGCTGCGGACGGCGTGCTCCATGCCGAGATCATGTTCGATCCGCAGACGCACACCGCGCGGGGCGTGGCCTTCGAAACCGTGATCGAGGGACTGCTGTCGGGCATGGCCGAGGCGGAGGCGAAACACGGCATCACCAGCAGCCTCATCATGAGCTTCCTGCGCCACCTGAGCGAAGACGATGCGTTCGCGACCCTCGCCGAGGCCGGGCCGTGGCTCGACCGGATCGCGGCGGTTGGCCTCGATTCGTCCGAAGTCGGCCACCCGCCCGAGAAGTTCGCGCGCGTCTTCGCCGCCGCGGCCGCCAAGGGCCTCAAGCTGGTCGCGCACGCCGGTGAGGAAGGCCCGCCCGCTTATGTGTGGGAAGCGCTCGATGTGCTGCATGTCGATCGTATCGACCACGGTAACCGCGCGCTTGAGGACGAAGCGCTGGTCGCGCGGCTGGTGGCGGAGGGCATGACGCTGACGGTCTGCCCGCTCTCCAACCTCAAATTGTGCGTCGTGCCCGAGATCGCCGCGCATCCGATCGACCGGATGCTCGCGCTCGGCCTCAAAGCAACGATCAATTCGGACGATCCCGCCTATTTCGGCGGCTATGTCGGCGACAATTACCGTGCGATCGCCGGTGGCAAGGGGCTGGACCGCGCCGCGCTGGCGACGCTTGCGCGCAACAGCTTCACCGGATCGTTCCTGCCGGCGGAGACGATCGCGGCGCACCTCGCGCGGATCGATGCGTTCGTGGCGGCGCAGTGATGCGGACACCCTCCGTTCCCCCGCGAAAGCGGGGGTCCAGGGCCACGAACGTTGGCGCTGCTTGGCTCTGGACCCCCGCTTTCGCGGGGGAACTGGTGTGTGTGGTGTTGGCGTTGCTTGTCGCGCTTGGAACGGCGCACGCCGACACACCCAAGCGCAAGGTCATCATCGATGACGAGGGCTTCGGGCTGATGCACCTGATGCTGCTCGAAGACCCGAATGTCGAAGTGCTCGGCCTCACCACCGTATCGGGCAATGTCTGGGCGAACCGCGCGACCGCGATGGCGCTGCGCGGGCTGGAGATCGCGCACCGCACCGACGTGCCGGTGGTGCAGGGCGCGACCTTCCCGCTCGTCAACACCGAGGCGGCGACCGATCGCTGGGAAGCGCTCTACGGCAAGCTTACGTGGAAGGGCGCGTGGATGAAGCATTGGGTCGAGCCGACCCAGCAAAGCACGCCCGCCTATTTCGGCCCCGACGATCCGGTCGATCTGCCCGGCGGCAACCCCACCCACAAGGCGGCGGACGAGATCGCCGCCACTTTCCTGATCCGCATGGTGCATCGCTATCCCGGCGAGGTGACGATCCTCGCGGCGGGGCCGTTCACCAATCTCGCGCTGGCGCAGCGGCTCGATCCGGCGTTCGCGGGGCTGGCGAAGGAGCTGGTCTATATGGGCGGCAGCCTCAACCCGCATCAGGTGCTGACCGGCACCTCGGCGAGCGATTTCGCGCGCGAATACACCAACACTCCGCGCCGCGAGTTCAACGCGCGGTTCGATCCCGAGGCGGCAAGCATCGTCGCGCGCGCGCCGTGGCGCAAAATCGTCGCGGTGCCGGTCGATCCCTCGACCGCGACCGAACTCAGCCCGGCACTGCTTGCGCGGCTGGCCAAGGTCGCGCCGGGAGACGTGGCGAAATTCATAGGCGCGATGGAGCCGGGCCTCCCGCTGTGGGATGAAACGGCGGCGGCGGTGTGGCTCGATCCGGGAATCGTGACAGAGCGCGAGACGCTGTTCGTCGATTACAACACCATCTTCTCGGCAGGCTATGGCGACATGCTGTCGTGGCGCGAGGGCTATCAGCCGGGGTTGGGCGAGCGGAAGGCGGAGGTGGTGCGCGCGGTCGATCCGAAGCGGTTAGAGGCGCTGATGGTGCGCGAGATCGGGCGAAAATAACGCCCCCGTTCGCCCCGAGCGAAATCGAGGGCAGGTGCCTCGACTTCGGCCCCTTGGGCCGAAGTTCATCCTGAGCGGCTGGCTTGCCAGGCAGCCGAAGGGCTCGGCACGAACGGTTGAAAGGGGTGGCGCGTAAAAAAAGGCCCGGTCTCGCGACCGGGCCTGCTTGGATCACTCCGTCGGCGTTTCCGCCTTGGCGGTGGACTTGCCCTTCTTCGGCTTCTTCGGCGCGGCGGGTACGATCTCGAACGAGAGCGCATTGTCCTTCATCTTCACGCTGACCTCGCCGCCATGCACCAGCTTGCCGAACAGCAGTTCCTCGGCGAGCGGCTGCTTGATCTTCTCCTGGATCAGGCGGCCCATCGGGCGGGCGCCGTAGAGCTTGTCATAGCCCTTGGCGGTGAGCCACGTCTTCGATTCGTCGTCGAGCGTGATGTGGACGTTGCGATCGGCGAGTTGCAGTTCGAGCTGGAGGATGAACTTGTCCACCACCCGCGCGACCACTTCGGTCGGCAGGTATCCGAACGGCACGATCGCATCGAGCCGGTTGCGGAACTCCGGCGTGAACATCTTCTGCACGGCCTGCTCGTCCTCGCCCTCGCGGGTGAGGTTGCCGAAGCCCAATGTCTCGCGCGCCATGTCGGATGCGCCGGCATTGGTAGTCATGATCAGGATGACGTTGCGGAAATCGACCGTCTTGCCGTGCTGGTCGGTCAGCCGCCCGTTGTCCATCACCTGCAGCAGGATGTTGAACAGGTCCGGGTGCGCCTTCTCGATCTCGTCGAGCAACAGCACGCAATGCGGCTGCTGATCGACCGCATCGGTGAGCAGGCCGCCCTGATCGAACCCGACATAGCCGGGGGGCGCGCCGATCAGCCGTGAGACCGAATGCCGCTCCATATATTCGCTCATGTCGAAGCGCTGGAGCGGAATGCCCATGATCGTGGCGAGCTGCTTGGCGACTTCGGTCTTGCCGACGCCGGTCGGGCCGGTGAACAGATAGTTGCCGATCGGCTTTTCCGGGTCGCGCAGGCCGGCGCGGCTGAGTTTGATCGCCGAGGCGAGCTTCTCGATCGCGGCGTTCTGGCCGAACACCACCCGCTTGAGATCGGTCTCAAGCGATTCGAGCGCCTTGGTGTCGTCGGTCGACACCGATTTCGGCGGGATGCGCGCCATCGTCGCGATCACGGCCTCGATCTCGCGGCTGGTGATGGTCTTCTTGCGCTTGGCGAGCGGCACCAGCATCTGCATCGCGCCGACTTCGTCGATCACGTCGATCGCCTTGTCGGGCAGCTTGCGGTCATTGATGTAGCGCGCGCTGAGCTCAACCGCCGACTTGATCGCGTCGGGGGTGTATTTGACCTTGTGATGGTCCTCGAACGCCGAGCGCAGCCCGGCGAGGATCTTGATCGTGTCCTCGATCGTCGGCTCGTTGACGTCGATCTTCTGGAACCGGCGCAGCAGCGCGCGATCCTTCTCGAAGTGGTTGCGGAACTCCTTGTACGTGGTCGAGCCGATGCAGCGGATCGTGCCGCCCGACAGCGCCGGCTTGAGCAGGTTGGAGGCGTCCATCGCGCCGCCGCTGGTGGCGCCGGCACCGATCACGGTGTGGATCTCGTCGATGAACAGCACCGCGTGCGGCAGCTTCTCGAGTTCGTTGACGACCGCCTTCAGCCGCTCCTCGAAATCGCCGCGATAGCGCGTTCCGGCGAGCAGCGCGCCCATGTCGAGCGAATAGATCACCGCCGGCAGCAGCACCTCGGGCACGTCACCCTCGACGATCTTGCGCGCGAGACCTTCGGCGATCGCGGTCTTGCCGACGCCGGGATCGCCCACATACAGCGGGTTGTTCTTCGAACGGCGGCACAGGATCTGCACCGTGCGATCGACCTCGGGGCCACGCCCGATCAGCGGATCGACCTTGCCGTTCTTCGCCTTCTCGTTGAGATCGACGGTGAACTGCTTGAGCGCGCTCTCCGCCTTGCCCTTGGCCTCGGCCTTGGGCTTTTCTTCTTCCGCGCCCTTCACTTCACGAGGCTCGGGAGCGGCGCCGCCCTTGCCGACGCCATGCGATATGAAGCTGACGGCATCGAGACGGCTCATGTCCTGCTGCTGGAGGAAATAGACGGCGTAGCTTTCGCGTTCGGAGAACAAGGCGACGAGCACGTTTGCGCCGGTCACCTCGTCGCGCCCCGACGACTGGACGTGCAGGATCGCGCGCTGCACGACGCGCTGGAAGCCACTGGTCGGCGACGGATCGGTCGCGGTATCGACTTTCAGCGCTTCGAGTTCGGTATCGAGATACTGCGCGACAGTGGTTTTTAGCTCGCCGAGATCGACCCCGCACGACGCCATTACCTTCGAGGCGTGTTCATCATCGACCAGCGCGAGCAGCAGATGCTCGAGCGTGGCATATTCGTGGCGCCGCGACGACGCGGCTTCAAGCGCCTTGTGGAGCGTGGTTTCCAGCGCGGAGGCGAAAGAGGGCATTATGATACTCCATGCGGGCCGCAAGCAGACGCGCGGCCCTTTCCGACTATGTTGGAAGGCGAGGGGTTCGCATCAAGCACTTGAAATGCGCCTGCCCGCCCTGTTTCGCGTTCGCCGCCCGGTCTGGCGGGGGCGGTCATCTCCGAAAGAGATCGTCGGCGATGGTGCGGTGCTTGCTGGCACGCTCTATCTGCTGGCGGCTGCGCGCGATTTCACCCTCCAGCGCCACGATGCGCGCGGCAAGTTCGTCGAGCGAGAGGCGTTCGAGATCCTGCCGCACCAGTTGAGAGAGCGGATCGGTCGGGTTTTTCGCGAGAATCTCGTCGAAGTCCATGCCCGGATCGTTGACCGATGCGCGGGCGATGTCAATAAGGCCAGGGGGTGGGCGGTAATCCCGCGCGGGGGAGTTGCGTAGCAATGGATGCGATACCGACGATGATGCGGGCGATCGACCCTGAGTCGCCCGGCGGACCCGAAGTGTTGCGAATCGTCGAACGGCCGGTTCCGACGGTCGCCGCCGGCGACGTGCTGGTCCGCGTGGCGGCGGCGGGGGTCAACCGCCCCGACGTGCTTCAGCGCAAGGGCGGCTATCCGCCGCCGCCCGGCGCGCCTTCGATTCCCGGTCTCGAAATCTCCGGTGAGGTGGTCGCGGTGGGTGAGGGGGCCGGCTCCGAGCTGCTCGGCCAGCCGGTCTGCGCGCTTCTCGCCGGTGGTGGCTATGCCGAATATGCCAGCGTGCCGGCCGGGCAGTGCCTGCCCGTGCCCGAGACGCTGTCGATGCTCGAGGCGGCGGCGTTGCCCGAGACATTGTTCACCGTCTGGACCAATTTGTTCGAGCGCGCCTATGCGATCGAGGGCGACACCGTGCTGGTGCATGGCGGTACCAGCGGCATCGGCACGATGGCGATCAGCCTTGCCAAGCTGTTCGGGCTGACGATCATCGTCACTGCCGGCAGCGATGCGAAATGCGCTGCGGCGCTCGGCCTCGGCGCGGATCACGCGATCAATTACGCCACGCAGGATTTCGTCGCCGAGGTCCGCGCGATCACCGCCGGGGTCGGGGTGGCGGCGGTGCTCGACATGGTCGGCGGCGATTATCTGCCGCGCAACCTCAAATGCCTCGCCGATGATGGCCGCCACGTTTCGATCGCGGTGCAGCGCGGCGCCACCGCCGAAATCCCCATCTTCGAGATCATGCGGCGCCGGCTGACGCTGACCGGATCGACACTGCGCTCGCGCGACACCGCGTTCAAATCGCTCGTCGCCGACGAGCTTCACCGCACCGTCTGGCCACATATCGAGGCCGGGCGGCTGCGCCCGGTGATGGACCGCAGCTTCCCGCTCGCCGAAGCCGCCGACGCGCACCGGCGGATGGAGGCGGGCGACCATATCGGCAAGATCGTGCTGACGATGGCCGACTGAGACATGGCGCACGCCGACCCGATCGTCGCGCGAGACCAGCATATCCGCAGCGCGATCCTCGGCGCCATCGTGCTCTATGCGGCGGCGGTGCTGCTGTTCACCGATCGCGCGCTGGTGATCGGCAGCCGTCCGTTGGTGATGCCCGGCGCCAGCATCCCGGTGTCGGCCGCGCCCAAGGGCTATGTCGATGCGCTCGACCAATATGGCGTGCATTCGCCCAAGCTGGCGCACAGCCCGTTCTACCTGTCGCGTAAGCCCGCCATCGCGCCGCCGCCGGTCGAACGCGCGCCGCTCGCGGTCGATCGGCTGCATTTCGGCTATTCGATCATCGAGACGAGCATCCTCGGCGCGCCGTATTGGTACAGCAAGGATGACGGCTATGTCGTCTACTACGAAACGCTGCGCGAATATGTCTACGCGCCCGTCACCGACGATTACATGCGCCAGGTGAAATTGCCGGGGCCGAAGCCGCTGTCGAGCCAGTCGTTCCCGTGGTGGCAGCATGTCTGGGGCTGGGTCTTCCCGCTCGCGCTGGCGGGGTGGGGGCTGTTCGAAGTCGGCGCGGTACGGCGCTGGCGCGAGGCCGAAGGGCTGATCTGATCGGTCGCGGTGCGCTGCGCGCCAGAGGATATGTATGCAGGATAGAGCGTGATGACATTCCCTCCACCCGTTCGTGCTGCGTAGGGATCGAGCAGGCGCTTGCGCCCTTCGGGCTACTCGGCCGTTACTCAGGGCGAACGGAGCGGACTCAACGTAAGTCGCGCGATCCGCCTTGACTTGGTTCGGGGCGGGCCTGAGATGCTCGCATGCGTCGCGTGGGAGAAATCGACCTGCCGGATCGACTCGCGCCGGGGATTCCCGCGTGGGTGACGCAGATCGGCGTCGGCCTGCTGTGCGTTGGCGCCGGCTGGGTCGTGCGCTTCTTCTTCGATCTGATCTCGCCGGGCACCGGGCCGTTCGCGCTCGTCTTCCCGGCGCTGATCCTGGCGACATTGTTCGCGCGCTGGCCGGCGGGCGTGCTGACCGCGGCGATTTCGATTCTCTACGCCTGGCGCGTCGTGCTCGTCAAAGAAGGCCCGACCAGCGCCTCGCTCGCCGATCCGACCGGAATCCACCGCATGCTGGTGATTTCGGCGGCGGCGGCGATCACGATCTTCATCGCCGAAGGGTTCCGCCGCGCGGTGCGCCACGCCGTCGCCGAGCGTGACCGCGAGATTGCCGACCGCGACCTGTTCCTCGCCGAGTTCGATCACCGGATGAAGAACAATTTCGCGATCGTCGCGGGGTTGCTCGATATGCAGAAGCGCCGTGCCCAAGACCCCGCCACCGCCGCCGCGCTGGAGACGGCGCGGATGCGGGTCGAGAGCATCGCCCAGGCGCACCGCCACCTCTATCGCGGCGGCGACCGGCTCGGCGTGGTCGAAATGGGGGATTACCTCCACCAGCTCTGCGGGGCGCTGGCCGAGGCGCTTTTCCTCAGCGGCAAGGTGACTCTGGTGTGCGAGGCGGACAAGGCGCAGGTGCCGCGCGACCGCGCCGTGTCGATCGGGCTGATCGTCAACGAACTCGTCACCAATGCCGCCAAACACGCGTTCGTCGGGCGCGAGACCGGGCGGATCGAGGTGACGTTCCGCAATCGTGGCGGCGGCTGGGCGCTGGGCGTCGCCGACAACGGCGTCGGCCTGCCGTCCAGCAGCACATCCGTGCCGCCCGGCAGCCTCGGCACGCGGCTGATCGACGCCTTCGCCCGCCAGGCCGAGGGGCGGCTTCACACCGAAAGCGGGCCGACCGGCACGCGAGTCACGCTCGACCTGCAAGCCTGACCGACGCGACAAATCCTGTTGCCCGCGGCCGGCCTTTCGTTCAAAAGAAAGGTAGCGGTCACATGGCTTTAGCCGGGTCGTCCGTCTCCTCGGAAATTTCGCGCGATCGTTCCAGATGCGAAATGCCGGGGCAATGATGATAACGCTAACAGGAGAGGCGTCGATGCGTTACCGTGGGTTTGCCGAATTGCTTGCGACCGTCAGTCTGGTCGCCACCACCCATGCCGCTGTGGCCCAGTCGCTCAAGACCGGCCCCAACGACACGCTCGAGACTCAGGGGCTCAGCGTCATCGTCGATCAGAACCAGTTCAGCCCGATCTTCTTCGACGAGAAGAACGCCGGCATCCAGCTCGTCCTCCACGGCGATCGCATCGCCACCGACGGCGCCGTCCGGCTCGACCGCACGCCCGAGCAATGGGCACCGGTTCCCGCGTTCATCAGCCGCGAGCGCGGCAGCGAACCCAATCAGATCGTGGTACGCTCGGCCTACAAGGACCAGAACCTTTCCTACCGCGTGAAGGTGACGGCCGAGGGGACGGGGTTCCGCATCGCCGTCGATCTCGATCAGCCGCTGCCGCACGCGCTCGCGGGCAAGGCCGGCTTCAACCTGGATTTCCTGCCGACCACCTATTTCGGCAAGACCTATCTGATGGACGCCGCCCCCGGCCTGTTCCCGCGCCACCCCACCGGCGAGATGGCGCTCGACGGATCGGGCGATCCGCTCCCGCTCGCCACCGGCGGCAAGTCGATCACGCTCGCGCCCGAAGACCCGCTCACGCGAGTCTCGATCACGTCGGATGCCGGCGCGCTGTCGCTCTACGATGCGCGCGCGCGGGCGCAGAACGGCTGGTTCGTGGTGCGCTCGCTGATCGCGGAAGGCGCGAAGGAGAATGCCGTCGTCTGGCATGTCCGTCCCAACGTCATCAAGGACTGGACGCGCCCGCCGGTCGTTTCGTTCAACCAGGCCGGCTACACGCCCGCGCGCGACAAGGTCGCGCTGATCGAGCTCGATCCCGCGTTCAAGGCGCCGTCAGAGGCCGAACTGGTCAAGCTCGCACCCGACGGCAGCCGGCAGGTGGTGCTGCGCGCGAAGACTCAGCCGCGCGGCCGCTTCCTGCGCTATGACTATGCCGCGTTCGATTTCTCGACCGTGCGCGACCCCGGCATCTACGCGATCGCATACGCGGGCAACACCACCAACCCGTTCCGCATCTCGCCCGACGTCTACGACCATGTCTGGCAGACCTCGCTCGATACCTTCCTCGCCGAGCAGATGGACCATGTCGGCGTGCGCGAGCAGTATCGCGTCTGGCAGGCGCCCTCGCACCTCGACGACGCGCGGCAGGCGCCCGCCAACCACGTCCATTTCGACGGCTACCGGATGGGGCCGAACCTCGATTCGCCGTTCAAGGCGGGCGAGCATATTCCCGGTCTCGCGGTCGGCGGGTGGCAGGATGCCGGCGATTACGACATCCAGACCCCCGACAATGCCTGGGTGGTGCGCGATCTCGTCTGGGCGCACGAACTGTTCGGGCTGAAATGGGATCAAACCAGCGTCGACGAGGCGGCGCGCGCGGTCGAGATCCGCAAGCCCGACGGGATCGAGGATTCGCTCCAGCAGATCCGCCACGGCACGCTGCAACTGCTCGCGCAGTACAAGGTGTTCGGCCACGCCATCGTCGGCATCATCGATCCGACGCTGCGACAATATGCGCATCTCGGCGATGCCGGTTCGCAGACCGACGGCAAGCTCTACGATCCCAAACTTGGGCCGCTCGGCGATACCGGCGCGACCTCGGGCAAGCCCGATGATCGCTGGGCGTTCACCACCGATATCCCGGCGACCAACCTCTATGTCGTCGGCGCGCTGGCGGGGGCGAGCCGCGCGCTCGCCACGCTTGATCCCAAGATGTCGGCCGAGGCGCTCACCACCGCCAAGGCTTTGTGGGCCAAGCAGCAGCCACGGCTGGTCGACAGCGACGACGGCCGCGAGAACAGCTTCGCCTCGCGCTTCCCCGATGTCGCCAACGTCTCGGCGACGGTCGAGCTGGTCATCACCACCAAGGGCGATCCCGTCTACACCGCCAAGCTGAAGGCGCTGTTGCCGACGATCAGCGAGCGCTTCGCCTTCATCGGCAGCGCGGCGGTGCGCGCGATACCCTATATGGATGCCGATTACCGGGCGAAGCTGGTGCCGCTGGTGCAGGCGGCCAAGGCGAAGATCGACACCGACATGGCCAAGAACCCGTTCGGCGTGCCGGTGAGCATGGGAACCTGGGCGGGGTCGCACGATGTCGCCACCTTCGGCAGCACGATGTACATGCTCCACGCCGCCTTCCCGGAGATCGTCGGGCCGGAATATTCGTTGCGCGCGCTCGATTACATGCTTGGCCGGCACCCCGCCAACAACCTGTCGCTGGTCTCGACCGTCGGCACGCAATCGCGGCTGATCGGCTACGGCCACAACCGCGCCGACTATAGCTTCATCCCCGGCGGAATGACGCCCGGCGTGATCGTCATCAAGCCCGACTTCCCCGAGGTGAAGACCGACTGGCCGTTCCTGTGGTTCGAGAACGAATATACCGTGAGCACGACCTCGGCCTATATCCTCGCCGCCAACGCGGCGGCGGCGGCGGCGAAGGAGGCGAAGTAAGCCCACTCCGTTCGTGCTGAGCTTGTCGAAGCACGTGCCCCAAGCGCCGCGCTCTGGGCACGTCCTTCGACTTCGCTCAGGACGAACGGAGTTTGGAGCGTCACCGCGTTCCGAGGATCAGGCGATCCCCTTCATTTTCCGGAACGCATCGAACTGTTCCAGGAACCGGTCGAGATTGGCCTTGGACAGATAATAGGGCGTGGAGAGCCGCAGTTTGCTCGGCTCGCCGCCACGGATGCGGATCTTGTGGTTCTTCCACAGCCACGTCTCCAGTTCCATGCGCGAGACCGGGGGTACGTTGACGGTGATGATGCCGCAGCGCATCGCCGGATCGGGCGAGGTCCAGCTGACAGCACCACGCTTCATCATTTCTGCGTGGAGGTAATCGGCCATCTGGCGGTGGCGCTTCTCGATCCGGCCGATGCCGATGCCCTGCGCCAGCGCGATCGACGCGTTCAGCCCCATCATCGTCGGGATGTTGGACGATCCGAACTGCTGGTAACGCCCTGCCTTGAGCGTCAGGTCGTCCCAAGAGTGCGTCACCGTCGTCGGCCACACCCGGTTGATGATGCTGTCGTCGCGCAGATACAGGAAGCCGGTGCCCTTCGGCGCGAACAGCCATTTGTGCATCGATCCGGTGTACAGATCGCAGCCGATATCATTGAGATCGACCTTCATCATGCCCGCCGCATGCGCCCCGTCGAACGCGGAAACGATGCCCTTGGAACGCGCCAGCGCCGAAATCTGCTTGGCTGGCAGCACCACGCCGGTGTTGGTGCTGATGTGGCTGACGAAGATGATCCTGGTGCGCGGGGTGATCGCGTCGTTGATTCGGTTGAGGATTTCATCGGGGCTTTTCGGCGGCTTTGGCATCGCGAAGGTCTTGATGACGATGCCGTGGCGTTTGGCGCGAAGCTCCCACGGCGCGATGCCGCTGCCATGCTCCTCGTCGGACATCAGCACTTCGTCCCCCGGCTTCATCTCGAAGCCGTTGCCGATGAAGCTGTTCGCCTCGGTGCAGTTGCGCACCATCGCGATCTGATCGACCCGCGCGCCCATCAGGTCGGCGAAGGGTTTACGGAACTCGGGCCAGGGGCCGTAGCCCCAAATCGGATAATCCTCCGGCGCCTCCTGCATCATCTGCTCGGTCAGCTCATAGCTGTCGAACACCGCCTTGAGCACCGGGCGCGGCGACGATCCGACCGTGCCGTTGTTGAGGTTGACGAGATCGGCCGGCATCAGGAACTGTTTGCGCAAGGCCCCCCAATAGGCGTCCTCGTTGGTCTCGTAGAGGCCGGGCGCCGGCATTGCGATCGGCTGCATCGCCGCGGCGAAAGCCTCGCGCCCGAACGGTGCGGCAAGCCCGGCTGCGGTTGCGGTCGCGAGCAGGGAACGGCGGTTGAGCATCGGCACCTCGATCTGGAAGGGTGCCAGCGAGGGTAGCGGCTTTGCTGCGCCGCGCAATCTATATTCCTGTAGGGAAAGCGGCGGTCTCGACGTCATTTACCGTTCGTGCTTCGACCAGCTCAGGGCGAACGGGAAATGGCAATCCCGGCGACCGGATCAGCCCTCGACCATCTCCGCCAGCTCCAGCCAGCGCAGTTCCGCCGCTTCCTTGTCGGCGCGCGCCTTCGCGACCGCCTTGGTTAGCGCCTCGAACCGCGCGAAATCCTTTGTGTAGAGCGCCGGATCGGCGAGCAGCGCCTCGTCGCGCGCGATCAGCGCCTCCAGCTCCTCGATGCGCTTGGGCAGCAATTCGTAGTCGCGCTGGTCCTTGTAGGTCAGCTTGACCTTGGGCGCGGCCACCGGCGGCGCGGTCGGCTGGACCTTGCGCGGGTTCTCGCGCTTGCCGCCGCTGACCTTCAGCCGGCGCTGCCGCTCCCAATCCTCATAACCGCCCGCGACGACATCGACGCTGCCCGATCCGTCGAGCCCGAGTGTCACCGTCACGGTGCGGTCGAGGAAGTCGCGGTCGTGGCTGACGATCAGCACGGTGCCGTCGAAATCGCCGATCACGTCCTGCAACAGATCGAGCGTTTCCAGATCGAGGTCGTTGGTCGGCTCGTCGAGCACCAGCAGGTTCGACGGCCGCGCGAACTCGCGCGCGAGCAGCAGCCGCGAGCGCTCGCCGCCCGACAGCGTGCCAATCTTGGCGTCGATCATATGGCCTTCGAACAGGAAGTCCTTGAGGTAGCCGATGACGTGCTTGCGCACCCCCTGCACCTCGACCCAGTCGCCGCCGTCGGCCAGCACGTCGCGCACCGTCTTCTGCGGCTCCATCTTGATGCGTTGCTGATCGATCACGATCGCCTCGATCGTCTGCGCGAAGCGGATGGTGCCGCTGTCGGGGGCAAGATCGCCGGTGAGCAGCTTGATGAGCGTCGATTTGCCAGCACCATTCGCGCCGACGATGCCGATCCGGTCCTTGCGCGTGATCCGCAGCGTGAGATCGTCGATGATCTTGCGCGGGCCGAAGCTCTTGGAGATATGCTTGGCGTCGATCACCACCTTGCTGCGTGCGTCATCGGTGCCGATCGTGAGGTTGGCCGAGCCTTGCGGACCGACCATCGCCGCGCGTTCGGCGCGCATCTCGATCAGCTTGGTGAGCCGGCCCTGGTTGCGCTTGCGCCGCCCGGTGACGCCGCGCAGCAGCCAATGCTCCTCCAGCTTCAATTTGGCGTCGAGACGCTGCGCGTTGCGCTCCTCCTCGGCATAGACCTGTTCGGTCCACGCCTCGAACCCGCCGAAGCCGATTTCCGCGCGCCGCATCGCGCCGCGATCGAGCCACAGCGTCTGCTTGGTCAGTCGGGTGAGGAAGGTGCGGTCATGGCTGATGACGACGAACGCGCCCCGGAACCGGTTGAGCCATTCCTCCAGCCAGTCGATCGCGGCGATGTCGAGGTGGTTGGTCGGCTCGTCGAGCAGCAGCACGTCCGGGTCCATCGACAGCGCCCGCACGATCGCCGCGCGGCGGCGCTCGCCGCCCGAGGCGGAGGCGGATTCGCGCGACAGATCGATGCCGAGCTGGTCGGCGATCGCATCGGCCTCATAGGGCTCGGGCGCGTCGTCGCCGGCAAGCACATAGTCGCGCAGCGTCGGGAAGCTGCGCAGGTCCGGCTCCTGCTCGAGCATCACGACGCGCGTGCCCGGCACGATGCTGCGCCGCCCCTCGTCGCTGTCGATCACGCCGGCGAGCAACTTGAGCAGGGTGGTCTTGCCGGCGCCGTTGCGCCCGATCAGCGCGAGCCGGTCGCGCGGGCCGACGTTGATGTCGAGGCCGCGAAAGAGCCAGCCCGAGCCCTGGATGACGCCGAGATTTTCATATGCGAGGATAGGTGCTGCCATAGCGTGCGCCCCCTAACGCTTTAGCGCAGCTAAAGCGAGGGCCTGCGCATGCCTGGCCGGCGGCGCCGTGGCGCCGTCCGACGAGTGTCAGGTAAACGATGCCCCGCATCGTTTAGGCCATGCCGGGGGCATGGCCGACCTGACACTGGCTTTGCCGCGTCGGGCCTTCTCCCCACCCGTTCGTGCCGAGCGAAGTCGAGGCACCTCCGCATGCGGATTGCCCCTCGACTTCGCTCGGGGCGAACGGCGGAGGGTTATGTTTACGCTTCGGCGCCCAACCGCGACGGACGACACGGGAGTAAATCCCGCGTCGTCGGACAGGCCGCTGGCCTGCCGGCCGTCCTTGCGCGAGTCGGTGCGCAGCATGGCTGCGCAGCGCCGCGCTGCGGATCATTCACAGGCTGTTCAACGCGCAATGCCTATGCGACACCTTATGAAGATGCTTGCCGCCTTTGCACTACCCCTGTTGCTCGCCGCACCGGCCGCTCCCGCAGCGCCCGCGCCCGAGCAGCAGCGCGACCAGCAACAGGCGTGGCGCCAGCGCCAGCAGGGCCGTATCCTCCCTTTACGCGAAATCGAGGCGAAGGTGCTGCCGGCGATGCGCGGCAGCCAGTATCTCGGCTTCGATTTCGAAGGGGACAGCGGGATTTACACGCTCAAGTTCCTGCGCGATGGCACCGTCATCTGGGTCGATGTCGATGGCCGTTCCGGCCAGATCATCGGCCGTACCGGCCACTGAGCCTAATCGCTGAATTCCGAAGGGGACCACAATGCGCGTGCTGATCGTCGAGGACGAACCCAATCTGGGCCAGCAGCTCAAGAACACGCTGGAGGGCGCGGGCTATGCGATCGACCTCGCCACCGATGGCGAGGAGGGGCATTTCCTCGGCTCGACCGAGAATTACGATGCGGTCGTGCTCGATCTCGGTCTGCCCGAGATCGACGGGCTGACCGTGCTCGATCGCTGGCGCAAGGAGGGCAAGGTGATGCCCGTCCTCGTCCTCACCGCGCGCGACAGCTGGTCTGACAAGGTGGCAGGGCTCGATGCCGGCGCCGACGATTATGTCGCCAAGCCGTTCCAGTCCGAGGAACTGATCGCGCGCCTTCGTGCGCTGATCCGCCGCGCGAGCGGAAACGCGTCGTCCGAACTGATCGCCGGCGATGTGCGGCTCGACACGCGCAGCGGCAAGGTGACGCTGGCGGGCGAGCCGGTGAAGCTGACCGCGCAGGAATATAAGCTGCTCAGCTACCTGCTCCACCACAAGGGCAAGGTGGTCAGCCGCACCGAACTGATCGAGCATATCTACGATCAGGATTTCGACCGCGATTCGAATACGATCGAAGTGTTCGTCACGCGCATCCGCAAGAAGCTGGGGCAGGATGTCATCACCACCATTCGCGGGCTCGGCTACAGCCTCGAAGAACCCAATGTCTGAGGCGTGGTCCACATCCTCCCCCTGGCGGGGGAGGATCGGGTCCGCATGACCGACACCGCCGCCCTCGACATTTCGCCGCCCAACCCGCGCGTGCGCACCACCGGATCGCTCAGCCGGCGCATGATCGTGATCGCGGCGGCGTGGATTCTCATCCTGCTGACCGGCGGCGCGTTCGCGCTCGATCGCGTGCTGACCACCGCGATCACGAAGAATTTCGACGATCAGCTCGAATATGTCCTCAAGGCGCAGATCGTCTCGTCCGAGATCGGCCCCGATGGCGAGGTGATGTTCTCCCGCGAGGCCGCCGACCAGCGCTTTCTCGAACCCGGCTCGGGATTGTACTGGCAGGTGAGCGCGCCCGGCCAGGAGGCGTTCGCGTCGCGCTCGCTGTGGGACCGGCGGCTTGCTTATGGCGGCAAGCACAACGATCTCGGCGTCCACATCTACAACAGCGACCAGTTCCCCGACGAGCGGCTGCGCATCGTCGAGCGCGATATCAAGCTGCCCGGATCGCCGGTGCGCTGGCGCTTCCAGATCGCGCAGAGCCGCGCCGGTCTCGACGCGCAGATCAAGGTTCTGCGCAGCACGATGCTCAAGAGCTTCGCGTTGCTCGGCTTCGGGCTGATCGTGATGGCGGCGCTCCAGACCTTCTACGGGCTATGGCCACTGCGGAAAGTCCGCGAGGAGATCGCGCGGATGCGCGCCGGCAAGGCCCGCCAGATCGAGCGGGCGATGCCGATCGAGGTCGCGCCGATGGTCGAGGAGCTGAACGCGCTGATCGAGCATAACGAACGCCAGGCCGAGGAAGCGCGCCGCCACGCCGGCAACCTCGCGCATGCGCTCAAGACGCCGCTCACCGTCATCATGAACGCTGCGACCGCGCAGGCCGACGACCTCGGCGAAACGGTGGTACGCGAGGCGCGGACGATGCGGCGGCAGGTCGATCACCACCTCGCGCGTGCGCGTGCGGTCGGGCGGCGCGGTTCGGCGCACAGCCGGGCGGACGTCTGGCCGAGCCTCGAATCGGTCGAGCGCGCGGTCGCGCGGCTCTATCGCCATGTCCGTATCGACACCGACGGGCCGAAGGATTTGCAGGTCCATGTCGAGCGGCAGGACTTGGACGAGATGCTCGGCAACCTCGTCGAGAACGCCGCCAAATATGGCGGCGGCAGCGTGTTCGTGACGGTGGGCGCGCAGGCCGGCTTCGTCGAGTTCCTGATCGAAGACGACGGCATGGGCATCCCCGAGGAGCAGCGCGCGCGCATCTTCGATCGCGGCGTGCGGCTCGACAGCGGCAAGCCCGGCACCGGCCTCGGCATGGCGATCGTCCGCGACGTGGCGGAGATCTATGGCGGCACGGTCTCGCTTGAGGAGAGCGAGGATCTGGGCGGGCTGCTGGTGCGGCTCAGGCTGCCTGCGGCGAACTGACGCCGCTCTCGCTATTCAGCCAACTAACCCGTTCGTGCTTCGACAAGCTCAGCACGAACGGTATCTATCCGTAGAAGACATCAGGCCGCGATAGCGTCCTTGGTGAGCGCCTGCATCGCCCCGGCCGCGATCTCCAGGCTGCGCTTGCGCGCTTCGTGATCGAACATCATGCTCGTCACCATGATCTCGTCGATGCCGGTGCGGGCGATGAACGCGGCGATGCCCTCGGCCACTTTGGCGGGACCGCCGATCGCCGAGCATTGCAGTACGTTGTCGAGCATCGCATTGCCCTGCGCACCCAATCCGGCGCGGTAGCCGTGGATCGGCGGTGGCAGCAGCCCCGGCGTGCCGGTGCGCAGCGCGATGAACGCCTGCTGCTGCGAGGAGGCGAGATATTCCGCCTCGGCGTCGGTCTCGGCGGCGATGACGTTGAAGCCCGCCATCAGATGCGGCTTGGCGAGTACGGCGGACGGCTTGAAGTCACGCCGGTAGATCGCGATCGCCTCCATCAGCGAATCGGGCGCGAAATGCGACGCGAACGCGTAGGGCAGGCCGAGCATCGCGGCGAGCTGTGCGCCGAACGTGCTCGATCCGAGAATCCACAGCGACACATTGGCGCCCGCGCCGGGCGTCGCGGTAATGCCGGTCTGGCCATCGTCGGCGAAATAGCTCTGCAATTCGAGCACGTCGCGCGGGAAGGCGTTGGCGTCGCTCGCCAGCGTGCGGCGCATCGCGCGCGCGACGCGCTGGTCCGAGCCGGGGGCGCGGCCGAGACCGAGGTCGATCCGGCCCGGGAACAGCGCATCGAGCGTGCCGAACTGCTCGGCGATGGCGAGCGGGGCATGGTTGGGCAGCATGATCCCGCCCGCGCCGACGCGGATCGTCGAGGTCGCCGCGGCGACATGGCCGATCACGATCGAGGTCGCCGCGCTGGCGATGCCCGGCATGCCGTGATGCTCGGCGGTCCAATAGCGCGAGAAGCCGAGCCGCTCGGCCGTCCGCGCCAGATCGGCGGCATTGGCGAGGCTTTGCGCGACGGAACCGCCTTGAACGACGGGGACGAGATCGAGGAGCGAATAAGCTGTCATGCGCCGGATGTGGGGAGGCGCATGACGGCTTACCAGACCGGACGGTACAAAAATCCGGCTCGCTTGCCGACAGCCGACATTTGGCTGTTGGGTCAGCAAATGGTCTGCATTTATTACGCTTTACCGTTCGTGCTGAGCCTGTCGAAGCACGTGCCAAGCGGTGCGTCGCCTGGGGGCACGTGCTTCGACTGCGCTCAGCACGAACGGGTGAAGAATGGGTAGGGCGGAGTGACGTTACCGCCGGAACAGCGTCTCGGCGGTCGGCTCGGCTGGCGACGTGCTGCCGCCTTCGCCGGTCTCGCCACGCGCGGCCTGGTCGCGCTGGGCGCGCAGTTCGGTGATGAGCGCCTCGCGGTCACCCTCCAGCCGCGTGTCGACCGGCGCTTCGATGCCCGCCGCCTTGGCTGCCTTCGCGACCGCCGCGTCGAGCTCGCGCTGAGTCGTCAGACCGAGCGTGACCGGGTCTTTCGGGGTGATGTTGGCGATGTTCCAGTGGCTGCGGTCGCGGATCGCGGCGATCGTGGTGCGGGTGGTGCCGATCAGGTTGCCGATCGCGCCGTCCGAAATCTCGGGATGGTTGCGGATGATCCAGGCGATGCCGTCGGGCTTGTCCGACCGCTTCGAGACCGGCGTGTAGCGCGGCCCCTTGGTGCGGCGGACCTGCTCTGGCCCTTTTAGGATCTGCAGGCGATATTCGGGGTTGGCCTGGCCCTTGTCGATCTCGTCCTGAGTCAGTTCGTGCGCGCGCACCGGGTCGCGGCCGGTCAGCTTGGTCGCGGCGGTATCGTCGGCGATCGCCTGGATTTCGAGGATGTGCAGCCCGCAGAATTCGGCGATCTGCTCGAACGAAAGCGAGGTGTTGTCGACGAGCCAGGACGCGGTCGCGTGCGGCATGAGCGGCTGGGCCACGAAATACTCCTTCAGAAACGGAAAGGGCCGCCCCTTTCGGAGCGGCCGCAGTAATGCACACGACTTAATGCTTATAGCCCGCCGGGGCAAGCGCCCTGCGCGGTGCGGGAAATCAGGCCGCGATCGCTGCGTCGTCCAGCCCTACGGGCGCGAGCGCCTTGAGGAATTGCCGTGCGCTCGCCTCCCAGGTGAAGCTCTGGCCGTAGGCGGCGCAGGTCGTGCGGTCGAGCGTCAGCGCCTGCGCGATCGCGGCGTCGAGATCCTCGTCCATCACGCCGACTCCGGGCTTGAGCACGTCGAGCGGCCCGGTCACCGGATAGGCGGCGACCGGCGTGCCGCAGGCCATCGCCTCGATCATCACCAGACCGAACGTGTCGGTGCGGCTGGGGAAGACGAACACGTCGGCGGCGGCATAAGCGGCGGCAAGCTCCGCGCCGAAGCGCGCGCCGAGGAACTTGGCCTCGGGGAAGCGTGCTTCCAGTGATGCGCGCGCCGGCCCGTCGCCGACGATGACCTTGGTGCCGGGCTGCGCCGTGGTCAGGAACGCCTCGATATTCTTCTCGACCGCGACGCGACCGACGTAGAGCTGGATCGGGCCGGCCCCCTCTTGCTTGAGCGCGCGCAGCTCAGGATCGGGTGCGGTTTCATGCGAGAATAGCGACAGATCGACGCCGCGCCCCCATTCGCGCACGCGCGTCAGGCCGTGGTCCTTGAGCGTGGCCTCGATCGACCGAGTCGAGGCGAGGATCGCCTGTGCCGGCGCATGGAACCAGCGGATGTAGCGCCAGATCCATTCGGGGTTCACGCCGGTCCGCGCCGAAACGTAATCGGGGAATTGCGTGTGATAGGCGGTGGTGAACGGAAAGTTCTGCGTCAGGCACCAGCGCCGCGCGGCGAGGCACACCGGCCCCTCGGTCGCGAGATGGATGGCGTGCGGATTGAAATCGGCGAGCATCTTGCCGACCCCGTTCGTGCTGGCGAGCGCGAGGCGGATTTCTGGGTAGGTCGGGCAGGGCAGCGAATAGAACAGATCGGGCGAGACGACGAGGACTTCATGCCCCTGCCGCTCCAGCTCGGCGCGAACCGATTGCAGCGTGCGGACGACCCCGTTGACCTGCGGGCTCCACGCATCGGTGGCGATCGCGATCCGCACCGCGCTCAGGCCGCCATCATCTCGATCTCCGCCGGCGCCTCGGTTTCCACCTCCGGCGGCTTTCGGGCGGCAATTTCGTCGGCCCAGTGCAACACCTCCATGCGACCGTCGAAATGCTCGACCAATGCCGTGCAGCCCTCCACCCAGTCGCCATCGTTATAATATTGGACGCCGCCGATGTCGCGGATTTCGGCGGTGTGGATATGCCCGCACACCACGCCATCGACACCGCGCGCGCCGGCCGCTTCCGCGATCACCTGTTCGTAATTCGAGATGAATTCGACCGCGTTCTTCACCTTCGCCTTCGCATGTTTCGAGAGCGACCAATATGGCAAGTTGAACCGGCGGCGATAGGCATTCACCAGCCGGTTCAGGGCCATCAGCGATTCATAAGCAACATCGCCGACATGCGCCAGCCATCTGTGCGCGAGCGTGATCGCGTCGAATTCGTCGCCGTGCAGCACCAGCAGCCGGCGCCCGTCAGCGGTGGTGTGGATCGCCTTGCGCCGGATCGAGACGCCGCCGAAGCTCAGCCCGCTGAACTGGCGCATCACCTCGTCATGGTTGCCGGGGATGTAGATCACGTCGGTGCCGCGCTTGGCGCGCTTGAGGAGGCGCCAAATGACGTCGTTGTGCGCGGCGGGCCAGTAGAACTTCTTCTTCAGCCGCCAGCCATCGATGATGTCACCGACCAGATACATCGTATCGCTGTCGACATGGTCGAGGAAGTCGATCAGCATCTCGGCGTTGCAGCCGCGCGTGCCGAGGTGGATGTCCGAAATCCAGATCGTGCGGAACCGCTGCCGCTCGGGCGGGGTGCGCTCGGGGATCGTCGGCGTCGAATTGGCGAAATCGAACAGGTCCGTCACCGAGCTGTCGCCCGGCAGCAGATCCATCGCAATCTTGGTGACGGCGTCCATGCGCTTTCCCCCGGCAGGTGTCGGCTGAGACTGCGCTATGGCCGGGTTTTGTTACACCTTGAGTCGGACGCGATGACAGCCGCGTTACGCGGTGATGGCGACATGCCCCGGCTGCGCCGCGACTCGCGCCAGCCACGCCGATACCGCAGGCCAGCGCGCGAGATCGAACCCGCCTTCGTCCGCGACATGCGTATAGGCATAGAGCGCGATGTCGGCGAGCGTGAAGCGGTCCCCGGCGAACCAGTCGGCGCGGGCGAGATGATCTTCCGTCAGATCGAGCGCCGCCTCGGCGGCGGCCGTCCGCGCGGGGATCTGCCCGCGCTGTGCATCGGTAAGGTTGGCCTCCCCGATCATGGCGCGCCAGAACCGCAACGTCGCGACATTGGGTTCGTGGTTATACTGCTCCCAGAACATCCAGCGCAGCATGTCGGCATGGTCGAAGCGGTCCTCCGGGATCAGCACGGACCCGTGCGCCAGCCAGACGCACGCCGCATTGCTCTCCGGTAGGAACCTCTCACCGATCTGGAGGACGGGGATTCGCCCGTTGGCACTGACGTCGCGCAGGAACGTGTCGGTGCGCGTCTCGCCCGTGAGGATATCATACTCACGCCGGGCGAGCGGAACGCCGAGATGCGCGGCGGTCAGCCGGATCTTGTAGCAATTCCCCGACGGTGCATATTCGTGCAGGATCAGATCGGTCATGGTCGCCCCCTTCGCTGCGCCGCTTGTGCCCGCATCTCGTGCGTGCGCCAAGCAAAGCGTGGCGGGCCGCAGATAAGCCGGGCTTATCAACCCGGCCTATCCGCCCCGAACGGTCAGTCCTGGTTCTCGGGGCGCGCGAGCCAGTCTTCGAGCCATTTGATCGTGTAGTCGCCGGCCTGGAACTCGGGGTCTTCGAGCAGCGCCTGATGCAGCGGGATCGTCGTCTTGACCCCGTCGATCACGAACTCTTCCAGCGCGCGGCGCAGCCGCAGGATGCAGCCCTCGCGGGTGCGACCATAGACGATCAGCTTGGCGATCATCGAATCGTAATACGGCGGGATGCGATAGCCCGCATACAGCCCGCTATCGACGCGCACGTGCATGCCGCCCGGCGCGTGATAATAGTCCACCCGCCCCGGCGAGGGCGCGAAGGTGCGCGGGTCTTCGGCGTTGATGCGGCATTCGATCGCGTGGCCGCGGAACTCCAGCTCCTCCTGCCGCACCGACAGCGGATGCCCCTCGGCGATGCGGATCTGCTCGCGCACCAGATCCATGCCGGTGATCGCCTCGGTGACGGGATGCTCGACCTGAAGCCGGGTGTTCATCTCGATGAAGTAGAACTCGCCGTCTTCCCACAGGAACTCGATCGTGCCCGCGCCGCGATAGGCCATGTCGGCCATCGCCTTGGCGACGATGCCGCCCATGCGCGCGCGATCCTCCGGCCCGAGCACGGGGGAGGGGGCTTCCTCCAGCACCTTCTGGTGGCGGCGCTGGAGCGAGCAGTCGCGCTCGCCGAGGTGGATCGCCTCGCCCTTGCCGTCGCCGAACACCTGGAACTCGATGTGGCGCGGGTTGCCGAGATATTTTTCGAGATAGACGGTGGCATCGCCGAACGCGGCTTTCGCCTCGCTGCCGGCCTGCTGCATCAGCGTTTCGAGCTCGTCTTCGGACGCGCACACCTTCATGCCACGCCCGCCGCCGCCCGAGGCCGCCTTGATGATGACCGGATAGCCGATCCGCGCCGCGATCTCGCGCGCCTCGACGATGTCGCTGATCGCGCCGTCCGAGCCCGGCACCAGCGGCAGCCCGAGCGCGCCGGCGGTGCGCTTCGCCTCGACCTTGTCGCCCATCGTGCGGATATGTTCGGGCTTCGGCCCGACGAAGATCAGCCCGTGCGCCTCGACGATCTCGGCGAACTTGGCGTTCTCCGAAAGGAAGCCGTAGCCCGGGTGGATCGCGTCCGCGCCCGAAATCTCCGCCGCCGAGATGATGTTGGGGATGTTGAGATAGCTCTCGCCCGCCGCCGGCGGCCCGATGCAGATCGCCTGATCGGCGAGCCGCACGTGCATCGCGTCGGCATCGGCGGTCGAATGCACCGCGACCGTCTGGATGCCCATCTCGTGACAGGCGCGATGGATGCGCAAGGCGATCTCGCCGCGATTGGCGATCAGGAGCTTCTTGATTTCGGGCATGGTTATTCGACGACCACCAGCGGCTGATCGAACTCGACCGGCTGGCCGTTCTCGACCAGAATCGCCTTCACCGTCCCCGCCGAGGGCGCGACGATCGGGTTCATCACCTTCATCGCTTCGACGATCAGCAGCGTCTCGCCCGCCGCGACCCGGTCGCCCACGCCGACGAACGCCTTGGCGCCCGGCTCGGCCGAGAGATAGACCGTGCCGACCATCGGCGATTTGACTGCATTGGCGCTCGGCGCGGGCGATGCGACGATCTCCGGCAGAGCCGCCGCCGCGACCGGCGCGGCCGGCGCAGGCGCGGCATAGTGCATCGGTGCCGCCGCGACCTGTGCGGCCTTGCGCGCGATGCGGATCTTGCGGTCGCCGTCCTCGACCTCGATCTCGGTGAGATCGGTCGCGTCGAGCATCTCGGCGAGCTGGCGGACCAGATCGACATCGATCCGCATCGCGCCGGAAGTTGCTGTGTTATCGGTCATACGACCCCTGTTATCCTGTTCTTGCCCTGAATTTGGTGGCGCGTCCTGTCAGAACCGCGCGGCGGCTTCAAGCGCCAGCATATACGAATACGCGCCGAACCCCGCTATGGTGCCTTTCGCGGCCATTCCGACGTAGCTGTGGTGCCGAAATGTCTCGCGTGTATGCGGGTTGGAAAGGTGGACCTCGATCACCGGCGTCCTGATGCCCTTGATCGCATCATGCACCGCCACCGAAGTGTGGGTGAACGCGCCGGCGTTGAGCAGCACCGCCTTGGCGCCGATCGCTTGCGCCTCGTGAAGCCAGTCGACCAGATGCCCCTCGTGGTTCGATTGGCGCACATCGACCGTCAGATCGAGTTCGCGGGCGCGATCCTCAAGCATGCCGGCGATATCGTCGAGCGTGTCGTGCCCATAGATCTCCGGCTCGCGCGTGCCGAGCAGGTTGAGGTTGGGGCCGTTGAGGACGAAGATGGTGTCGGGCATCGAACTCTTTCAATTGCGGGCACGACGCGCACGCCTATATCGTGACGACCCTCCTTACCCGTTCGTGTCGAGCGAAGTCGAGACACCAGCGCAGGTGTCTCGACTTCGCTCGACACGAACGGCACAGGGCGCGGCGCGGCACCGTAACGCAGGATACGATATGCATACAGATGGAACTCTCTCGATTCAGGTCAATGGCGAGCATCGCCGCGTGCGCGCCGGGCTGAGCCTCGCCGATCTGGCGGCCGATCTTGGCCTCGCGCCGGAGAAGGTCGCGGTCGAGCGCAATCTGTCGGTGGTGCCGCGCTCGACGCTGGCGCAGGTGCTGGTCGAGGACGGCGACGAACTCGAGATCGTGCATTTCGTGGGCGGTGGCGATCATGCCGGGCCTGTCGCGCAGGACACTTGGACGGTGGCGGGGCGCACGTTCCGCTCGCGGCTGATCGTCGGCACCGGCAAGTACAAGGATTTCGCGCAGAACGCCGCCGCGCTCGAGGCGTCGGGCGCCGAGATCGTCACCGTCGCGGTGCGGCGCGTCAACGTGTCGGACCGCAATGCGCCGATGCTGACCGATTTCATCGATCCGAAGAAGGTCACCTATCTCCCCAACACCGCCGGCTGCTTCGATGCGGAATCGGCGATCCGCACGCTTCGGCTGGCGCGCGAGGCGGGCGGCTGGGATCTCGTCAAGCTCGAGGTGCTGGGCGAGGCGAAGACTTTGTACCCCGACATGGTCGAGACGCTGCGCGCCACCGAGGTGCTGGCCAAGGAGGGCTTCCTGCCGATGGTCTATTGCGTCGATGATCCGATCGCGGCGAAGCGGCTGGAGAATGTCGGCGCGGTCGCGATCATGCCGCTCGGCGCGCCGATCGGCTCGGGGCTCGGTATCCAGAATCAGGTGACGATCCGGCTGATCGTCGAAGGCGCCGGCGTGCCGGTGCTGGTCGACGCCGGCGTCGGCACCGCATCGGACGCGGCGGCGGCGATGGAACTCGGGTGCGACGGCGTGCTGATGAATACCGCGATCGCCGAGGCCAAAGACCCGATCATGATGGCCGCCGCGATGAAGGCGGGCGTCGAGGCGGGGCGGCTCGCCTATCTCGCCGGGCGGATGGGTAAGCGGCGTTACGCCGACCCGTCGAGCCCGCTGTCGGGGCTGATCTGAGGCTGGCGTAGTCCTGATCCAGATTATGCTCGTGGGAACCGGGCAGGGCTTCGCGGGTTCTATATCCGGGAGTGGTAGCGTCGGCCTAAGACGCGAACAAACTCACGTAGGAGATTGAATCATGGGCGAACTCGGCGACAAAATCAAAGGCAACGTCAACGAAGCTATTGGCAAGGTCAAGCAGCACAGCGACGATCCGGCGACCCGTGACGAAGGCGCCGCTCAGGAGCTGAAGGGCAAGGGCGAGCAGGTCAAGGGCAAGATCAAGGGCGCGCTCGGCGACGACATCTGACGTCGCGACAGCCTTTGCCTAAAACGAGCCGCTCCGGGAAACCGGGGCGGCTTTTCGTTATGCCTCGCCCGCCAGCATCGCGCCTGCGCTGATCGCGCGCATCTCGGTCTTGAGGTGGAGCAGCTTGACGCCGCCTTGCGCGAGCGCACGGTCGAGCGCGGGCGCGAACGCTTCGGTGGTCTCGACCGTCTCGGCCCAGCAGCCATAAGCGCGGCCGAGCGCGGCGAAATCGGGGTTGTGCAGCCGCGTGCCGCTCACCCGCCCCGGATAGTCGCGCTCCTGATGCATTCGGATCGTGCCGTAGCCGCTGTTGTCGATCACCAGCACCAGCATGTCCGCGTCCTGCGCCACGGCGGTCGCGAGTTCCTGCCCGTTCATCAGGAAGCAGCCGTCGCCAGCGAGCGCGACGACCTGGCGGTCGGGGTGGCGCAAGGCGGCGGCGGTGGCGGCGGGGACGCCATAGCCCATCGCGCCACAGGTCGGGGCAAGCTGGCTGTGAAGGTCATAGCGCCAGTAGCGGTGCCACCAGCCCGAGTAATTGCCCGCGCCGTTGCAGATGATCGTGTCCGCCGGCAACCGCTCGCGCATCGCCGCGACGCACGGCCCGAGATCGAGCGCGAGGCCGGGGCGTGGGGCGGGGGTGGACCAGGCGAGATACTCGGCATGGGCTTCGGCGCCGGTCGTGCGCGGCGGTATGTCGATCGACAGCAGGCCATCCGCGAACGACGCCATGTCCGCGCAGATCGCGAGATCGGCGCGGTAGACGCTGCCGAGTTCATCGGGGTCGGGATGGATATGGACGAGCGTCTGGCCGGGGTGCTCGGGCGTGATGAGCGTATAGCCATCGGTGGTCGCCTCGCCGAGCCGCGCGCCGATCACCAGCAGCAGGTCGGCGGCACGGATGCGTTCGACGAGCTTGGGGTTGGGACCATAGCCGAGATTGCCCGCCCACACCGGGCAGTCGTTCGGCACCGCGTCCTGCCGGCGGAAGGCGGATGCGACCGGCACGCCGCTGCGCTCGGCCCATTGTGCGATATCGCGCGCCGCCGCATCGTCCCATCCGGCGCCGCCGATCAGCAGCATCGGCCGTTCGGCCCCATCCAGCGCGCCGCCGAGCGCGGCGATCTGGATCGGATCGGTCGCCTGCACGACCCGATCCACGCGCGGCCGATCGACCGCCTCCACCACATCCTTGAGCATGTCCTCTGGCAGCGCCAGCACCACCGGGCCCGGTCGCCCGTTCATCGCGGTGGCGTAGGCACGCGCGACATATTCGGGGATGCGGCGCGCGTCGTCGATCCGCGCCGCCCATTTGGCGATGGGCGTGAACATCGCCTCGAAGTTGATTTCCTGAAACGCTTCGCGGTCGCGCGTGCCGCGATCGACGTCGCCGATGAACAGGATCATCGGCTGGCTGTCCTGCATCGCGACATGCACGCCGATCGACGCATTGGTCGCGCCCGGCCCACGCGTGACGAAGGCGATCCCCGGCCGTCCGGTCAGCGCGCCGTCCGCGCACGCCATGAAGCCGACGCCGCCTTCCTGCCGGCATACGACGAGGTCGATCGCGGGCGTGTCGTGCAGCGCGTCGAGCACAGCGAGGAAACTCTCGCCGGGGACGGTGAAGATCCGGTCGCAGCCCTGCGCGCGCAGTTGATCGACGAGGATGCGGCCGCCGGTGCGGAGAGTGGCGGGGTTTGCGGAATCTGAAGCCATGTGGCCGTGATTACCGTCTTGCCCCGAGCTTGTCGCTTGGGAAGATCGCCGCCGCGTTTGCGGAGCGCGTGAAACTGTTCTTGTTCTCCCGCGCATGCGGAAGTCCAGCGTTCCAAGCGCCGCACATCGGTGTTTTGCTTGGCTCTGGATTCCGGCGTGCGCGGGAAAACAGAATGCCATAATTCGTGCAACGATCCCGCCCGCGCCGGCGATACGCACTGTCGGAAAGCCTTACAACGCCACCGCCAGACGATCCGGGTTAACCAGAAAAATCCCGAAAATCCGCCGTTCGCGCAAATTGGCACGCACCCTGCTATAATAGGATCATGCCGAGCGGTAACGCTTCAGCAGGACGGGCCGATGCTGCCCCCGATCTCGCGTCGGCCCGTCCGCACCCGGCATTTCCCGGATGCGGACGTGGTACCCGAGATCAGGCGGCTTTCACCAGCCCAGCGTCGGTCAGCAACTGTGCCAGTTCGCCGCTCTCGTACATTTCCATCATGATGTCCGATCCGCCGACGAACTCGCCCTTGACGTAGAGTTGCGGGATCGTCGGCCAGTCCGAGAACGCCTTGATGCCCTGGCGCACCGCCTGATCCTGCAACACGTCGACGCTGTCGAACTCGACGCCGACATGGTTGAGGATCGCGACGGCACGGCTCGAAAAGCCGCACTGCGGGAACAGCGGGCTGCCCTTCATGAACAGAAGCACGTCGCTCTTGCCGACCATGTCGGCGAGGCGGGCCTGGGTGTCGCCACTGGTTTCGGTGGTCATCTCGGTTTCCTTCACTCTGGAACGGCGGTGGTAAGCTGGAGTGCATGGAGAACGCCGCCCATGCGTTCGCCCAGCGCGGCATAGACGGCGCGCTGTTGCTTGAGGCGCGTCATCCCGCGGAACGTCTCGCTGGTGACGCGCGCGGCCCAATGGTCGCCGTCGCCGGCAAGATCGGTCATCTCGACACGCGCGTCGGGTATCGAAGCGACGATCAGCGCCTCGATTTCATGAGCGGCCATCGGCATCTATTCGGATGCCATCAACTGGCGGCGCGCCTCGACGGTATGTTCGTCGATCGCGCGGCGCACCAAGGCTTCGTCGCACGTGATATTGGCGGCGGTGAGATCGCCGATCAGCTTGCGCACGACATCGTCGTCGCCCGCTTCCTCGAATTCGGCGTGAACGACCGAGGTGGCATACGCATCGGCCTCGGCCTTGGTCAGCTTCATCTGCTCGGCAGCCCAATAGCCGAGCAGGCGGTTGCGCCGCGCGATGATGCGGAACGCCATCTCCTCGTCGCGTGCGAACTTCGCCTCGAACGCCTGCTCGCGCTCGTCGAATGTGGTCATCTGGCTCTCCCCTCGGGCCGCAAAAAACTCGCACCCGAGATAGGGAAGGCGATGGGGTGGCGCAACCGCGTGCTGCGACAGCGCCTGTGTTCCCACACTTACCTTCTTCCCTCCCTGAAAGGGAGGGGGCGGGTCGGCTTGTGGTGGGCACCGCGTATCCTCGCGGGCCGACCCACCCCTAACCCCTCCCTTCCAGGGAGGGGAATGCAGTTAGGCGGCGGCGTGGAAGCGTTCGCCGGCCATGAAGGGGCGGGTCCGCGCGAGATCGGCCTCATAGCCCGAGATCGCCGCGTCGCGCGCCAGCGTCAGCCCGACCTCGTCGAGGCCTTCCATCAGGCACTGGCGGCGGAACGGATCGAGTTCGAACGGGAACCGGTCCTGAAACGGCGTGGTGACGGTCATCGTCTCGAGATCGACCGAGACGCTATCGGTCTTCGCCACTTCGACGAGCCGATCGACCGCCTCCTGCGGGAGCACGACGGTGACGATGCCGTTCTTGAAGGCATTGCCCGAGAAGATGTCCGAGAAGCTCGGCGCGATCACCGCGGCGATGCCCATGTCGGCGAGCGCCCAGGCGGCATGTTCGCGGCTCGATCCGCAGCCGAAATTGTCGCCGGCGATCAGCACCGGCGCGCCGGCATAGCGCGGATCGTCGAAGATGTTGTCCGGCTCCGCGCGCACCGTCTCGAACGCACCTTTGCCGAGGCCGTCGCGCGTGACCGTCTTGAGCCAGTGCGCGGGGATGATGACGTCGGTGTCGATGTTCTTCGCGCCCCACGGATAGGCGCGGCCGGAGACTTGGGTGACGGGCTTCATCGGACGAATGCCTTCAAAGAACGGAGGTGTCGGTATGCTTTACACCGACGCCGCGCCGGCGAGTCAGCGCTCGCCGGTGGTCAGCGTCAGGTTCGGGCGCGCCGTCGCTGCATAAGCGGCGACGCCGCTGACGATGGTGCCCATGATCAGCAAGATAAGTGCGCGCTTCATGCAGTGTTCCCCAAACCGAACTCGCGGACGTCACTCAACCGGCCGTTGATCGCGGCGGCCGCCGCCATCGCGGGCGAAACCAGATGCGTCCGCGCACCCGGCCCCTGACGCCCTACGAAATTGCGGTTCGAAGTGGAAGCGCAGCGTTCGCCCGGCGGCACCTTGTCCGGGTTCATCGCCAGGCACATCGAGCAGCCCGGCTCGCGCCATTCGAACCCGGCGTCGAGGAAGATGCGATCGAGCCCCTCGGCCTCGGCCTGCCGCTTGACGAGCCCGGAGCCGGGCACGACCAGCGCGCGCACGCCCTCGGCCACATGCCGCCCACCGGCGATGGCGGCGGCGGCGCGCAGATCCTCGATTCGGCTGTTGGTGCAACTGCCGATGAAGACATGCTGCACCGGCACCTCGGCGATCGGCGTGCCGGGCGTGAGGCCCATATAGTCGAGCGACTTCTGCGCCGCGACGCGCTTCGACGGATCGGCGAAGCTCGCGGGATCGGGCACGACGCCGGTGATCGGTACCACATCCTCGGGCGAGGTGCCCCAGGTCAGCGACGGCGCGATCGTGGTCGCGTCGATCAGGATCGTGCGGTCATAGGTCGCGCCCGGATCGGTGGGCAGCGTCCGCCAATAGGCGACCGCCGCATCCCACGCCGCGCCCTTTGGCGCCATCGGCCGGCCCTTGAGATAGGCGAACGTCTTCTCGTCGGGCGCGATCAGCCCGGCGCGTGCGCCACCCTCGATCGACATGTTGGCGATCGTCAGCCGGCCCTCGATCGACATGTCGCGGATCGTCGAGCCGGTATATTCGATGACATGACCGGTGCCGCCGGCGGTGCCGATCCGGCCGATCACGTGGAGGATCACGTCCTTGGGCGTCACACCCGCGCCGAGCTTGCCCTCGATCCGCACCTCGAAGGTCTTCGACGGGCTGAGCAGCAAGGTCTGCGTCGCAAGCACATGCTCGACCTCGGAGGTGCCGATGCCGAACGCGAGCGCCCCCAGCGCGCCATGCGCCGAGGTATGGCTGTCGCCGCACACCAGGGTCGTGCCGGGCAAGGTGAAGCCCTGTTCGGGGCCGACGACATGGACGATGCCCTGCTCGGGCGCGACCGCGTCGATATAATCGACGCCGAAGTCGCGCGTGTTGCGCTCCAGCGCGTCGAGCTGCTGCGCGCTGTCGGGGTCGGTGATCGGCAGGCGGTGGCCCGCCGCATCGACGCGCGGCGTGGTCGGCAGATTATGGTCGGGCACCGCGAGCGTGAGATCGGGCCGGCGCACCGCGCGGCCATTGGCGCGTAGCCCCGCGAACGCCTGCGGGCTCGTCACTTCATGGACGAGGTGACGATCGATATAGACAAGGCACGTCCCGTCGTCGCGCTTCTCGACGACATGCGCGTTCCAGATTTTCTCGTACAGCGTTTGCGGGTTCGACATGGAGCCGCGCTTTAACCCTTTGATGCGCGATCGCAACCTTAGACTGCATGTTCATTGCGCAGGCTGGCGTGAGGTGAGAGGCAGACGCACGTTTTTCCGCCCCTGTTGGGGCATGTGTTTCGACGGGCTCAGCACGAACTGGCTTGGGCGTCAGGGGCGGTCCAGCACCCGATGCAGGAACGCCGCGCTGTCCGCCAGCACCGGCGCTTTGCCCCGGAACGGCACCGACAGCGCCATCACCACCTCCTCGTGGCTGAGCATGGGATACTCGCGGACCGTCACCGGCGCGCCGAGCGCGGTCAGCCGCTTGGCCAGGCTGACCGTGTTGCGCGGCTCGACCTCGGTATCGCCCGAAGAGGTGACGAGCAGCATCGGCGGCGCATCGGCGCTGGCGTAGGTGATCGGCTGTGTCGTCAGCGGGTCGCGCGTTCCCTTGAACGCCTCGATCGCGCGCGGCGAGGTCCATGGGTAGAAATCATAGGGGCCGGACAGGCCGACCACCGCCTTGATCGTGTTCGGCGGCAGCTTTTGGGCGGACAAATAGCACGGATCGAGCGCGAGCAGTGCGATGATGTGCGAGCCCGCCGAATGCCCCGCCAGCGCGATCCGGTCGGGATCGCCGCCATAAGCCGCGATATGGTCGCGAGTCCACTTCACCGCCTCGGCGCCATCCTCGACGAAGGCGGGGAAGCGCACCGCCGGCACCTTGCGGTAATCGGGCACCACGACGACGAAGCCCTGTTTGGCGAAGGCGCGCGCCGCGAAGCGGTAGCCGTCCGGTGATCCCGCCACCCAGCCGCCGCCGTAGAAGAAGATCACCACCGGCAGCTTCGCGCCCGGCGGATGCGCGGGCCGCCATACATCGAGCGTCTGCCCGTGGCTGCCGAACGGCAGCGCCGCGCCCGGCCGCGTCGTGCCCCAGCCGCCGCCCATCGCGCCGTCGAGCAGGCTCAACTGCCCCGGCGGCGAGAGCAGCCGGAGCGCTGCGACCAGCGCCACCGCGACCGCCAGCAGGCCGATCGCGGCGATGCGCAGGATCACGCGATGGCGCTGGTGTAATGCGCGGTGGTCTTGGCGGCGACCTCCTCGGTCGTCACGCCGGGGGCGAGTTCGATCAGTTCGAACGCGCTGTCATGGTCGGGCCGGCGGAACACGCACAGATCGGTGATGATCATGTCGACGACGTTCTTGCCGGTCAGCGGCAGCGTGCAGGCGGGGATGAACTTCGGGTCGCCGTTCTTGGAGGTATGCTCCATCACGACGATGATCTTCTTGACGCCCGCGACGAGATCCATCGCGCCGCCCATGCCCTTGATCATCTTGCCGGGGATCATCCAGTTGGCGATGTCGCCATTCTCGGCGACTTCCATCGCGCCGAGCACGGTCAGGTCGATATGCCCGCCGCGGATCATCGCGAAGCTGTCCGACGACGAGAAATAGGCGCTTTGCGGCAGCTCGCTGATCGTCTGCTTGCCGGCGTTGATCAGATCGGCGTCTTCCTCGCCCGCAAAGGGGAACGGGCCGATGCCGAGCATCCCGTTTTCGGACTGGAGCGTCACTTCGACGCCCTCGGGGATATGGTTCGCCACCAGCGTGGGGATGCCGATGCCGAGATTGACGTAGAAGCCGTCCTGCAGCTCGCGCGCGGCGCGCGCCGCCATGTCGTCACGGGTCCAAACCATCTTATTTCTCCGTGGGAGCAGGATCGGGGGGCGGCGCCTCGCCGGGCGTCCAGCGCTTGTCGGCGGGGAAGATCTCCGCCTGCGTGCCGTTGACGGCGGTGCCATATGCGGGGTTCGGCAGCATGAACCAGCCATGCCCCCACAGCAGGTAGATCTCGCGGTTCGCCGTAAGCTGGCGCCGCTCGGACAAGGTGATGTCGCCGGCGTTGAACAGATCGCTGAAATCGCCAAGCTGGTCGCCGACCATCGCGATCACGCAATAATGCACCGAAATGTCCTGGCGGCGCGCGTCCTTGCCGTTGCCGGTGCTGCCGCTGTCGCCCTTGAGCCACAGGTTGGTGCCATAGGCGACCGGGCCGACGCCGAGGCCGTTGAGCATCGCCGCGGTCTTCGCGGCATTGGCGCCCGAACGGTTGCTGTTGAAGATCACCTCGACATGCGAATCGCGCGCGACCTTGATCGCTTCGGCCACGCCGGGCGCGAGCGACACTGCCTTGCTGCCCGAGCGTTCCCACGCATCCCAGCGCGCCGCATTATAGCCGCCGCCCGCCGCGAGGCTGGCCTGCTCGAAGCCGAGGTTGAACACCACCGTCTCGTCGATGTCGAACACGACGGCCATCGGCTTCTGGTCGCACGGCAGGAAGCTCGGGTTCTGGAGCGACGCCCCCGGCGCGAGCACGACCGAGCGCACGATATGCCCGATCGCGCGATCCGATGTGACGCCGAGCAGATAGTTTTCGAGCGCGATATAGGTTTGCAGATATTGCGCCGACGCTTCGCCCGAGCCGTAGAGATATTGGATTCCCGCCGGCACCGCCGTCGTGGTGCGCGGGGCCGGCGGCGGCGGGGCGCCACGCTTGCGCTTGCGCGGCGCGACATAGGTGCGCGACGCGGACGGCGCCTCGTCCTCTTGCGCCGAGGCCTGCTGAAGCGCGATGTCGCTGCCGCCGCCCGGCTGGAGCATCGCCGCGTGGATCGGTGCGGGCGCGGTCTCGGGGCCGGCGAACGCGGCGGGGATCACCGGCGGCGCGCTCGCCGCTGCGGTGGCATAAGAAGCGATATCGGTATCGGTCTCGATCCGCCCGTTGAGGCGCGCATCATAATGGCGCCGCCCCATCATGTCGGCCGCCATCGGGATCGCCGCCGCGCAGCCTTGCAGCAGCGCCGCTGCCGCAAGCGACCCCGAGAGGGCGAGGAGTCGCTTCACGCAGCGCGTTCCCGCACGGTGCGGAACTCGATCTTCTTGTCGTAGGGGCTGCCGACGATCAGCCGCTGCACGTAGATGCCGGGCAGATGGATGCAATCGGGGTCGAGGCTGCCGACCGGCACGATTTCCTCGACCTCGGCGACGCAGACCTTGCCCGCCGTCGCCATCGGCTGGTTGAAGTTGCGCGCGGTCTTGCGGAAGATCAGATTGCCGGTGCTGTCCGCTTTCCAGCCCTTGATGATCGCCAGATCGGCGCGGATGCCGCGTTCGAGGATATAGTCCTCGCCATCGAAGCTCTTCACTTCCTTGCCCTCGGCGACGAGCGTGCCGACGCCGGTCTTGGTGTAGAAGCCGGGGATGCCCGCGCCACCGGCACGGCAGCGCTCGGCGAGCGTGCCCTGCGGGCAGAATTCCACCTCCAGCTCACCCGCCAGATATTGCCGCTCGAACTCCTTGTTCTCGCCGACATAGGAGGAGATCATCTTCTTGACCTGGCGCGTGCGCAGCAGCTTGCCGAGGCCCTCGCCGTCGATCCCGGCGTTGTTGCTGGCGATGGTGAGATCCTTGGTGCCCGCATCGCGGATCGCGTCGATCAGCCGTTCGGGGATGCCGGACAGGCCGAAGCCGCCCGCGCAGATCGTCATGCCGTCCTGAAGCAACCCCTCTAAAGCGGCGGCGGCGTTCGGGTAGAGCTTCTGCATGCGTGTCCCTCCAACATCCGGCGGATAGGGGTGCGGTGCAGCACTGGTCAAGAGAGGCGCACACACGATTTGCGGCGACAGGGCGCGGGGCGTGTTGACTACAGTCGTAGTCGGTGCGATTACATCTGTAGTCAGTACGGGAGTGAGTCTGTGGCCGAACGGATCAGCGATGCCGAACATGCGGTGATGGAGGTGCTGTGGGACGATAGCCCGCTCACCGCGCAGGACGTGGCCGAACGGGTCGCCTCGGCGCGCGAATGGTCGGCCAATACCGTCAAGACTTTGCTCGGGCGATTGCTCGCCAAGAACGTGATCGCGCACGAGGCCGATGGCCGGCGCTATCTCTACCGGCCGCTGGTTGCGCGCGAAGACTATGTCGAAGGCGAGTCGCGGCGGCTGATCGACCGGCTGTTCGGCGGCAAGCTCACGCCGCTGGTTGCGCATCTCGCCGAACGCGACGCGCTGTCCGCGCAGGACATCAGCGAGATCGAAGCTCTGCTCAAGGCGTTGAAATCATGATCGGCTGGGCAGTCGAGGCGCTCGCCGGCTCGGCGCTGCTGATGGCGCTGGTGATGGCGATCCGCGCGCCGGTGCGCCGCGCGTTCGGGCCGGATGTCGCGTATGCCTTGTGGGCGATGCCGGTGCTGCGGCTGTGCCTGCCGCCGCTTCCGCAAACCGTGTCCGAAAGCGTGCGCCACGTCGCGATCCTGCCGGTCGCGCAGGCGAGCGAGCCGGTCACCATCCTGCTCGCCGCGCCGGCGCGCGCCGCCGCACAGTCGATCGGCTGGGAGGCGTTCGTGCCGGTGCTGGCGGCGGTGTGGCTGGTCGGCGCGCTCGGCTTCGCCGGGTGGCACATGCTCGCGCACCGGCGTTTTTGTCTGGATCTGCTCGCCGGCGCGGAGTCGCTGGAAGAGCGCGATGGCGTCGATGTCATCGAGACGCCGGTCGCGCGTGGCCCGCTCGCGTTTGGCGTCGTGCGCCGCTACGTCGCCTTCCCGACCGATTTCGATGCTTTGTACGACCCCGCCGAGCGCGATCTCGCATTGGCGCACGAACTCGGCCACCACGCGCGCGGCGATCTGGTCGCCAACTGGATCGCGCTCGCGGTGCTTGCGCTGCACTGGTTCAACCCGCTCGCCTGGTACGCCTTCCGCGCGTTCCGTACCGATCAGGAAGTGGCGAACGATGCGCGCGTACTCGCCGGCCGCCCCGCCATCACCCGCCACACCTATGCCTGCGCGATCCTGAAAGCGGCGCATGGCGGCGCGGTCTCGGCGGCGTGTCACCTCCACACCATCGACGATCTGAAAGGGAGACTGAGGATGCTGACCACCCGCCGCATTTCCCGCGTCCGCCTCGCCGGCGGCACCGCCACCATCGCGCTGCTCGGCGTCGCCGCGCTCGGGCTGACCGCCTCGGGCACGCAAGCCGCCGAGCATGTCCGCACCAAGGTAAAGACCGTGACGGGGATCGACCTCGCGGCGCTCGACAGTGCTGCGCCGATCGCCGCCTTCGCACCGGCCGCGCCTGACCTGCCCGCGACGGGGGTGGAGCAAGCAGGCGCGGATGTTCCGCCCGCCCCAGACGTGCCCGCTTCCACCGCTGCGCCGGACGCGCCACCTGCACCGCCGGCGCCGGCGCCGGCGCCGTCGATGCGATCCGCGCCACCCGCGCCACCCGCTCCGCCGTTCGATGGCGACGCGCTCGCGGTGTCGGACCGTACCGAAGCGACCGATGGCCGCGTCACGCGCCGGCATTTCGTCCGCATCGGCAGGGACGGCGACGTCGTGACCGACACTGTCGCCGGCACTCTGCCGCGCGTGAGTTCGGCAAGCTGTGGTGGCGCCGACCGGCCGATGGTCATCAAGGAAGAGCATGGCGGCAAGCGCAGCATCACGGTCTGCACCGACCGGATCGAACGCGCGGCATCGCGCGGCGCGGAACTGGCGGCGAACAGCGCGGCGATACAACGGACCGCCTATCGCTCCGCGCTCGATGGCCTGCGCCGTGCGCGCGCCAGCGTCACTGACAATGCGCATATGCCGACGGACGCGCGCCGCGAGGCACTGCAGGCGATCGACGCGTCGCTTGCCGAGCTTCAGGCCGATATCGCCCGCGAGGACTGACCTTGCGCGGCGGGCGCGGACTTGCGTTCCGCGCCCGCTGCCGCCACATCGCCCGGCATGGACGAGCAGCACACCGGCACCGCGCAATCGCTTGAGCCGCTCGTCGTGCGCGTGCTCGCGCCCAATCCGTCGCCCTTCACCTATACCGGCACGCAGACCTATCTGGTCGGCACCACCGATCTCGCGGTGATCGATCCCGGTCCCGACGTGCCCGAGCATATCGACGCGATCCTCGCCGCCATCGCCGGGCGGCCCGTGACGGCGATCGTCATCACCCACACCCACCGCGATCACAGCCCTGCCTCGCGCCCGCTCGCCGCGCTGACCGGCGCGCCGATCGTCGGTTGCGCGCCACTCGTCGTCGCCGATACCGGCCCGCGCCTCGAAGCCGGGTTCGACCCCGATTACGCGCCGGCCCGAATTCTGTCCCATGGCGAGGCGGTGACCGGGCAGGGCTGGACGCTGCGCGCGGTCCACACCCCCGGCCACACCTCCAACCACCTCTGCTTCGCGCTGGAGGAGACGCGCGCGCTGTTCACCGGCGATCACGTGATGGGCTGGTCGACCAGCGTCGTCGCGCCGCCCGATGGCGACATGGCCGATTATATGGCGAGCCTCGACCGGCTGATGCACCGCAATGACCGCATCTATTATCCCGCGCACGGCAACCCGATCGAAAACCCGCGCCGGCTGGTGCGCGGCATGATGGGGCATCGCAAGCAGCGCGAGGGACAGATCCTCCGCCTGCTGCGCGAAGAAGCGCGGCCGGTGCCCGCGATGGTCGCGCGCATGTACGCCGGGCTCGACCCAAAGCTGTTCCCCGCCGCCGGGCGCTCGGTACTGGCGCATCTGATCGACCTGCGCACGCGCGGGCTGGTGACTGAGGATGGCGAGACCTGGTCCCATGTCGGCTGAGTCGCCGCGCCGCGCCGCAAGGCTGATGCCGGCGCTCGCTGGCGCGATCGTGCTGGCGGTGGTGATCGCGCTCGGCGTCGGCGGCTACCTCGCCTACCAGCGCTATACGACGCGCTACACGGTCGAGCGCGAGAGCGACGGGCTGGTCGTCTCCAAGGTGGTCGATGCGCGGCTCGCCGGCGCGACCGATCTGCGCGTCAGCCGCCTGACCGGCACCGTTCAGGCGACCGCGTCCGATTCGGGCTGGGGCGGCATCCTGCCGTCCGGGCTGGTGTTCAAGGCGCCGTTCGAGGCGGACTATTTCGTCGATCTCGCCAAGCTCGATCGCGGCCATTTCTTCTGGAATGCGAAGACCAAGACGCTGATCGTGACACCGCCCGACGTGCGCGTCGACAGCGTCAACGTCGATGAGGGCCGCGCGACGGTCGATCAGGCGACCGGCCTCATCGTCACGCGCGGCGCGATGGCGCGGCTGCGCCAGCGCGCTTCGTCACGCGCCGCGCAGGTGGTGCAGGGTGAGGCGGCGAGCGCGAAGAACATGGTGCGCGCGCGCGAAAATGCGCGGCGCGAGATCGCCGATCTCTACCAACGCCCGCTCACCATCGCCGGCGTGGACGCACATGTCGTCGTCCAGTTCGAAGGCGAGGGCCGCCGCGACACCGAACAATGGGACCGCAGCCGATCGATCGAGGAAATCCTCGCCGAGGGGCGCTGAGCGATCCCGGCTGACAACCGCCGCGCGAGTCCCTATCTGGGCGCGCGAGGGAGATAGTGCGCATGACCGTCCAGACCCAAGACTTGCAAGGACTCGATCTGCGCGCCGAGATCGACCGGCTCCGCAAGGAGCGCAACGCCGTCATCCTCGCGCATTATTACCAGAAGCCCGAGATTCAGGATCTCGCCGATTTCGTCGGCGACAGCCTCGATCTGTCGCGCAAGGCGCAGGCGACCGATGCCGACGTGATCGCCTTCTGCGGCGTGCGCTTCATGGCCGAGACCGCCAAGATCCTCAGCCCTGAGAAGATCGTCGTGCTGCCCGACATGGACGCCGGCTGTTCGCTCGAGGATAGCTGCCCGCCCGAGCAGTTCGCTGCGTTCCGCGCCGCGCATCCCGATCACATCGCGCTCACCTACATCAACTGCTCGACCGAGGTGAAGGCGCTCTCCGACGTGATCGTCACCTCGTCCTCGGCGGAAAAGATCCTCAGCCAGATCCCCCCCGAACAGAAGATCATCTTCGGCCCCGACAAGAACCTCGGCGGCTATCTCGCGCGCAAGACCGGGCGCGAGATGCTGCTGTGGCCGGGCGTGTGCATCGTCCACGAGGCGTTCAGCGAAACCGAATTGCTCAAGCTCCAGATCGAGCATCCCGGCGCGCCGGTCGCCGCGCATCCCGAATGCCCGCCTTATATTCTCGACCACGCCGATTACGTCGGCTCGACCAGCGGCATCCTCGCCTTCGCCGATACGATGCCCGGCGACACTTTGATCGTCGCGACCGAGCCGCACATCATTCACCAGATGCAGAAGGCGGCCCCGCTCAAGACTTTCATCGGTGCCCCCGGCGCCGACGGCAATTGCAACTGCAACATCTGCCCGTACATGGCGCTCAACACGCTGGAGAAATTGTACGTCGCGCTGCGCGACCTCACCCCGCGCGTCGAGATCGAGGAGGGGTTGCGGCTGCAAGCCAAGAAGAGCCTCGACGCGATGCTGGCGATGGCATCGGGCACGGTCGGGCTGGGCGATTTGGGGCCGCTCAAGGTCGCCTGATAATACCTGCTCCCCTCCCTGAAAGGGAGGGCTGGGGGTGGGTCGGCCAAAGGCGGCCGCTCCGCTCCCATAAGAGCAACCCACCCCCGACCCCTCCCTTCCAGGGAGGGGAGCAGGTGGACTCAAGTTCGTAACCACATCGGCGATAATAAAGCTTTCCTACAGTGACTGATCGGCAGAAGATCGCGGTCAGTCACTGAGGGGGAGGCTGTCGATGCGCGTAACCGCTGCCGTTCGTGCGAGCGATATCGTTACCCGTTTCGCGCCAAGCGCGAAGGATGCTTACAAAAAGGCTTTCCAACAAGGTGATGCGCAGCTCGCCAAGAGCGGCATCACCACGCCGCTTCGCCTTGCGCATTTCATGGCACAGGTGCTCCACGAAACCGGCGGGCTGACCATCCTCGTCGAAAGCGGTAACTATTCGGCCGAGAATCTCGGCGATATGTGGGATTCGGGCAATTGGCATAGGTATTTCGCCAATCGTACCGCCTGCGTGAAGATGGCCGGTCAGTGTAAGCTCGACCACGGCGTCGCCTTGTTCAGCCTCGTCTATGGCAATCGCATGGGCAATGGCCCGCCAGGCTCGCAGGATGGCTGGACGTATCGCGGGCGCGGCATTCTCCAGACGACGGGCCGTGCCAGCTACGCCAAGTTCGGAACGCGCTGCGGCGTCGATTTCGTCGGCACGCCCGATCTCGTCGTCTCGGCCGACCATGCGCTCAAACCCGCGCTCGCCGAATGGGACGATTCGCACGGCAATGCCGCCGCCGACCACAACGACATCGATCTGGTGACGAAGCTGATCAACGGCGGGCTGGTCGGGCTGGACAAGCGCAAGGCGTGGTTCGCGAAGATCTGGCCGTTCGTGATCGGTGCGCCGCCGGTCGAACATTCGACCGAATTCCGCGTCCAGGCCGCGCTCGATGCGGCAGGGTTCGACTCGGGCGACCCGGACGGCGTGATCGGTTCGACCACGCGCGCCGCGATCCTCGCCTATCGCGCCAGGATGAACCTGCCGCTGACGCCCGCGATCGGCAACGACCTGCTTCTGTCGCTCGGGATACGGTGATCTTGCCGCAGCGCACAAACGGCGCGTGACACGTCACATAAGTGTCGCCAGACTGTCACCAGGAGGTGAATCGTGGCGACTCAGTCTCTCTCCCAGGGCGAAACGCGGCCGGTGGCGATCATCGACTTCGAGGCGTCGTGTCTGCCCGAAGCGGGCGAATCCTATCCGATCGAAGTCGCGCTGGCGAAGGTCGACGGCACGACCAAAAGCTGGCTGATCCGGCCGGTCGCCGAATGGGAATATTGGGACTGGTCGGTCGAAGCCGAGCATCTCCACGGCATCAGCCGCGCGATGCTGTCCGAACAGGGCCAGCGTCCGCAGCAAGTGCTCGATGAACTGATGGCCGAAGCCGCCGGGTGCGAGGTCTACGCCGATTGCGATCTCGATGCGTACTGGCTCGAAACGCTCGCGCAAGCGTGCGACCGCGCCGCGCCGTTCCGCGTGCGCTACCTCGGCGAATTGCTGTGCGCGCAGGGTGTGTCACGCAAGGACGTCGTCGCCGCGCTCGACCACGCCAAGCGGCTGCTGCCCGCCGAACACGTCGCGCGCGACGATGCCAGCCGGCTTGCGCTGGCGTTAAGGTTGCTGACGCCAGTGCATTGAGCGCTGGAAGTCCTCTCCCCTCTGGGGGAGAGGGCTTTTACGCGCATCAATGCACCCGGCATTCATGAACGCGCCGCATAACCTCATCCCACGTCCGCAGCCTAATCCCCCGAACCGCAAATCCCTATCTCCCGCGCACCGATGGCGCACGTCACCGGCGCACAGGAGTATCGCACATGGAAACACGCACGCTCGGCACCAGCGGCCTTGAGGTTTCGGCGCTCGGCTTCGGCTGCATGGGATTGAACTTCAGCTACGGCCAGGCGCTCGGCACCGACGAGAGCGTCGCGCTGCTCCGCAAGGCGGTCGATCTCGGCGTCAGCTTCTTCGACACCGCCGAAGTCTATGGCCCGTTCACCAACGAGGAGATCGTCGGCGAAGCGCTGCGCCCGGTGCGCGACCGGGTGGTGATCGCCACCAAGTTCGGCTTCAACGCCGACAAGGGCGTGGCCGGCGGGCTCAACAGCCGCCCCGACCATATCCGCGCGGTGTGCGACGCCTCGCTCAAGCGGCTCGGCGTCGAAGTGATCGACCTGTTCTACCAGCACCGAGTCGACACCGCCGTCCCGATCGAGGATGTCGCCGGCACCGTCCGGGAACTCATCGCCGAAGGCAAGGTCAAGCATTTCGGCCTGTCCGAAGCCGGCGTGGCGACGGTGCGCCGCGCGCACGCGGTCCAGCCGGTCGCCGCGCTCCAGAACGAATATTCGCTATGGACGCGCGGACCCGAGACCAACGGCATCCTCCACGTGTGCGAGGAGCTCGGCATCGGCTTCGTGCCGTACAGCCCGCTCGGCCGCGGATTCCTTACCGGCGCGATGGGCGCCGACAGCCAGCTTTCCGAAGGCGATTTCCGCAGGCTGCTGCCGCGCTTCACCCCCGAGGCGATGGCGAAGAATCAGGCGCTGATCGATCGGATCAGGACGATCGCCGACACCAAACAGGCGACCCCCGCGCAGATCGCGCTGGCGTGGCTACTCGCCCAGCGCCCGTGGATCGTGCCGATCCCCGGCACCACCAAGCTCCACCGGCTCGAAGAGAATCTCGGTGCGGTGAACGTCACGCTCGGTGAGGGCGATCTCGCCGATATCCGTAGCGCGCTGGCGGATATCGATGTCGCGGGCGAGCGTTATCCAGCCCAGTTGATGGCGGCGACCGGCAATTGATCGCTTCCGCACCTTTCAGGAGATTTCCATGACCGAGAATATCGCAGGCAAGATCATCGTCATCACCGGCGCGAGCAGCGGCTTGGGCGAGGCGGCCGCGCGCCACCTGTCCGCAGCGGGCGCGAAGGTCGTGCTCGGCGCGCGCCGGATCGATCGCCTTCAGGCGCTCGCCGCCGACCTCGGGCTGGGCGAGGATGCTGCGGTCCAGACCGACGTGACCGATGTCGCGCAGGTCAAGGCGCTGGTCGATCGCGCGGTCGCGCTGCACGGTCGAATCGACGTGCTCATCAACAACGCCGGGCTGATGCCGCATTCGCCGCTCGAACGCGGCAAGATCGCCGATTGGGACCGGATGATCGACGTCAACCTCAAGGGCACGCTCTACGGCATCGCCGCCGCGCTCCCGCACATGACCGCGCAGAAGGGCGGGCACATCATCAACGTCTCGTCGGTCGCGGGGCACAAGGTCCGCCCCGGCAGCGCCGTCTATGCGGCGACCAAGGCGGCGGTGCGGATGCTCTCCGAAGGGCTGCGCATGGAGGTGAAGCCGTACAACATCCGCACCACGATCGTCTCGCCCGGCGCGGTTTCGTCCGAACTGGCGCAGAGCATCACCGAGCCCGATATCGCGGCGGGCATGAACGATTTTTACGAGAAGAATGCGATTTCGGCCGACAGCTTCGCGCGCGTGGTGGCGTTCGCAATCAGCCAGCCCGAGGACATGGACGTCAACGAGATCCTGTTCCGCCCGACCGTTCAGGAGTTGTAAGCGCCGGCGGCGCGAACGCGCTGTTCGTCCGTCGCACGATCTGGCAAGGGCAGCGCGTCGTTCACCGCCCGGATGCCCGCATGCGCTTTCACCTCGACCGCTTCGATCTGGATGCTTTCGTCGCGGCGACGCTCGCCGAGGATCTGGGGGATCGGGGGGACATCACCGCGACGGCGGTGATCCCCGCCGAGGCGCGTTTCACCGGCGTGATGGACAGTCGTGACGCGATCGTCGTCGCCGGGTTAGGCGTGGCCGAGGCGTTCTTCCGTGCGCTCGATCCTGCCGTGGAGATCACGCGGCTGGTCGAAGACGGCGACCGCGTCGCGCCCGGCACCGAACTGCTGCGGCTGCAAGGCGCCGCGCGCGCGATGCTCACCGCCGAACGGTCCGCGCTCAACACCGTGCAGCATCTCTCGGGAATCGCCACGCTGACTCGCGCCTATGTCGATGCGATCGCCGGCACCGGCGCGACCCTGCTCGATACGCGCAAGACCATTCCCGGCCTGCGCGTGCTGGAAAAATACGCGACTCGCATGGGTGGCGCGACCAATCACCGCATGGGGCTGTGGGATTCGGCGATGATCAAGGACAATCACGTCGCGGTCGCCGGCGATATCGGCGAGGCGGTGCGCCGCGCGAAGGCGGCGGGGATCGCCAGCATCATCGCCGAGGTCGATACGCTCGCGCAGATCGCGCCCGCGCTCGATGCCGGCGCGACTCACCTGCTGCTCGACAATATGGCGCCCGACATGCTCCGCGAAGCGGTCGCGCTGGTCGGGGGCCGCGTGCCGACCGAAGCCTCGGGCGGGGTGCGGCTCGACACGATCCGCGCGATCGCCGAGAGCGGCGTGACCTATGTCAGCGTCGGCCGCATCACCCAGTCGGCGCCCGCCGCCGATATCGGGCTTGATTTCGCCGCGCTGTGAGAGCGATGGCGACCGCACACGAGGGGAGACGCCGCATGAAACTGTCGTACATCCTGCCGCTGCTGGCGCTGGCCTTGCCCGGCGTCGCGCAGGCACAGGCGCTGCAATGCGCGATCCCCGCGTTCGTGCCCGCCCCGCGCCCCGAACTCCCGTCGATCAAGGAGCCGGTGCGCAAACTTCCGATCGGCAGCTACACGCTCGCGCTCACCTGGGCGCCCGAATATTGCCAGGCGCACCGCCGCGACACGAGCGCGCAGATCGAATGTGGCGGCGGCAACCGTTTCGGCTTCACGCTGCATGGGCTGTGGCCGGACGGGGTAGGGGCGCAGTGGCCGCAATATTGCCAGGCGACGCCGATCCTGCCCGCCGCGCTCATCAAAAAGCATCTGTGTTCGACGCCCTCGGCGCAATTGCTCCAGCACGAATGGGCCAAGCACGGCACCTGCATGCCGACCACGCCCGCCGACTATTTCAAACGCTCGACCGGGCTGTACGCGACGCTGCGCTACCCCGACATGGACGCGCTTTCGCGCCGGCCGCTGACCGCGGGTGATTTCGCGGCGGCGTTCGCGGCCGCCAACCCGGGGCTGCCGGCCAGCGCGATCCGCGTCACCGCCAACCGCAAGGGCTGGCTCGACGAACTCTGGCTGTGCCTCGACAAGAGCTTCGCTTATGAGCGGTGCAAGCCCAATTCGGGCGGGGTGCCGGCGAACGCACCGCTCAAGATCTGGCGCGGCCGCCGCTAACCGGTGCCATAATCTGGCGAGCGGATCGCCCAAAAGTCCCGGCCTGCGCCGGGGCGACGGTTTACCGCTGCTCGACCACCGCGAGCGACGGGTGATGTTTGTCGAGATGCTTGTGGATGATCTTCAGGTTGCGCGTGTTCGACCGGAACAGCGCATCGGGGATCGCGCCGACGAACGGGATCAGCCCGAGCGCGAAGTCGATGCCGACGTTGCCCATCATCCGCGCGATCTGCGTCTTGGACATGCCGAGGTTGCGCGCCTCCCACACCATCCACGCGCCCATCGCCGCGCCGACCGCGTCGCCGCCGACCGGGATCAGGTCGAGGATCACGTCGAGGCCAATCTTCCGGTTGATGCCGGGGATGACGAACAGCCCTTCGAGCAGGCGCTCCATCGCCTCGATGCGTTTGCGCACGGCGGCGGCGTCGCGGCCGACATAGCCGGCGGCGAAGCCATGGAGCGGTTCGGGCTTGATGCGGGTTGCCTGGGTCATGTCACCTCAATTGGTGTCGGTGCGTAGCCGATTCAACGGATGCCACGCGCGCGGGTTCCCCGCCCACGCCTTGAGCCGCACCGAAACCAGCGACCAGCGCAGCGGCCGGGCGATCGGCACGAACGCGACATCGGCGGCGAGCGCGGCGTCTGCATCGGCGATGTGGCGCGCGCGCTCGGCAAGCGTCGGCGCATCGCGCGCGGCGTCGAGCGCGGCCTGCGCGGTGTCGCCGCACGGCTGGCACGCCATCGCCAGATACCAGCGCGCGCTGTCATACGGCGCGACGGCATCGACGAGGCGAAGGTCGGCGGGTTCGGCCAGCGCCACCCGTTGCGGGACGATACCGATCCGCACCAGCGCGGCGGCGACATGGCCGTAGAGGATCGTCGCGCCCGGCCCGGCGGGCACTGCGACGCGCAGGTACAAAGGCAGCGGGTGCATCTGGCGCCATTGCCGCACGCGCTCCGCCGGCGAGAGGTTGAGCGCGCCGGCCTGCTGCCACGTCGGCACGGCGGGCGGCGCGGCCGAATCGAGCTGTTCGGGCAGGATGCTCAGCGTCGCGGCCCAGCCGGGCGCGAAGGCGGCGACGATCGCATCACGGTCGATCACCTGCGCGATCGCGGCACGGTTGCCGGGATCGGCGAGGAAGCCGGTGCGATCGGCGATGGCGAGACCGAACACCCCCGCCGCCGGATCGACCCGCACCGTGGCGGGCGGGATCGACGCCTGCGCGAGCAGCGGCCAGTCGGCGAAGCTGCCGCCCGTGACGAGATCGGAGTCCCGATGCTGGAAATGCAGGATCGCCTTCGCCGCGCGCTCGCCGATCAGCCGTACCGAGGCTTGCGGCGGCGGCGCCGTCGCATCTTCGTCGTCGGCGCGGCTCGGATCAAAGGATGGCCGCAGCATCACGCCGCCCTGCGGGATGGCGCCGGCGCGGAACGGCCCGCTGCCGCCCGGGGGGCGCGCCCGAACGATCGCGAGTTCGGGCTGGGCGAACAGCTTTAGCAGATCGGGGCGCGGCCGGGTCAGCCGCACCTCGATCACCTCGGGCGTCATCTCGACGATTTCGTGAATCGCGGTGAGGAACGGGCGGAGCGGGTTGCGCGATGCGGGCGAGAGCTGCCGCTTGAGGATCGCGACGACCTCGGCAGCGGTGACGGGCTTGCCGTCGCTCCATGTCGCATCGCGGATTCGGAAGATGTAGCTGCGGCCGTCGTCGAGCACGGTCCAGCGTTCGGCGAGGCCGGGTTCGATCTGCCCGGCCGCGTCGAAGCGCACCAGCCCCTGCGCGGCCGAATCGAGCAGCAGCCGGTCGGGCGTGGTGAGGCTCCCGCGCGCCGGATCGGCCAGCGCGGGCGCGCCGCCGATTGCGCTGACCACCACCGCGCCCGCATCCGATCGCGAGTCGCACCCGCCGGCAAAGAGCAACAGAACGAGAGGCAGCAGGCGGCGCATCCGGCGTGTCTTGCCACCGCTCCGCCGCCGCCGCCACCTGTCGCGTGAAAAACCCCTCCGTTTGGTCGCGTTGGGGGCGAAGCATCGCCTCGATACGCGCGGCATCGTCGGCGGCGGCGGGGTGTGGACGATCGCGCCGGACGCGAGGGCGACGCAGCGCGCGACGCTCTCCCGATCCTGTCGCGCGGCGTGTTCGAAGATCTTGTGAACGGGGACTATTTGCCACGATACGCCGCCTCCGGCGGCGTCCGTCGCGTGGCGTCCGCCGCGGCCTGAAATTCGCATTCGCGCAACTTACGTGCGTTCTGGCGTACCCCATTGGCCTGTCCTATTGACAGCGCTGGCCCTGCCGTGCTGGTAGCGCTATCAAATCTAATAGACGACCGGAGTGGGATATGAGGGGCGGAACCGCGATTCAGAACAGCTTGCCAGGCGACTGGCAGGCGGGGCGTTTCCTTGGTCGTGTGCAGACCGCGCAAGGCCCAAGTCCGGTGCTGGTCATCGGCGGCGAGCTGTTCGACATGTCCAGCGTCGCGCCAACCGTGTCTGCGCTGGTCGAAGCGGGGGATTTCTCGGGCGCGGGCGGCGTATCGCTCGGTGCGCTCGACCATGCCGATGTGACCGTCATCAGCCCGGTCGATCTGCAATGCGTCAAGGCGTGCGGCGTCACCTTCGCCGTGTCGGCGGTCGAGCGCGTGATCGAAGAGCGCGCGCGTGGTGACTGGGCCGCTGCCGGTGCGATCCGCGACAGCCTCGAAGCGCGCGTCGGCGGCTCGATCCGCTCGGTCAAGCCCGGCTCGGACGAAGCCGCCGAACTCAAGGCGGCGCTGGTCGAGGCGGGCCTGTGGTCGCAATATCTCGAAGTCGCGATCGGCCCCGACGCCGAGGTGTTCACCAAGGCGCCGGTGCTCTCCACCGTCGGCGCCGGCGCCGAGATCGGCATTCGCTCCGATTCGAGCTGGAACAATCCCGAGCCCGAGATCGCGCTGCTCGTCGACAGCAAGGGCCAGGCGGTCGGCGCGTGCCTCGGCAACGACGTCAATTTGCGCGATTTCGAGGGGCGCTCGGCGCTGCTGCTCGGCAAGGCCAAGGACAATAATGCATCGTGCTCGCTCGGGCCGTTCGTGCGGCTGTTCGACGACAGCTTCACGATCGACGACGTGCGCAAGGCCGAGGTTCGCCTCACCATCGAAGGCGAGGACAATTACCGCCTCGAAGGCGCGAGCAACATGGCCGAGATCAGCCGCGACCCGCTCGACCTCGTCAAGCAGACGCTGAGCGAGCATCAATATCCCGACGGCTTCGTGCTGTTCCTCGGCACGCTGTTCGCGCCCGTGCAGGACCGTGACGAGCCGGGGCGGGGCTTCACCCACAAGGTCGGCGATACGGTGCGGATCGAAAGCGAGCGCTTGGGCGAACTGGTCAACCGCGTGGTCTATTCGCGCGACGCCGCGCCGTGGGAAACCGGCATCGGCGCGTTCATTACCAACCTCGCCTCGCGCGGCCTGCTCGGCGGCGCAGCGTGAGCATAGCCCTGCTTCCTGCCGAAGACCGCGCCGTCTATCCGAGCCTCAAGGGCAAGCGCGTCTTGGTGACCGGCGGCGCGACCGGCATCGGCGCCGGTCTGGTCGAAGCCTTCGCCCGCGCCGGCGCGCGTGTCGCCTTTCTCGACATCAATGCCGAGGCGGGCGCGGCGCACGCGGCGCAGTTCGAGGGCGCGATCTTCAGGCCGTGCGACCTGCGCGATCTGGCTTTGCTCAAAACGACGATCGACTCGATCGACGCCGAGTTCGGCGGCATCGACGTTCTCATCAACAACGCCGCCAGCGACGACCGCCACACGATCGACGAGATCACGCCCGAATATTGGGACGAGCGGATGGCGACCAATCTGCGCCACCTGCTGTTCGCCGCGCAGGCGGTGGTGCCCGGCATGCGCGCGCGTGGCGGCGGGGTGATCCTCAACTTCGGGTCGATCTCCTGGCACCTCGGCCTGCCCGAATTGCTGCTGTACGAGACCGCCAAGGCCGGCATCGAAGGCATGACCCGCGCGATGGCGCGCGACTTCGGCCGCGACAACATCCGCGTCTCGACGATCGTGCCCGGCAACGTCCAGACGCCGCGCCAGGAAAAATGGTACACGCCCGAGGGCGAGGCCGAGATCGTCGCCGCACAATGCCTCGACGGGCGAATCCAGCCCGCCGATGTGGCCGCGCTGGTGCTGTTCCTGGCGTCGGACGATGCGCGTATGTGTACCGGCCACGATTATTTCATCGATGCCGGCTGGCGCTGATCGAATAAGCACGACACGATATTGGGTGGGACGACGCCGATACCGGCGCAACAAGGAGCAGGGTGTGACAGGTTCGGCGACATTATCTCCCGACCAGAAGCTGAACATGGGCTTTATCGCCATGATCGTCGCGGTGGCGACGATCGGCGGCTTCATGTTCGGTTATGATTCGGGTGTCATTAACGGCACGCAGAAGGGGCTGGAGGCCGCGTTCGATCTCGGCAAACTCGGCCTCGGCATCAATGTCGGCGCGATCCTGATCGGATCGTCGATCGGCGCGTTCATCGCCGGGCGCCTCGCCGACCGGATCGGCCGGCGCAGCGTGATGATGCTCGCCGCCGTGCTGTTCCTCATCAGCGCGTTGCTCGCCGGTGCCGCCGGCAGTTCGCTGGTGTTCATCCTCGCGCGCATCATGGGCGGGCTCGGCGTGGGCGCGGCCAGCGTCATCTCGCCGGTGTACATTTCGGAAGTCACGCCGGCGGCGATTCGCGGGCGGCTGTCGAGCGTGCAGCAGGTGATGATCATCACCGGCCTCACCGGCGCGTTCGTCGCCAATTACGCGCTGGCGCGCTTCGCTGGCGGATCGACCGCCGATTTCTGGTTCGGGTTTTCGGCTTGGCGCTGGATGTTCTGGCTCCAGGCGATCCCTGCCGCGATCTACCTCGTCGCTCTGTTCTTTATCCCCGAAAGCCCGCGCTTCCTCGTCACCAAGGGCCGCGATGAAGACGCGCGGGTCGTGCTGACCCGGCTGCTCGGCAGCAATGAGGCCGACCGCAAGGTGCTGGAGATTCGCGGCAGCCTCGCCGCCGATCACCACAAGCCCAAGCTGTCCGATCTGATCGACAAGACCACCGGTAAGATCCGTCCGATCCTGTGGGCCGGTATCGGTCTCGCGGTGTTCCAGCAGCTCGTCGGCATCAACGTCGTGTTCTATTACGGCGCGACTTTGTGGGAAGCGGTCGGTTTCTCCGAAAACGACGCGCTGATGACCAACATCCTGTCCGGCGTGCTCTCGATCGGCGCGTGTTTCGCGGCGCTGGCGCTGGTCGACAAGGTCGGCCGCAAGCCGCTGCTGCTGATCGGCTCGGCTGGCATGACGGTGACTCTCGCCACCGTCGCCTGGGCGTTCTCGACTGCGGTGACCGGCGCCGACGGTGCCGTCTCGCTGCCCGGCCACAATGGCGTGATCGCATTGGTCGCGGCCAACCTCTACACGATCTCGTTCAACATGAGCTGGGGCCCGATCATGTGGGTGATGCTCGGCGAGATGTTCCCGAACCAGATTCGCGGTTCGGGCCTCGCGGTGGCTGGCTTCGCGCAGTGGATCGCCAACGCGGCGATTTCGGTGAGCTTCCCCACGCTCGCCAAGTCGCCGGGCCTCGCGCTGACCTACACCGGCTATGCCGTGTTCGCGGCGATCTCGTTCTTCTTCGTCCAGAAGATGGTCAAGGAAACGCGCGGCCGCGAACTCGAAGCGATGGAGGGATAAGGCTGCCACCGGCGCCGGCGGGATGCGAGTCATCTCGTCGGTGCCGGTTCGCGGTGTATCCCGCCGCTTAAAGCGCGTCTTCGCGAATGGATGTGATGAACCGCCCTTCCGGCCTGTTTCGGAAGGGCGGTATTTTTTTTGCCTGCCTCAAGCAGGCTGGTCGACGCCGAAACGCTTCGGGCGGAGCTTACTGGGTTTCGTGCGCGCGCACGCCGCGCCGGGCCGCCGGGCGGCGGCGCGGCGCAGCGTCGGACTGCCGCCGGATCAACTCATAGTCTGCGACGAGATGCGCGCCCGAAACGTTCCCCTCGCTCGCCTTGCGCGCGCGGATTTCGCGCACCAGCATGTCGATCGCCATTCGCGACATGTCGATGACGGGCTGGCGGATCGTGGTCAGTTCGGGCCAGATCGTCGTCGCCAGCGCGGTATCGTCGAACCCGCACACCGTCAGATCGCCCGGCACGTCGAGTCCGCGCCGGTGCGCGATCGCCACCGCCGCCGCCGCCATGTCGTCGTTCGATGCGAAGATCGCCGACGGCGGATCGGTGAGTTCGAGCAGCTGGTCGGCGGCGTCGAGGCCCGAGCGATAGGTGAACAGCCCCTCGGCGATCAACTCGGGCGCTTCGGGCAGCTTCATGTCGATGAGCGCGGCGCGATAACCTTCGAGCCGCTCGGCGCTCGCGGTCAAATTCGGGTTGCCGGTGATGAAGCCGATCCGGTGATGGCCGAGCGCGCCAAGATGGCGAGTCATGTCATAGGCGGCCTGGCGATCGTCGATGCTGACCGACATCGCCCAGTCCGGCGCATGGCTGGTCGCCACGGCCACCACCGGGAGATCGGTCGCCTCGAGCGCGCTCAGCACCGAGGCCGAGTCGCTGAGCGGGGGCGGCAGCACGATGCCGTCGACTCGTCCGCGCAGCAGATGCTCGATCGCGGACTGTTCGCTACGGTCGTCGTCGCATTTCTCGACGACGATCTGCACGTTGCTGCGGCTCGCCTGATCGAGACTGCCGACCAGAAACGCGCTCAGATAGGCGAAGCTCGGGTTGGAATGGAGCAGGCCGATGCGGATCTCGTCGCCGCCCGCCAGCGTCCGCGCCGCGGCGCTGGGGCGATAGTTGAGCGCGGCGATCGCTTCCTCGACGCGGCGGCGCGTTTCGTCGCGCACGTTCGCCTCGTGGTTGATGACCCTGCTCACCGTCATCGGCGACACGCCAGCCTGTGCCGCAACATCGTTGATTGTCGGCACGTTGCGCTGGCGCCGGAGGCCGCGGGGTTCCCTCAATGCAATACCTTTCGCAGACCAGTTTACGCACCCGCGAACAATGTGCAAGCTCGGGAAGGTCGCGGCTTCCTAACCCGGATCACCGCCGGGCGGCAAAGATTGCCCCCGCGCGATGGCGGCTCATTTGCCCTGTCCGGGGGCAAATGGGAACGTCTGGTTTTTGTACCAGCCAAGATCATGTTCGGGCGCTGCCTCGCCCGCCGGCAGCGGCAGATGATTGAGCGACATCCAATAAGCAAGGCTCGCGTCGCGCCACCAGCGCGCCTCGCGCTGCTGGATGGCGAGATAGGTCGCGGTCTTCTGCCAGCGCTCGGCATCGACCAGCGGCTTCAGCCCGTCCCAGCGCGTGCGCATGCCGGTGACATAGTCGATACCGCGATCGTAATGCGCGATCATCTCGGCCCAGAGCGTGCGGCCCGATGCCATCTTCCGGTCCCATGCGACATGGTGGAACCACAGCAGGTCGCGTTCGGGCGTGAGCTTGGGATCGGCGAAGATCTTCGCGACCGGCGGCGCATATTGCGCGACCGCGTCGCTGCCGGTGGCGGTGCGGTCGAACCCGATGCCCCTCGCGTCGGCTTGATTGTAATAGACCGGGTTCCATTCGGGGCGCTTGAGATCGGCGATCCACGGCGCTGGCCCGTAATGGCCCGACGTGCTCATCTGGTGGGCGAGGCCGAGCGGAGTCATGTAATCGACCACCGCTTCGCGCGATCCCTGCATCATCGCCACGCTGGTATCGACGACTTTGGGATCGGTGCCGAGCGTCTGCTCGGCCCATTCGCGCGCGATCCCTTCCGACGGCAGCGACGGGTCCCACGCCAGCCGCCCGAATGCATACCAATTCGCCTGGTTGAAGGTCGATCCCGACCAGTCGCGGTCGCGCCCGATATTGGCGACCCCGGCGATGCCGGTGAGCTTATGCCCCTCGATCGACCCGTCGATCACGCGCGCGACGGTCGAGCCGGGGCCGCGCTCATACGTGTCGGCGTCGAGCGTTTCTTTGAACATCGGCGCGAGATAGGCGAGGTGAGTCGCGAAGCCGAGATATTCCTTGGTGATCTGGAATTCCATCATCAGCGGCGTCTTCGGCATCGCGCCGAACAGCGGATGGAACGGTTCACGCGGCTGGAAATCGATCGCGCCGTTCTTCACCTGCAGGATCACGTTGTTCGCGAAGGTGCCGTCGAGCGGCTTGAACTCGCTATACGCCTGCTTGGCGCGGTCCTCGGCGTTGGTCTCGGCATAGACGAAGGCGCGCCACATCACGATGCCGCCGTGCGGCGCGACCGCCGCCGCCATCATGTTGGCGCCGTCGGCGTGACTGCGGTGGTAATCGCGCGGGCCGGGCTGGCCCTCGCTGTTCGCCTTGACCAGAAAGCCGCCGAAATCGGGGATGGCGCGGTAGATTTCGTCGGCCTTGGCCTTCCACCACGCCGCGACCTGCGGATCAAGCGGATCGGCCGTCTTCAGCCCGCCGATCTCGATCGGCGCGGAGAAGCGCGCCGACAGATACACTTTGATGCCATAGGGTCGGAAGATGTCGGCGAGCGCCGCCGCCTTGGCGATATACGGCGCCGTCAGGCTGTCCGGCTTGGCGTTGACGTTGTTGAGGACGGTGCCGTTGATGCCGATCGACGCGTTGGCGCGCGCATAATCGACGTAGCGCGGATCGCGGAAATCGGGGAGTGTCCACCAGTCCCACAAGGATTGCCCGGCGTAGCCACGCTCGACCGAACCGTCGAGATTGTCCCAATGATCGAGCATGCGCAGTTTGATGCGCGGCGCTGAGGTGAGGGTAGCGGTGTCGACATTGCCGCCGGTGCGCGCGTGGCGGATCAGCGCGAACGCGCCGTAGAGGATCGCCACATCGCTGTTGCCGGTGACGAGCGTGACGGCGCGGCCGCCGAGTCGCACCTGCCGCACCGCATAGCCTTCGTCCCCGAGCGCGCCGAGCTTCAGCCCGAGCGCGCTGACCTCTGGCGCGGTGGCACGCTCCAGCACGATCGGGCGCGTGGTACGCGGCAATCCGCGCCGCAATTCGGCCGCGGCGGCAGCGAGCGTCGGCGAGGTGTGTGGAATCGAAACCGCCGAGCCGCCGGGCTGTCCATAGCGCAGCCACAAATCATAGCCGTCTTCGGCCTGCGCCGCGCCGGTGGTCATACCAAATAAAGCGATTCCCGCGCACAGCGTCCGTACGAGTTTCACAAGCCTCTCCTGCGGTTCACGCCATTGACATGGGCGCCCAGTATCGTGAGTGATATCGCTATCACCGCAACGGCAGCACAGCAATGCCGCGTTTTATGAGAAAAAACAGGAGAGGCTTGGGGATGCGACGATCGGGTTCGGATGTGCCGGGTGACGACAGGCGCTGGATGCCGCCGGTGTCAGAACGCGCTTCCAATTCGCACACACTCCCGGCATATGATCTGACCAATTCCCGGGAGATGGTCATGTCGTGTTGCGCAAAGCTGTGAACAGCCGTCGCGATTTCCTGCGCTGGGGCGCGGGCGTCTCGATGTTGACGCTCCTGCCCGCCGCGACTCGGGCTGCGCCGCCGGTCTACAAGGATGCGCGCGCGCCGATCGATCTGCGCGTCCGCGACCTGATGGCGCGGATGACGCTCGACGAGAAAGTCGCGCAACTCGACGTGCTCTCCACCCGCAAGCGTGCGGTGATGACGCCCGAGGGCGGGTTCGACGCCGCGCGCGCCGACACGCTCCACCCCGCCGGCATCGGCCAGATCACGCGCCCGTCGGACCTCGCCGGCGCCGCCACCGCAACCAACACCGGCGCCGACGTCAGCGGCCGCTGGCGCACCCCCGCCAACACGATCGCGTTCATCAACGCTGCGCAAGACTGGGCGCGGACGCGAACGCGGCTGGGCATCCCGATCCTGTTCCACGAGGAAGCGCTGCACGGCTATATGGCGCCAGACGCGACCAGCTTCCCGCAGGCGATCGCGCTCGCCGGCACGTTCGACCGCGATCTCGTCGAGCGCGCCAACAGCGTCATCGCGCGGGAAACGCGTGCGCACGGCTCGACCCTGGTGCTGTCGCCGGTCGTCGATATCGCACGCGATCCGCGCTGGGGCCGGATCGAGGAAACGTTCGGCGAAGATCCGTATCTGTGCGGCGAGATGGGCGTCGCCGCCGTCATCGGATTGCAGGGCGAGGGCCGCGAACTCGCGCCCGGCAAGGTCCACGCCACGCTCAAGCACATGACCGGCCACGGCCAGCCGCAAGCCGGCGACAATATCGCGCCCGCCTTGCTCGGCGAGCGCGAATTGCGCTCGGCGTTCTTCCCGCCGTTCCGCGCGGTGGTGTCGCGTACCGGCATCGGCGCGGTGATGCCGTCGTATAACGAGATCGACGGCGTGCCGAGCCACGGCAACCGTTGGCTGCTGACCGATGTGCTGCGGGGCGAATGGGGTTTCGACGGCGCGATCGTCAGCGATTACGCCGCGATCGGCGAGTTGGCGACGCTCCATCATGTCGCCGCCGACGCGGGCGAGGCGGCGCGGATCGCGCTCGACGCCGGCGTCGATTGCGACCTGCCCGACGGCAAGAGCTATGGCGCGCTCGCCGATCTGGTCCGCGCCGGCAAGGTGCCGCTCGCCAACGTCGATGCCGCGTGCCGGCGCATGCTGACGATGAAGTTCCGCGCCGGGCTGTTCGAGGCGGCACCGATCGATCCGCGCGCCGCCGCGAAGCTCACCGGCAATGCCGAGGCGCGCGCGATCGCGCTGGAGGCGGCACGCAAGAGCATCGCCTTGCTCGTCAACGACGGCACGCTGCCGCTCGACGCCAAGGCATTGAAGCGTGTCGCCGTGATCGGCCCCAATGCAGCCATCGCGCGGCTCGGCGGCTATTCCTCCACCCCGAAGGCGACCGTCTCGCTGCTCGACGGCGTCAAAGCGCATCTCGCCGGCACGGCGGAGGTCGTCCACGCGCAGGGCGTGTTCATCACCCGCAGCGAGGATCGCTCCGCCAACGACGTGCAGCTCGCCGATCCGGCGCGCAACCGCACATTGATCGCCGAGGCTGTCGCGGTCGCCAGGACCGCCGACGTCATCCTGCTCGCGATCGGCGACACCGAACAGACCAGCCGCGAAGGCTATGCCGCCAACCATCTCGGCGACCGCGTCGATCTCGATCTGCTCGGCGAACAGAATGCGCTGTTCGCCGCGATGAAGGCGACCGGCAAGCCGGTGGTGGTGATCGCGATCAACGGCCGTCCGCCGTCCTGGCCGACCGTCGTTGCGCAGACCAACGCGCTGCTCGAATGCTGGTACGTCGGGCAGGAGGGCGGCACCGTGATCGCGGAAGCCGTGTTCGGCGTGATCAACCCCGGCGCCAAGCTGCCGGTGACGGTGGTGCGCGAGGTCGGGCAGGTGCCACTCTATTACGATCACAAGCCGACCGCGCTTCGCGGCTATCTGTTCGCGGACAAGGCGCCGCTGTTCCCGTTCGGCTTCGGTCTCAGCTACACGAGCTTCGAGATTGGCACGCCGCGTCTGTCGGCGCCGCGCATCGCGCGCGAAGGGACCGTCACCGTCGAGGTCGATGTTCGCAACACCGGCGCGCGCGCGGGCGACGAGGTGGTGCAGCTCTACATTCGCGATCAGGTCTCCTCGGTCAGCCGCCCGGTGCGCGAACTCAAGGGCTTCGAACGCGTCACGCTCGCGCCCGGCGAGCGCCGCACGCTTCGCTTCGAGCTTGGCCCCGAGGCGTTCCGCCTGTGGAACGCCGAGATGCGCGAAGTCGTCGAGCCCGGCCTGTTCGACATCATGGCGGGGCCGAACTCCGCCGATCTCAAAACCGTCACTCTCGAAATAGCCTGAGGAGCCCCATGCCAAAGATCGTTTCCGCTCGCGTCATCATCACCTCGCCGGGTCGCAACTTCGTCACGCTCAAGATCGAGTGCGACGACGGCACCACCGGCGTCGGCGACGCGACGCTCAACGGCCGCGAGCTGTCGGTGGCGAGCTACCTGACCGATCACGTCATTCCCTGCCTGATCGGCCGCGACGCGCACCGCATCGAGGATATCTGGCAGTATCTCTACAAGGGCGCGTATTGGCGTCGTGGTCCGGTCACGATGAGCGCGATCGCTGCTGTCGATACCGCGCTGTGGGACATCAAGGGCAAGCTCGCGGGGTTGCCGGTCTACCAGTTGCTCGGCGGCGCCAGCCGCGAGAACGTGATGGTCTATGGCCATGCCAACGGCACCACGATCGAGGACACGATCAACGTTGCGCTCGATTATCAGGCGCAGGGCTACAAGGCGATCCGCATCCAGTGCGGCGTGCCCGGCATGGCCTCGACCTATGGCGTGTCGAAGGACAAATATTTCTACGAACCCGCCGACGCCGATCTGCCGACCGAGAACGTCTGGAACACGTCGAAATACATGCGCGTCGTGCCCGAGCTGTTCAAAGCCGCGCGCGAGGCGCTGGGCTGGGACGTGCATCTGCTCCACGACATCCACCACCGCCTGACGCCGATCGAGGCGGGCCGGCTCGGCAAGGATCTGGAGCCGTACCGTCCGTTCTGGCTGGAGGATGCGACCCCGGCCGAGAATCAGGAAGCGTTCAAGCTGATCCGCCAGCACACCACCACCCCGCTCGCGGTCGGCGAGATCTTCAACTCGATCTGGGATGCCAAGGATCTCATCGAGAACCAGTTGATCGACTATATCCGCGCCACCGTGGTCCATGCCGGCGGCATCACCCATCTGCGCCGCATCGCCGCGCTCGCCGATCTGTATCAGGTCAAGACCGGCTGCCACGGTGCGACCGATCTTTCGCCGGTGTGCATGGCGGCGGCGCTCCACTTCGATCTGTCGGTGCCCAATTTCGGCGTGCAGGAATATATGCGCCACACGCCCGAGACCGACGCGGTCTTCCCGCACGCCTACACCTTCGCGAACGGCGCGATGCATCCCGGCGAAGCGCCCGGCCTCGGCGTCGATATCGATGAGGAACTCGCCAAGGGCTATGAATACAACCGCGCCTTCCTGCCGGTGAACCGGCTCGAAGACGGCACGATGTTCAACTGGTGAGCGAGTCCGCCGCCCGATCGTCTGCCCTGCCGGTGAAGCCGCGCGGCCGCATCCGCTGGGTGATCTGCGCGTTGCTGTTCGCGGCGGTGGTGCTCAGCTACATCGACCGGCTCGTGCTGCCGGTGCTCAAACCCTCGCTCCAGGCCGAATATGGCTGGAGCGAGCAGGGCTATGCCGATCTCGCGATCTGGTTTCAGGGCGCCTATGGTCTCGCTTATGTGCTGTTCGGGCGGCTGGTCGACCGGTTCGGCGCGCGGATCGGCTATACGGTCGCGGTGACGCTCTGGACGATCGGCCACGTCGCGCACGCGCTGTTCACCTCGACCACCGGCATGCTGATCGCGCGCGTTCCGCTCGCGATCGGCGAGGCGGGCGCGTTCCCGGCGGCGCTCTCCGCCACCAACGAATGGTTCCCCAAGTCCGAACGCGCGCTGGCGATCGGCATCTTCAACGCCGGCTCGAACGTCGGCGCGATCGTCACGCCGCTGATCGTGCCGGTCATCGCGCTGACGTTCGGCTGGCGGATGGCGTTCATCGCGACCGGCGCGCTGACGATCCTGTGGCTGGTGGCGTGGCTCGGCTTCTATCGCCGCCCGCGCGACCACAAGCGCGTTTCGCCCGAGGAACTGGCGTGGATCGAGCATGAGCCGGCCGAGGCGGCGCGGCCGATCCCGTGGCGCACGCTGCTCGGGATGCGGCAGACCTGGGCCTATATGCTCGGTCGTTTCCTGATCGATCCGGTGTGGTGGACCTTCCTGTTCTGGCTGCCCGATTTCTTCAACCGCCAGTATCACGTGAAGATGCTCGATTTCGGGCCGCCGCTGGTCGCGGTATATGTGCTCGCCGATATCGGGTCGATCGGCGGCGGCTGGCTGTCGTCGCGGCTGCTGTTACGCGGCTGGCACGTCGGACGTGCGCGCAAGACCGCGATGTTCGTCTGCGCGCTGTTCGCGCTGCCGATCGCGTTCGCGACTCACGCGCCGGGCATGTGGTCGGCGGTGCTGCTGATCGGGCTCGCCTGCGCGGCGCATCAGGGCTTTTCCGCCAACGTCTTCGCGCTGCCCGGTGATCTGTTCCCACGCGGCCGCGCGGGATCGGTGATCGGGCTGGGCGGGCTGTCGGGCGCGGTCGGCGGCATGCTGATGGCCAAGTTCGCCGGCGTGATCCTCGCGACCGTCGGCAGCTATCAGCCGATCTTCCTCGTCGCGGCCTGCGCCTATCTGGTCGCGCTTCTCGTCATCCACCTGCTCGTGCCGCGCTACGATGCGGTAAAGCTTGATGGAAATGCGATATGATGTGGTTTGTCACTTGACACAAATTGGCCTGACGCTAGAAATGATAACGTTATCAGGCGAGCCAGCGTGGCTTGCGGGTGACCCGGAATTTCAGGATGCAAGCCATCCGACGCGTGTTTTTCAGAGATACACTCCCCAGTGTAGACCTTCGGGGGTCGGCCAGTCGGCCGGCCCCCTTTTTCTTGTCAGGAGCGGTTGATGCATAGCATGTTCAAGGCGTTGCTGTTGGCCTGGGGCATCGGCGGCATGGTTTCGGCGGCGCAGGCCGCGCCGGCCTGTTCGTGGCAGGCCGCCTGGGCCTCCGCGCAGATGAGCCCCGACGCCGCCAACGCGATGCCGGCGGCGGGCATGACCGGGGCAACGCTCCGCCAGATCGTGCGGCCGACGCTCGGCGCGAGCAAACTCCGCGTGCGCTTCTCCAACGCCTTCGGCCGCACCCCGCTGGTGATTCTCGGCGCCGGGCTGGCGCGCTCCGCCGACAATCACAGCGACCGGATCGATCCGGCCACCCGCCGCACGCTGACCTTCGCGGGCGCGGCGGGCATCACCATCCCGCCCGGCGCCGACTGGCTGTCTGATCCCGTCGCGCTCGACGTGAAGGCGTTCGACGATCTCGCCATCTCACTGCGCGCAAGCGGCGACCCCGCCAGCCAGACCGCGCATCCCGGCTCGCGCGCGACCTCCTATGTCGCGGCGGGGGACCAGATCGCGGCGCAGGCACTGACCGGCGCGACCCCGGTCGATCACTGGTATCTGCTCTCGGGCGTCGAGGTCGAGCGTTGCGCGGTGGCGAATGGCATCGTCACGCTCGGCGATTCGATCACCGACGGGCGCGGCGCGACCACCAACGGCAATGATCGCTGGCCCGACGTGCTCGCGCGCCGGCTCGGCGGCAAGGCGGCGGTGCTCAACCAGGGAATCGGCGGCAATCGCGTGCTGCTCGACGGGCTCGGCCCCAGCGCACTCGCGCGGCTCGATCGGGACGTGCTCGCGCAACCGGGCGTGCGCTACGTGCTGGTGCTGGAGGGGATCAATGATCTCGGCGTGCTGACCCGGCTCGAAGCCAAGACCCCGGCCGAGCGCAAGGCGTTCGTCACCCAGCTCACTGCCGGCTATGCGCAGATCGTCGCGCGGGCGCATGCGCGCGGGATGAAGGTCTATGGCGCGACGATCACGCCCGATACGGGGAGCGACTATTACCACCCCGACGCCGGCAGCGAAGCCGACCGGCAAGCGATCAACGCCTGGATTCGCGCCCCCGGCCATTTCGACGCGGTGGTCGATTTCGACAAGGTCACGCGCGACCCCGCCAACCCCTCTCGGCTCGCGCCCGCGTTCGATTCGGGCGATCACCTTCACCCCAATCCGGCCGGCTACGAGGCGATGGGCGAGGCGGTGCCGCTGGCGCTGTTCCGCTAAACGGCCACCCCATGGGGTAAAGGTAAGCCGTCAGGCGACGGCCTTGCCGTGGCGCCCGGCAAGATCGACGATATAATGCCACGCCACCCTGCCCGACCGGCTGCCGCGCCGCGTCGCCCAACCAACCGCTTCCTGCGCATCGAATGGCAGGTCGAGCGCCCGCGCATAGCCTTCGACGATGCCGAGATACGTGTCCTGATCGATGACGTGGAAGCCGAGGCTCAGCCCGAACCGGTCGGCGAGCGCGAGATTGTCATCGACCGAATCGCGCGGGTTGATCGCGTTTTCCTGCTCCTCCAGGTTGCGCGGCACGAGATGGCGGCGGTTCGAGGTGACGAACAGCCGCGCGTTGCCCGGCCGCGCCTCCGCGCCGCCGTCGAGCATCGAGCGTAACGCTCGCGCATCGCTCGCCGCGTCGAAACCGAGATCGTCGATGAAGATCGCAAACGCGCGGGGCACGGCTGCGATGAACGCGAACAGCGCCGGCATCGTCTCCAGCCCCGCGCCGATCACCTCGATCAGCGCGAGGTTCGCGCCATCCGCCTGCACCGCGCCGGTGCAGCTCTTGACCAGCGCCGACTTGCCCGTACCGCGCGCGCCCCACAGCAAGACGTCATGCGCGGCGGCACCGCGCGCGAGCCGGTCGAGGTTGTCGAGCAACGTCTGCTTGTGTGCGGCAAGCCCGAAGATCCGCTCCAGCGGCACCGGCGCGAACGCGCGCGCCGCCGCCAGCGTGTCGCCGCGCCACACATAGGCGGGGTGCGCGAGCGGGTCGGCGGGGGCGGGGCGGGGCGGCGCGATCCGCTCCAGCGCGGCGGCGATCCGCTCGATCGGGTCTGTCATGGCGTGTTCCTCAGCGAGAGGGTTCGCGCTGTATCGCCACCGAGCGCCAAAGCAACCTACCTGTTCCCCCGCTTTCGCGGGGAACTACGTGCTCAACGCCTTCAGCGCCGCCGTCGCCGCGGTCCGATCGGTAAACCCCGGATCGGCCAGCGCCGCGCGGATCTGCGCCGCCGCCTCGCCGCTGCGGTTGAGGTCGCCCAGCGCCTGCCCGAGATGCCAGCGCAGCGTCGCATCCCCCGGCGCGATCGCCACCGCCTTCTGGAACAATTGCAGCGCGAGATCGGTCTTGCCGAGCTGGTACAGCGCCCAGCCATAGGCATCGGTCGCCGCCGGGTTCATCGGCGCCAGCGCATAGGCGGCCTTGGCATAGCTGCGTCCGGTGTCGGCATCGCCGTCGCCGGTATAGGCGAAGGCGAGTTCGGCGAGCAGCGCCGAATCACCGTCGCCGAGCTGCTGGCGCAGCCCCTCCAACGTGTCGATCGCATCGTCATACTGCCCGCCCGCGATCTGCCAGTGCGCGGCGATGCGCTGTGCGGCGATGCTCTGCGGGTTTTGCGACAGGAACTTGGTGAGCGCATCGAGCGCGGCGGGGCGCTGTCCGGCGCGGTCGAGCGCGTCGACCATGCGCAGCATCGTCGGTTCGTCGAAGCGGATGTCGGCGGCGCGGGTATAGGCGCGCGCGGCGTCGGCGAACCGCCCCATCGCCGCGAGCGTATCGCCCAGCGCGAGCCACGCGGCGGGCGCGCCGGGAAGGATGCGGGTGATCGCCTGCGCCTCGCCGAGCGCACCATTCTGGTTGCCCGCCTCCAGCAACCCGCGCACCGCGCTCAGCCGCGCGACCGGCTCGTTCGGTTGCGCTGCTGCCGTGGCGGTGAGCGCGGCGGGGGTGTCGTCGGTGCCGAACGGCGCCGCGCCCGGCCGCGCCGGCCAGAACGAGCGATCGAGATACGGCGCCGCCCAGGCGCGCTCGCCCGATTGCTCGAACGCGCGCGCGACCAACGTCAGCGTGTAGCTGTCGGCGTCACCGCGCAAAGCCGCCGGGCGCAGCGCCGCCAGCGCCCCGCGCGCATCGCCCGCGCGCAATGTGGCGAGGCCGAGCAGCCGCTTGGCGGTGAGGTTCATCGGCTGCTGGTTGGCGAGCGCGCTCCACTGGTCGATCGCCTGCTGGTAGGCGCCCGCCTGATAGGCGAGCATCCCGCCGAGCAATCGCACCCCCGGCACGTCGCCAAGCGTGTTCGCCGTCCGCGTCAGCAAGGTGCGGGCGAGGTCATATTGGCCCGCACGTGCCGCCAGCACCGCCTGGAGATAATAGGCGCGGGCATCATCCGGCCGCGCGTCGAGCGCCTTGCGCGTCGCCGCCAACATGTCCTGATAGCGCCCGACATCGCCGAGCGTTGCGGCATAATCGATCAGCGCATCGTAATAATAGGCATCGCGCGACAAGGCCGCCTCGAACCAAGGCAGCGCCGCCACTAGACCATATTGCGCGCGCACGAGTTCGCCGCGCAACGTCAGCGCGGCGAGGTTGTTCGGGCTCGCGGCGACCGCGCGCGTGGTCGCGTCGATCGCGCCCGCCACGTTGCCGGCGGCGAAGCGGATTCGGCCGAGATCGGCCCAGCCGGCGCCGCCCTCGGGGTTGGCGTCGAGCAGCCGATCGAGCAGCGCCTCGCCCTCGGGGCTGTGCCCCTTGGCGGCGAGCGCCAGTGCGGCGACGCGCACCGCATAGCCGGCGAAGCGCGGCTGCGCCTTGGCGGCTTCGGCGAGCGCGCGGTCGGGATCGCCTTCGAGCAGCGCGGCATGCGCGTAAAGCTGGTGCGCGCGGCCCCGATCGAACCCATCGTCGCGCGCGCGATCGAGTTCGCCCTCGGCCGAAGTGCCGTCACCGAGCGCGAGATAGGCGCGCGCCAGCACGGCATGGGCGAGGCCCCAGTTGGGATCGGCCTTGATCGCACGCTGCGCATGCAGCCGCGCCGCGCTGTAATTGCCCGCATCGAGCAATGTCAGGCTCTGCGTCAGCTCGCCGCGTGCGTTGCCGGCATCGGCGTGCGCCGGAGTGATCGCCCCGAACGCGAAAACACACGCGCCTGCGACGGCGGCGACCGCGCCGCTCGCCACCAGCGCGATTCGATACATCGTGCGACGCTCAGGCATGGAGATCATAGCTCTTCAAAAGATCGTAGAGGGTCGGCCGGCTGATGCCGAGCAGCTTGGCGGTGTTCGAGATATTGCCCTCGGCGCGCGCCAGCGCCTGGCGGATCGTCTTGCGGTCGGCGCCCTCGCGCGCGGCGCGCAGGTTGAGCGGCACTTCCTCGGCACCCTCGGCGAGATCGAGATCGGCGGCGGTGACGAGCTTGCCCTCGGCCATGATGACCGCGCGCTTCATCCGGTTTTCCAGCTCGCGGACATTGCCCGGCCAGCCCCACGCATCGATCGCCGCGCGCGCGTCGGGCGCCAGCCCGGTCACGGCGGACTGCATCGACTTGGCGTATTTCTTGAGGAAATGGCTGGCGAGCAGGCTGGCGTCGCCGCTGCGCTCGGCGAGCGACGGGATTCGCACGACGATCTCGGCGAGCCGGTAATACAGGTCTTCGCGGAACGACCCGTCCGCCACCATCGCATCGATGTCGCGGTGGGTCGCGCAGACGATTCGCGTATCGACCGCGATCGGCTTGCGTCCGCCGATCCGCTCGATCACGCGCTCCTGCAAGAACCGCAGCAGCTTGACCTGCAACGGCAAGGGCACGTCGCCGATCTCGTCGAGGAACAGCGTGCCGCCGCCCGCCTGCTCGATCTTGCCCTCGGTGGTCTTGATCGCGCCGGTGAACGCGCCTTTCTCATGCCCGAACAATTCGCTTTCCAGCAACGTCTCGGGGATCGCGGCGCAGTTGATCGCGACGAAATTGCCGCGCGCGCGGCGGCTGGTGTCGTGCAGCCCGCGCGCGAGCAATTCCTTGCCGGTGCCGCTGGCGCCGAGCAGCATCACCGACACGTCGGCCCCGGCGACCCGCTCGATCGTGCGCGTCACTTTGAGCATTTCCGGCGCTGCCGTAATCATCCCGCCCAGCGCCGTGCCGCTCGCACGCTCGGCGAGGCGGCGGTTCTCGGTCTCCAGCGCATGAACATGGAACGCGCGGGCGACGATCAGCCCGAGCGCGTCGATGTCGATCGGCTTCTGGTAGAAATCCCACGCCCCGTCGGCGATCGCCTGCCGTGCGGAGTCGCGCGCGCCGTGGCCCGAGGCGACGATCACCTTGGTATCGGGCTTGAGCGCGAGGATTTCGGTGAGCGTCGCGAAACCCTCGGTCACGCCATCGGGATCGGGCGGCAGCCCGAGATCGAGCGTGACGACCGCCGGCTCCTCGGCGCGCACCGCGTCGATCGCGCTCGCGCGGTCGCTGGCGACGATCACCTCATAGCCTTCATATGCCCAGCGCAACTGGCGTTGCAGCCCGAGATCGTCCTCGATGATGAGCAATTTGGGCAGCGCTTTGGGTTTGTCGGTCATGCTGCCTGCTCCACGGGCATGTTGGGGGCGGGGGCGAGCGTCACCACGAAGCGGGTGCCGGCGCCCTCGCGGCTGGTGACGGAGACGCTGCCGCCCATCGCCTCGGCGAGCTGGCGCGCCTCGAACGCGCCGATGCCGAACCCGCCGGGCTTGGAGGACACGAACGGTTTGAAGAGTTGGTCGCGCACGAACGCCGGCGACATGCCGCAGCCGCCGTCGGCGATGGTGAGGGCAGGGCGCTCGCCGCCCGTGACCGATATCTCGACCGGCTGGTCCGGCCCGCTCGCCTCGATCGCATTCTGGAGCAGATGCCCGAGCACTTGCTCCAGCCGCGTCGGATCAGCGAGCGCCAGCGCGTGCGGCGCGCAGGTGAAAGTGATCGGATGCTGGCGACGGCGCTGGCGGATCACCCGTTCGGCGATGTCGCCGAGATCGACCGCGCGCGGCGCCTCGGCGCGGCCCGAATGGTGTTGCGACAGCCGTGCGAGCAGATCGTTCATCCGTCCAGCCGACTCCTTGAGCGTGGCGATCATGTCGGCGCGGAAGGCGGGGTTCTCGGCATGCCGCTCGGCATTGCGCGCCGTGAGCGTCAACTGGCTGACCAGATTCTTGATGTCGTGGAGGATGAACGCGAAGCGGCGGTTGAACTCGTCGAACCGTTCCGCCTCGGCGAGCGCCTCCTGCGCGCGCGCCTCGGCGAGATAGCTCGCCACCTGCCGCCCGGCGATTCGCAGCAGGTCGAAATCCTCCCAGTCGAGCGCCCGGTCGACCGGCGGCCGCGCGAGCAGGATCGCGCCGGCCAGCCGCCCAAGATGGACGAGCGGCACCAAAGCCCAGGCATCGGTCGCGAGCATCCAAGCCGGCACGCTCGCGCGCTCGGCCGGATCGCCGCCGCCGCCGCGCAGGGTATCGAGTTCGACGATGCGGCCGCTGGTGGCGAGATAGGCCGCGAGCGCCTCGTCGCTGCCGTGCGCCGGCACCTGATCCCAGCGCCAGCCCGCGCCGACGCCCAGCCCAACGCCTTCCGGCACCAGCAGCAGCCCGGCGGGCGAATCGGTGAGGTCCGCCACCGCCTTGACGATCCGCTCGGCGAGCGGTGCCGCGCCATCGGGCTGGCCGAGCGTATCGGTGAAGCGCACCCATTCGGCGCGGTAATCATAGCGGTGCGCGAAGAAATGCTTGGCGAGCGTCACCTTCGCCCACGCCTTGACGCGCGGCGTGGACAGCAATGTCAGCCCGGCGGCGGTGGTGCCGAACACGAACGCGGTCTGGAGCAGCCGCGCATGGTCGCCGCCCAGCGTGGCGATCGCCCGGATCGCGAGCAGCATCGCGATGGCGTAGAGGATCGTCGCCGCGAACGAGAGCGTCTGCCACGCGACGGTGCGCGACACCTGCAGCGTCCAGTCGCCACCGCGCCGCACCGCCACCGCGAGGATCGGCGCGATCAGCGCCATGACGATGCCGCGCGCGGCGACGAGGCTCTGCGGCGCATCGCCGCTCGCATATGTCGTCGCGGCGAGCATCAGGTCGATGCCCCACATGCCGGCAAGCGCGATCACCACCAGCCGGATGCCGCCGCGCGCGCGTGGCGCCACCGCGCCATGAAGATGCTGAACCAACACCAGCGCGCCGATCGCCACCATCGCGCGCAGCAGCGTCCGCGCCGAGGCGAGGTCGGCGGTGGCTTCCCGGCCAAGCCCCGCCTGCATCACCGCCACCATGCCTCCGCCCACGATGACCAGCACCACCGCGCCGTAGATCAGCGATACCGCCCGGCGTCGCGCATCGGAGGGGTCGCGCCGCACCAGCGCGAACATGAACGCGAGCCAGGCGAGGTTGCGCGCGCTCTCGGCGAGGCGAGTCACCAGCTCGCCGCCGCCGATCCCCGCCACCGCCAGCGCCCACAACGCGGTCACGCTCAGCGCGGTCATCAGCGTCAGGCGCGGCAGCCCCGATGCGGGTTCGCGCAGCAGCGACAGCGCCACCCCCGCGAACAGCAGCGCGGCGAGCGCATGGCCCCACAGGATCACGCCCGCGATCATGGTAGGCGCGCACACGTGTCTGAAGGGTGGCTCGCCAAATACAACCCGTTCGCACTGAGCGACGTCGAAGTGCGTGCCCGACGCGCCACCCCCGGGGCACGTGCTTCGACGTCGCTCAGCACGAACGGTTGGACGTCGGATGTTCCAGCGGACATCGCGCCTACCGCACGCCTTCGGGGAACAGCACGACGCGGATCGTCTGCAGGATGATCAGCAGATCGAGGAACGGCGAATAGTTCTTCGCGTAATACAGATCATATTCGAGCTTGTGCCGCGAATCCTCGATCGAGGCGCCATAGGGATAGTTGATCTGCGCCCAGCCGGTGATGCCCGGCTTCACCATATGCCGCTCGGCATAATAAGGCAGTTGCTGTTCGAGATCCTCGACGAACTGCGGCCGCTCGGGGCGCGGGCCGACGAAGCTCATCTCGCCCTTCAGCACGCTCCAGGTCTGCGGCAGTTCGTCGATCCGGCATTTGCGGATGAACCGGCCGACGCGGGTGATGCGCGGATCGTCCTTCTCGGCCCATACCGCTTGCCCTGCGATCTCGGCATCCTGCCGCATCGAGCGCAGCTTAATACAATCGAACCCGACCCCGAACAGCCCGACCCGGCGCTGGCGATAGAACGCCGGCCCCCGGCTCTCCAGCTTGACCGCGATCGCGGTGAGCAGGATCACCGGCGCCATGAACGCGAGCAACGTCGCGCTCGCGCAGATGTCGAACAAGCGCTTGAACATGCTCGAAAACATCCGCCCCGACGAGAAACCGTCGGAGAAGATCAGCCAGCTCGGATTGACGCTCTGCAAATCGACCCGGCCGGTCTCGCGTTCGAGGAAGGTCGAAATCTCATTGACGTGGACGCCGGTCGTCTTGATGCGCAGCAGATCCTTCAGCGGCAGCGCGTTGCGGCGTTCCTCCAGCGCCAGCACCACCTCGCTCGCGTTCAGCAGAACGACGTGGTCGGCGAGGTTGTAGATCGCGTCGCGCGCGATCGCCTCGGGGATGACGCGCGTCACCGCCTCGCTCATCGCGACATAGCCGACCACGACGAAGCCCGCCCCCGGCGCCGCCGCCAGCGCCTTCAATCGCGCCGCGCGCGCGCCCGCGCCGAGCACGACGATCCGCCGCTTGAAGATCTGCGCGCCCAAGGCCTTGCCGAGCAACATCCGCATCGTCATCAGCAGCACCACGCTGATCGCCATCGAATAGAGCAGGTTGGACCGCCAGAAGGTCGCGCCGGGCACGAGGAAGAACACCACGCTGAGCAGGATCACCGCCAGCGAGATCGCCACCACCAGCCGCGCCAGCGCGAAGCGCAGCGATTGCAGCGATTGCGCGCTGTAGACGCCGGTCGCCATCATCGCGACCTCGACACACAAAGCGAAGGTGGCGAGCTGCGGAACGCGATGCTGGATCGGCTCGACGATGCTGCCGAGCTGATGGATGCGCAGCACATAGCCGACCTCGCCCGCGATCACGAGCAGCGCGATATCGAGCAGCCCAAGCAGCAGCACCGCATTGGGAATGTAATGCTTGAACAGCCTGATCATCGTCGCGCGGCCCCGGTGGCATGTGTAAGCAATTCCGACATGCCTTGGCCATGTCGCAGGAATTGACAAACAAAGGCTAAACGGCGGGGAGATGGTTCTCTGGCCGGGGCATCGCACCCAACGACCGTTCGTGCTGAGCGAAGCCGAAGCACGTGCCCGGAACGCGGCGCTTGGGGCACGTGCTTCGACAAGCTCGGCACGAACGGCGTCTATTTCGGTCTATCATACCGCCGCTGTGCCGCCGCCACGGCGCCCATCCGAGTCTCCGCCCAATCGATCATCAGCCGGAGCGCCGCCATCAACTCGCGCGCGAGCGGGGTGATCGCGTAGGTGACCGACACCGGCACCGTCGGCGCGACCGTGCGCGTGACGAGGCCGTCGCGTTCGAGCGAGCGCAACGTCTGGCTGAGCATCTTCTGCGAGATCCCGTCGATCCGCCGCTTGAGCGCGTTGAAGCGAAGCTCGCCGTCGCCGAGCAGGAGCAGGATCAGCGCGCTCCATTTGTCGCCGATCCGGTCGAGCAACTGCCGCGTCGGGCAATCGGCCGCATAGGCGTTGCCGCGCGCAGGGGCGGTTTCCTGGACGTAACCAGGTGCGATCAAAGTGCCGTCTTGCATGGTGGGTCGCCATAGCCAACTAGGTCACCGTTGGTAACTACAGAAAGCCGGACGATGAAAATAGCGGTATTGGGCGCGAGCGGACGCGCGGGATCGGAAATCGCCAGGGAAGCGGCGGCGCGGGGGCATCAGGTGCTCGGCATCGCGCGCAAGCCTGCGGGCATTCCCGTCGCGCCGGGGATCGTGCCCGTGGCAGGCGACGCGACCGATCCCAACGCGCTCGCCGATCTGCTTCGCGGTCAGGACGCGGTCATCAGCGCGCTGCATTTCGACGTGACCGCCGCGACCCTGCTCGGTGCGCTGCGGCAAGCCGGGGTCAAGCGGCTGCTCGTCACTGGCGGCGCGGCCAGCCTCGAAGTCGGCGGCGGCACCCGGGTGATCGACACGCCCGATTTCCCGGAGGAGTGGAAGGTGCCCGCGATGGGCGGCATTGCCTTCCTCGATGCGCTGCGCGGCGAAACCGAGATCGACTGGACCTTCTTCTCACCGGCCGCGCTGATCTTCGAAGGTCCGCGTCTGGGCAGCTACCGCATCGGCGGCGATCAGCTCGTCACCGACGCCGCCGGCGACAGCAAGATCAGCTTCGCCGATTATGCGATCGCGATGGTTGATGAACTCGAGCAACATCGCCACCCCCGCACGCGGTTCACCGCCGCCTATTGAGTCCCGCGAAAATCGTTACGGTCGCGCGGCGGATTCGCTCTCTACAAAGCGCGTCCGCCGCGATAGGCTCGCATCGGGTTTTCGCTGGGGGATTTCGATGATCAAGGCCGTGTCCACTCTCCCGAAGCCGACGCCGCGCGCCACCGACCCGGCGGTGCTCGCGGCCGAGATCGTCGAGCGGCTCACCTACCGCAGCGGCAAGAACGCGGCCGCCGCCAAGCCGCACGACTGGCTCGCCGCGGTCATCAACGTGATCCGCGATCGCATCATCGATCGCTGGATCGCCTCGACTCAGGAAACCTATGACGAGGGCGGCAAGCGCGTCTATTATCTGAGCCTTGAGTTCCTGATCGGCCGGCTGATGCGCGATGCGGTCTCGAACCTCGGGCTGATGGACGAGATGCGGCAGGCGCTGGCGTCGCTCGGCGTTCAGCTCGACCTGATCCGCGAGCTTGAGCCCGATGCCGCGCTCGGCAACGGCGGCCTCGGCCGGCTGGCGGCGTGTTTCATGGAATCGATGGCGACGGTCGATGTGCCCGCCTACGGCTATGGCATCCGCTACGTGAACGGCATGTTCCGGCAGGAAATCCACGACGGCTGGCAGGTCGAGCTGCCCGAAACCTGGCTCGCGCACGGCAATCCGTGGGAGTTCGAGCGGCGTGAATCGAGCTACGAGATCGGCTTCGGCGGCACCGTCGAACCGACGGCGGCGGACGGCAGCGGCGACGATGCGCGCATCTGGAAGCCCGGCGAGCGGCTGATCGCGACCGCTTATGATACGCCGGTGGTCGGCTGGCGCGCCGAGCGCGTCAACACGCTGCGGCTGTGGACCGCGACGCCGATCGACCCGATCCTGCTCGACCGCTTCAACGCCGGCGACCATCTCGGCGCGCTCGCCGAGAGCAACAAGGCGGACAGCCTCGCGCGGGTTCTCTATCCGGCGGATTCGAACCCCGCCGGGCAGGAACTGCGGCTGCGCCAGGAATATTTCTTCTCCTCGGCGTCGCTTCAGGACATCGTTCGCCGCCACATCCAGTATTTCGGCGACATCCGCACTTTGCCGGAAAAAGCCGCGATCCAGCTCAACGATACGCACCCCGCCGTCTCGATCGCCGAGATGATGCGCCTCCTCATCGACGAACACGACCTGTCGTTCGACGAGGCGTGGGCGGTGACTCAGCCGACCTTCGGCTACACCAACCACACGTTGCTGCCCGAGGCGCTCGAGACGTGGCCGGTGCCGCTGTTCGAACGGCTGCTGCCGCGCCACATGCAGCTCGTCTATGCGATCAACGCCAAGCTGCTGATCCAGGCGCGGCGCGAGAAGAACATGGACGATCGCGCCATCGCCGCGATCTCGCTGATCGACGAGACCGGCGAGCGGCGCGTCCGCATGGCCAACCTCGCCTTCGCCGGGTCGCACAGCGTCAACGGCGTCGCGGCGCTGCATACCGAATTGATGAAGCAGACCGTGTTCGCCGATCTGCACCGCATGTTCCCGGAACGGATCAACAACAAGACCAACGGCGTCACCCCGCGCCGCTGGCTGCAACAGTGCAACCCCGAACTGACCGGGCTGCTGCGGGAGACGATCGGCGATACCTTCCTCGACGATACCGAGGCGCTGTCCGCGCTCGACGCCTTCGCCGACGATTCCGCGTTTCAGGCGAAGTTCAAGGCGGTCAAGCTCGCCAAGAAGGCCGCGCTCTCCAACCTGCTGCGCGAGCGGATGGGGCTGAAGATCGATCCGACCGCCTTGTTCGACATCCAGATCAAGCGAATCCACGAATACAAGCGCCAGCTCCTCAACATCATCGAGGCGGTCGCGCTCTACGACCAGATCCGCTCGCACCCGGAGAAGGACTGGCAGCCGCGCGTCAAGCTGTTCGGCGGCAAGGCCGCGCCGAGCTATCACAACGCCAAGCTCATCATCAAACTGGCGAACGACGTCGCGCGCGTCATCAACCACGATCCGGCGGTGCAGGGGCTGCTCAAGATCGTGTTCGTGCCGAACTACAATGTCAGCCTCGCCGAAGTGATGATGCCGGCCGCCGACCTGTCCGAACAGATCTCGACCGCGGGCATGGAAGCCTCGGGCACCGGCAACATGAAGTTCGCGCTCAACGGGGCGCTGACGATCGGCACGCTCGACGGCGCGAACATCGAGATCAAGGATCATGTCGGCGACCAGAACATCATGATCTTCGGCCTCACCGCCGAGGAAGTCGCGGCCAAGCGTGCCGGCGGCTACAACCCGCGCGAGACGATCGAGGGGTCGCGCGAACTGAGCCAGGCGCTGTCGGCGATCGCCTCGGGCGTGTTCTCGCCCGATGATCGGGATCGCTACCGCGCGCTCACCGACGGCATCTACGATCACGACTGGTTCATGGTCGCGGCGGATTTCGAGGCGTACCACACCGCACAACGCGCGGTTGACGCGCTCTGGGCCGACGAACCCGCATGGTATTCGAAAACCGTTCGGAACACCGCGCGCGTTGGCTGGTTCTCCTCGGATCGGACCATCCGACAATATGCCAGCGAGATCTGGGGCATCCTGCCATAGCCAGATTTCAGTGAGAAGGAGTGCGCGGTGAAACCCGGCGAAGCGGAAGCGATCGTCGCGGGTACGCATGGTGACCCGTTCGCGGTGCTCGGTGTGCACCGCGACGGCAAGACCATCGTCGCACGCTGCTACATCCCCGGCGCGGAGAGCGTCGAGGCCTTCACGCTCGACGGCGAGTCGCTCGGCGCGCTCGCGTCCGCCGGCCCTGACGGGCTGTTCGCGGGCAAGGTCGCGCTCACGGCGCCGCAGCCGCTGCGCTATCACGCGCGCAATGCCGGCGGCGACTGGTGGGTCGATGATCCTTATGCCTATGGCCCGGTGCTCGGCCCGATGGACGATTATTACATCGCCGAGGGCACGCATCTGCGGCTGTTCGACAAGCTCGGCGCGCATCCGCTCCACCACGAGGGCAGCGACGGCATCCACTTCGCGGTGTGGGCGCCCAACGCCAGCCGCGTGTCGGTGGTCGGCGCTTTCAACCAGTGGGACGGTCGGCGGCACGTCATGCGCCACCGCCGCGACACCGGCATCTGGGAAATCTTCGTCCCCGGCATCGGCACCGGCGAGACCTACAAGTTCGAGATCCTCGCCGCCGACGGCACGCCACTGCCGCTCAAGGCCGATCCGTTCGCCTTCCACGCCGAACTCCGCCCCGCCACCGCGTCGATCACCACCGCGCCGCTCGCGCACGAATGGGGCGATGCCGACCACCGCGCCTTCTGGTCGAAGGCCGACGCGCGCCGCCAGCCGATCTCGATCTACGAGGTTCACGCCGGATCGTGGCGGCGCGACTGGCACGGCAATTTCCTGAGCTGGGACGAACTCGGCGCGCAGATCATCCCCTATGTCGCCGATATGGGCTTCACCCATATCGAGCTGATGCCGATCACCGAGCATCCCTATGATCCGAGTTGGGGCTATCAGACCACCGGCATGTTCGCGCCGACCTCGCGCTTCGGAGACGGCGAGGGGTTCGCGCGCTTCGTCGACGGCTGCCACCGCGCCGGCATCGGCGTGATCCTGGACTGGGTGCCGGCGCATTTCCCGACCGACGCGTTCGGCCTCGAACATTTCGACGGCACCGCGCTGTACGAACATGCCGATCCGCGTCAGGGCTTCCACCCCGACTGGAACACCGCGATCTACAATTTCGGGCGCAGCGAAGTGTCGGCGTTCCTCGTCAACAGCGCGCTCTACTGGACCGAGAAATTCCACCTCGACGGGCTGCGCGTCGATGCGGTCGCCTCGATGCTGTACCTCGATTATTCGCGCAAAAGCGGCGAATGGGTGCCCAACGAACAGGGCGGGCGCGAGAATTGGGCGGCGGTCGAGTTCCTCCAGCGCATGAACATCGCGGTGTACGGCGCGCACCCCGGCATGATGACGATCGCCGAGGAATCGACCTCGTGGCCCGGCGTCAGCAAGCCGGTCCATGCCGGCGGCCTCGGCTTCGGCTTCAAATGGAACATGGGCTTCATGCACGATACGCTCGCCTATCTGGCGCGCGATCCCTTGTACCGGCACTGGCACCATGACGAGATCCTGTTCGGCCTCGTCTATGCCTTCTCCGAGAATTTCGTGCTGCCCTTGAGCCACGACGAAGTCGTCCACGGCAAGGGCACGCTGCTCACCAAGATGGCGGGCGATGACTGGCAGCAATTCGCGACGCTGCGCGCCTATTACGGCTTCATGTGGGGCTATCCCGGCAAGAAGCTGCTGTTCATGGGGCAGGAATTCGCCCAGCGCCGCGAATGGAGCGAGAGCCGCCAGCTCGATTGGGATCTGCTCGAAGCGCCCGCGCATGACGGCGTGCGCAGCCTCGTGCGCGATCTCAACCACCTCTATCGCGACACGCCGGCGCTCCACGCGCGCGACTGCGAGGGCGAGGGGTTCGCGTGGGTCGTCGCCGACGATCGCGCCAATTCGGTGTTCGCCTGGGTCCGCCGCGCGCCCGGCGAAGCCCCGGTCGTCGTCGTCACCAACTTCACCCCGCAACGGCTCACCGGCTACCGGCTGACCCTGCCGGCGGGCGGGCGGTGGCGCGAGATCCTCAACACCGATGCCCACATCTACGGCGGCAGCGGGGCTGGCAATCTTGGCGGAGTCGAAGCGGCGGAGGATGGCGCGGCGATCATCACCGTCCCGCCGCTCGGCACGCTGATGTTCGAACATACCATCTAACGGGAGAGAAGCAGTCATGGTCGATCGGAGAGGCGCACCGCTCGCACGCGACGCAATGGCCTATGTGCTGGCCGGTGGTCGCGGCAGCCGGTTATGGGAATTGACCGACGTGCGCGCCAAGCCCGCCGTTTATTTCGGCGGCAAGGCGCGGATCATCGATTTCGCGCTGTCGAACGCGCTCAACTCGGGCATCCGCCGGATCGGCGTGGCGACCCAGTACAAGGCGCATTCGCTGATCCGCCACCTCCAGCGCGGCTGGAACTTCTTCCGGCCCGAGCGCAACGAGAGTTTCGACATCCTCCCCGCCAGCCAGCGGATGGAGGAATATGGCTGGTATTCGGGCACCGCCGACGCGGTGTACCAGAATCTCGACGTGATCGAGAGCTACGCGCCCGAGTTCATGGTCATCCTCGCGGGCGATCACGTCTACAAGATGGACTATGAATTGATGCTGCAACAGCACGTCGATTCGGGTGCGGACGTGACGGTCGGTTGCCTCGAAGTGCCGCGCATGGACGCGACCGCGTTCGGCGTGATGCACGTCGACGAGGCCGATCGCATCATCGCGTTCTTCGAAAAGCCCGCCGACCCGCCCGGCATCCCCGCCCAGCCCGAACTCGCGCTCGCCTCGATGGGCATCTACGTGTTCCGCACCAGCTTCCTTGCCGATCTGCTGCGCCGCGATGCCGCCAATCCGGAGTCGAAACATGATTTCGGCGGCGACATCATCCCCTATGTCGTCGAACACGGCAACGCGGTGGCGCATCGGTTCGCGGCGAGCTGCGTGCGTTCCAAGCTGGAGCAGAAGGCGTATTGGCGCGATGTCGGCACGATCGATGCCTATTGGGAGGCCAACATCGACCTTACCGACGTCATCCCGGAACTCGACATCTACGATCGCGCCTGGCCTTTGTGGACCTATTCCGAGATCACCCCGCCGGCCAAGTTCGTCCATGATTTCGAAGGGCGGCGCGGTAGCGCGATCTCGTCGCTGGTCGCTGGCGGCTGCATCATCTCGGGGTCGGCGCTGCACAAAAGTCTGATTTTCACCGGCGTGCGCGCGCACAGCTATTCGTCGATCACCGAAGCGGTGGTGATGCCCTATTGCGAGATCGGGCGCGGTGCGCAGTTGTGCAAGGTGGTGGTCGATTCGCACGTCAAGATCCCGGCCGGGCTGATCGTCGGCGAAGACCCGGTCGCGGATGCGCAGCGCTTCCACCGTACCGAACAGGGCGTGGTGCTCATCACCCAGCCGATGATCGATCGACTGGCCGTCTGACGCATGGTGGACATTCTCGCGGTCGCTTCCGAAATGCACCCGCTGGTCAAGACCGGCGGACTGGCCGACGTGGTCGGCGCGCTTCCGGCGGCGCTCGCGCCCTACGGCGTGCGCGTCACCACGATCCTGCCGGGCTATCCCGCCGTGCTCGCGGCGCTGCCGACCACGCGCACGGTGGCGCGCTATGCCGATCTGTTCGGCGCCCCGGCGCGCGTGCTGCGCGCGACGCTCGGCGAAACCCGGCTGCTCGTGCTCGATGCGCCGCTGCATTTCCAGCGCGACGGCAGCCTCTACGGCGATCCGAGCGGACGCGAATGGTCGGATAACTGGCAGCGTTTCGCGGCGCTGTCGTCGGTCGCGGCCGATGTCGCGGGCGGCGCGATCAAGGGCTATGCGCCCGATATCGTCCACGCGCATGACTGGCAGGCGGCGCTGACGCTCGCCTATGTGCGCCACGGCCGCCGCCCCGATCTGCCGACGGTGGCGACGATCCACAACCTCGCCTTTCAGGGCCGGTTCGACGCCGATATCTTCCCCGCGCTCGGCCTGCCGTGGAGCGCCTTCGCCACCGAAGGCGTCGAATATTATGGCGGGGTCGGCTATCTCAAGGCCGGGCTGTATTATGCGGACGCGATCACCACGGTCAGCCCCGCCTATGCCGACGAGATCCTCACGCCGACGCACGGCATGGGTCTCGACGGATTGCTCGCCGCGCGGCGCGGGCGGCTGCACGGCATCCTCAACGGCATCGACACCGTCGAATGGGACTCGGCGACCGACCGCCATGTCCCCGTCCATTACGGCCCGCGCGGCCTTGCCGAACGCCGCCGCAACCGCCGCGCGGTCGAGAAGCGCTTCGGCATCGCGCCCGGTGATGGCCCGCTGTTCGCGGTGGTGAGCCGGCTGACATGGCAGAAGGGCATGGATATCCTCGCCGACGAGATCGACGATCTGGTCGCGATGGGCGGGCGGCTCGCGGTGCTCGGCTCGGGCGACCGCGGCATCGAGGGCGCGATGCTCGATGCCGCCGCGCGTCACCGTGGCAAGGTCGGCGTGCTCACCGGCTATGACGAAAGCCTGTCGCATCTCGTCCAGGCCGGCGCCGACGCGCTCCTCATTCCCTCGCGGTTCGAACCGTGCGGGCTGACCCAACTCTATGCGCTGCGCTACGGCTGTATCCCGGTCGTCGCGCATACCGGCGGGCTCGGCGATACCGTGATCGACGCGAATCAGGCCGCGCTCGCCGCCGGGGTCGCGACTGGCGTGGTGCATGATCCCGGCACGCGCGAGGCGCTCCACTCGGGCATCCACCGCACGATCGCGCTGTACCGCGAGCGCGAGACATGGGCGACGATGCAGCGCGCCGGCATGCGCGCCGATTTCTCTTGGCGACAGAGCGCGGCGCGCTATGCGGCTCTGTACCATTCGCTCCTCCAAGAACGGACGCCAGCATGATCGAGACCGTGCCGACGACGGCCTATCAGGACCAGAAGCCCGGCACCTCGGGGCTGCGCAAGAAGGTCCGGCACTTCCAGCAGCCGAACTATATCGAGAATTTCGTCCAGGCGATCTTCGACAGCCTCGACGGCTTCGAAGGCCAGACGCTCGTGCTCGGCGGCGACGGGCGCTACCACAACCGCGAGGTGATCCAGGTCGTGCTACGCATGGCGGCGGCGAACGGCTTCGGCCGCGTGCTGGTCGGGCAGGGCGGCATCCTCTCCACCCCGGCGGCAAGCAACGTCATCCGCAAATACCAGGCGTTCGGCGGCATCATCCTCTCGGCCAGCCACAATCCCGGCGGGCCGGACGAGGATTTCGGGATCAAGTACAATATCGGCAACGGCGGCCCCGCGCCCGAAAGCGTCACGGACGCGATCTACGCGCGCACCCAGGCGATCGACGCCTACAAGACCGTCACCGCGCCCGATATCGACATCGATACGATCGGCGAGAGCTTCATCGAAGGCATGTCGGTTCAGGTGATCGATTCGGTCGCCGATTACGCCGCGCTGATGGAAACCCTGTTCGATTTCGGCGCGATCCGCGACCTGATCGGTTCGGGGTTCCGCGTCGTGTTCGATGCGATGAGCGCGGTCACCGGCCCCTATGCGCTCGAAATCATCGGGCGGCGTCTGGGCGCAGGTGAGGCGGCGGTGTTCAACGGCGTGCCCTTGCCCGATTTCGGCGGGCACCATCCCGATCCCAATCTCGTGCACGCCAAGGATCTCTACGACACGCTGATGGCCCCCGACGCGCCCGATTTCGGTGCGGCTTCGGATGGCGATGGCGACCGCAATCTCATCGTCGGCAAGCACATCTTCATCACGCCGTCGGACTCGCTGGCGATGCTCGCCGCCAACGCGCATCTCGCACCCGGCTATGCCGCCGGTCTGAAGGGCATCGCTCGCTCGATGCCGACCAGCGGCGCGGCCGACCGCGTCGCGGAGAAGCTCGGCATCCCGCTCTACGAGACCCCGACCGGCTGGAAATTCTTCGGCAATTTGCTCGACGCCGGCATGGCGACGATCTGCGGCGAGGAGAGCGCCGGCACCGGCTCGGATCACGTCCGCGAGAAGGACGGGCTGTGGGCGGTGCTGCTGTGGCTCAACATCCTTGCCGTCCGCCGCGAAAGCGTCGCCGCGATCGCCGAAGCGCATTGGGCGACCTATGGCCGCAATTACTACGCGCGCCACGATTACGAAGGCATCGACACCGCCGCCGCCGACGCACTGATGGCCGAACTGCGCGGCAAACTCGCGTCTCTGCCGGGCAGCGCGGTTGCCGGCCTCACCATCGCGAGCGCTGACGATTTCGCCTATACCGATCCGGTCGACGGCTCGGTCAGCGCCAAGCAGGGCATTCGCATCGGCTTCGAAGGCGGCTCGCGCGTGGTGTTCCGCCTGTCGGGCACCGGCACCTCGGGCGCGACGCTGCGCGTCTATCTCGAACGCTACGAACCCGCCGACGGCGATCTCGCGCAGGACACTCCGCAAGCGCTCGCGCCGCTGATTACCGCCGCCGAAGCCATTGCCGGCATCGCCCGCCACAGCGGTCGCAGCGAACCCGACGTCGTCACCTGATGGAACCGCCTTTCCCGCCCGGTGCCTGCGCCGTTGAAGACGGCACGCATTTCACGATCTGGTCCGAACATGCCGAGACCATCGATGTCGTGCTGTTCGACGCCGACGATAGCGAGATCGCGCGGCAGCGGCTCGAGGCCGGGCAGGGCGGCTGGCACCATATTTTCCTCGAATCGATCGAGCCCGGCGCGCGCTACGGCTTCCGCGCGAACGGGCGTTATGATCCGTCGGCGGGCCATTGGTACGATCCCGCCAAGCTGCTGGTCGATCCCTATGCGCTCGCGATCGACCGGCCGTTCGTGCAAGATCCGCGGCTCGGCCAGCGCGGGTACGATACCGTCGCGCTCGTTCCCAAGGCGATCGTCACCGCGCTGCCCGAGCCGGCGTTCCCCGAGCCGCCGCGCTTCACGCCGGGCGGATTGATCTACGAAATCGGCGTCCGCCCGTTCACGATGCTCCATCCCGACGTGCCCGAGGCGCAGCGCGGCACCATCGCCGCGCTCGGCCACCCGGCGGTGATCGCGCACCTCCAGAAGATCGGCGTCACCGCGGTCGAACTGATGCCGATCTCGGCCTGGATCGACGAACGGCACCTGCCGCCGCTGTGGCTGCGCAATGGCTGGGGCTATAACAGCGTGCCGTTCATGGCGCTCGATCCGCGCATCGCGCCGGGCGGCATCGGCGAGTTGCAGGACGCGGTCGCGAAGCTCCACGCCGCCGGGATCGGCGTGATCCTCGACATGGTGTTCAACCATAGCGGCGAAAGCGACGCGATGGGCGGCACGCTGTCGCTGCGCGGCATCGACGGCGCCGGCTATTTCCGCATGGCCGACGGGATGCTCGTCAACGATACCGGCTGCGGCAATACGCTCGCGTGCGAGCGCGCGCCGATGCAGCGGCTGATCCTCGGTACGTTGCGCCATTTCGTGGTGAATGCGGGCGTCGATGGCTTTCGCTTCGATCTCGCGCCGATCCTCGCGCGCGGCCCCGACGGTTTCGATCCAAACGCGCCCTTGCTCGCCGCCATCGCCGCCGATCCGGTCCTCGCCGACCGCGTGATGATCGCCGAGCCGTGGGATCTCGGCCCGGGCGGCTACCAGCTCGGCAATTTCCCGGCGGGCTGGCTCGAATGGAACGACCGCTACCGCGACGACGTGCGCCGCTTCTGGCGTGGCGACGAGCACCGGCTCGGCGATTTCGTCACGCGCATCGCCGGATCGTCCGACGTGTTCACGGGCGCCGCCACGCGCTCGGTCAGCTTCGTCGCCGCGCACGACGGCTTCACGCTCGCCGATCTCGTCGCCTATGCCGCCAAGCACAACGAAGCCAATGGCGAGGCCAATCGCGACGGCCACGAGCCCAATTTCTCCTGGAACATGGGCGTTGAGGGGCCGAGCGACGACCCCGCGATCCGCGACGCGCGCCGCCGCGACGTGAAGGCATTGCTGGCCACGATCTTCGCCACGCGCGGCACGATCATGCTCACCGCCGGCGACGAGTTCGGCCGCACCCAGCGCGGCAACAACAACGCTTATTGCCAGGACAATGCGATCACCTGGCTCGACTGGGCGAACCGCGACACCGATCTGGAGGATTTCACCGCTGCGCTCGCGGGGCTGCGCGCGCGCAGCCCGCATCTGTCCGGTCCCGCCATGCTCACCGGCGGCGACGTCGCGTGGCTGCGCCCAGACGGCGAACCCTTCAAGGACGAAGACTGGAACATACCGGATGCCGGCGCGGTGGCGATGAAGCTCACCGGCGTCAGCGTGCTGTTCAACCGCACCGAGGCGGAGGTCATCTTCGCCGATCCGGCGAAGACGGTGCCCGCGCGCAGCGTCGCTTTCGTACTCGACGACGAACCGGCGTAACCCGCGCCGCGCCGACGATCAGGCGCGTGCGATCCAGTTGGCCAGCGCGATCACCGGCGCGCTATACCCGCCGATCATCACGATCAGGATGAAGGCCGTCTGCACGCCCGCCCCCCACCAATAGGCCGAATGAATCGAGCCGCGCGCGCGAACGTCATACACCATCCCCGCGACGATATAGAGCATCAAGGCGACATAGACCGCCACCGGCGCCCACGCGCCGAGCAACGGCATCGGCAGGATACGCCCCAGCGCAGGCGAGATCACCACCGCCATCGCGCACAGCATCAGCCGCTTGTGCCAGTCGGGCCGGTTGCGCAGCCGGATCGCCACCGCGACGAGCGCACCGAACACGATCACGCCCACGGCATCGAGCAGCAGGAACACCCCCGGCGTGAAGAAGAACGGCACCGCGCCGCGACGAAGGCACATCACCGTCACGACCAGCCCGAGCACCACCATCAGCGCCGCCAGCACCCCGCCGACCGCGCCGAGCCGCCGGTGGATCGCGACCGATCCGTTCGCGATCAGGCCGTTCTGGAGCAGATAGAACCCGACCCAGCTCACGAACACCATCGCGTGCACATGGATCTGCAGCGGCAATGTGGTCGGCGGCTCGGTCATTCGCGCATAACTCAGCGAAAATCCCGCCACGACCGTAACCGCGAAGGCGATCGCCATCGCGAAAAAGAACCTGCGTTCGGCCGAAACCGGATCACGCGCAGACGCAATCGACGCCATGAAGTCCCCCCACAACCGCCCCTACGATTCACGAAGGCAATACCATATATCGCCTCGCCGGCGAAGGATTGGCGATTTTCGACATGGCCGGTACGTGCGGTCAGTGCTCCGTGAAGTCGAACGACCCGCGGCCGACCGAAATCAGCGCTTCCATATCGACCATATGCGTCACTGCCGGCTCGCACGGCGGCGTCTCCACGCTCGCTTGCGTCTCGACCCGCGCGCCGCCGGTCAGCGTGCGGTGGACCGGGCAGCGGTCGGCGATCTCGATCAGTCGCGCGCGCTGCTCCGCGTCGAGATCGCCGTCGATCGCGATTCGGCGCGTGAACAGATCGGGCGGCGTCGTGCCGGTCTCGCGACGATGGCCGACCTGCGTGCGGATCGTACCCACCGTCCAGCCCTTCTGCGCCGCGTACAGCCGCAGCGTCATCGTCGTACAGGCGGCGAGCGCCGAGCACAGCAGCTCATAAGGATTGGGACCGCTGCCGAGCCCACCCGCCGCGACCGGCTCATCGGCGAGGATCGTCGTCCCGCCCGTGTCGATTCGGATCTGGAAACGGCTGGCGCCCGTCTCTTCGGCGATGGCACCGCCGGGCAGCGGATCGGTCATGCGGTTGCTCCTGCTATGATGATGCGTCATGCCATTCGCCGCGCGCGGCGTCTTTCCGATTTTTTTCGGACGACGCATCGTCACCGCGTTCGCTATCCATTGGGCGCTCGGCGACCGGCGGTGATCGTCACCCACCGCGCGCCGCACGAAACCGGCGCGGGGATTGCCCGGCATGGCGCGTGAAGAAGCGCGAGAAATAGGCCGGGTCTTCGAACCCCACCGACCAGGCGATCTCGTTGACCGACATGTTGGTGTAGAGCAGCAGCCGCCGCGCCTCGAGCATCGTGCGCTCGTCGAGCATCGCGCTCGGCGACAGCCCGCCGACCCGCGCGCACGCCAGCCGGAGCGCGGTTTCGCTCACCCCCAGCGCGGCAGCCTGCGCGGTCACGCTCTCGCGCTCGCGGAACCGCGCCTCGATCCGCTCGCGCAGAAGCGCCACCACCAGCGCCTGCCGCCCCGGCGCATCGCCCTCCAGCCGTGCCACCTGCGCGCGGCGCAGCGCCCGCACCAGGATTGCAAGCACTTCCGCCTCGACCGCGCTGCGCTGCGCCGGTCCGATCCAGCCGAGTTCGCGCAGCATCTGGCTGACCGACCGCTCGATCGCGCCACGATCCTCTCCGTCGAGCGCGACCGCCTGCGCGTGCCCGAACAGCCTTCCGAGATCGCGGTCGCGCTCGGCGAGCTGGGTCACATAGCTGTCGGCGAGCGTGATGACCCAGCCGCGCGACTCGCTGTGCCACGCGAAGCCGTGGATCACCCCCGCCGGGATCAGCAGCAGCGCCGGCGCCTCGAACGCGCACGCCACGCCTTCGGCGTGCATCGTCCCGCCGCCTTCGCCGATCAGGATGGCATGGTTGAGATCGCGGTGGAGATGCGGCTGAATCGTCCATTCGCTCGGCCGCGAGCGGTCATCGAGGCTTTCGACATGGACGAACCCTTCGCGCACGGCACGCTGCGGCTCGCCATAGAGATAGAAGCTCGGGACGGCGCTGGCGGGCGCGCGCATGGCGGTATGTCCTCCGGTTGGATCGTCCAGATATCCGGTCGCAGCGGCCATGTCCAACCACCGCCGCCACGGGCATCCTCGCCGCAAATCAAAACAGGAGAGCGTGCGTGAAGACACAGGTGGCGATCGTGGGTGCCGGGCCGGCGGGGCTGTTGCTCGGGCATCTGCTCCGCGCCGAAGGGCTCGAGGTGGTCGTCGTCGAACGGTCTTCCGCCGATTATGTGCTCGGCCGAATCCGCGCCGGCGTGCTCGAAACGACACTCACCGATCTGCTTGACCGGCTCGGCCTCGGCGCGCGGATGCACGCGGAAGGGCTGCCGCACGACGGCTTCAACCTCGCCGATGGCGAACGGCTGATCCGAATCGATGTCGGTGCGCTCACCGGCCGGCAGGTGATGGTCTATGGCCAGACCGAGGTGACTCGCGACCTGATGGACGCCGCCGACGCGCGCGGGCTGGAGGTGATCTACGAGGCCAGCGACGTCGCGCTCCACGACATCGAGAGCGACGCGCCGTACCTGACCTATGAGAAGGACGGCGCGCAGCACCGCATCGACGCGCGCTTCATCTGCGGCTGCGACGGCTATCACGGCCCCTCGCGCAAGGCGATGCCGGCCTCGGTCGCGCAAAGCTTCGAGAAGGTCTATCCGTTCGGCTGGCTCGGCATCCTCGCCGATGTGCCGCCGTGCAATCACGAACTGATCTACGCCAACCACGCCAACGGCTTCGCGCTCGCTTCGATGCGCTCGGCGACGCGCAGCCGCTATTACATCCAGGTGCCGCTCGACGAGAAGCTCGAGGACTGGCCCGACGACCGGCTGTGGGACGAACTCGCCGTCCGGCTCGGCCCCGACGCCGCCGCGCACATGACGCGCGGCCCCGCGCTCGAAAAGTCGATCGCGCCGCTGCGCTCGTTCGTGTTCGAACCGATGCGCCACGGCAGCCTGTTCCTCGCCGGCGACAGCGCGCACATCGTTCCCCCGACCGGCGCAAAGGGGCTGAACCTCGCCGCTTCCGACGTGGCGTATCTTTCGGACGCGCTGATCCGCTGGTTCAAGGCGAACGACGGTGCCGGCATCGCCGGCTATTCCGACAAGGCGCTCGCCCGCGTCTGGAAGTCCGAGCGCTTCTCGTGGCAGCTCACCAACCTGATGCACCGCTTCCCCGGCCGCGACGCCTTCGACCGCCGCATGCAACTCGCCGACCTGGATTACATCGCCTCGTCGGTCGCGGCGCAGACCACGATCGCGGAGAATTACGTGGGGTTGCCGCTGTAGGGCAACCTTGCTCCCCTCCCTGGAAGGGAGGGGCTGGGGGTGGGTAGGTTTGGGGCGGGCGAAATGGTTCCTCGTGGGCCGACCCACCCCCAACCCCTCCCTTCCAGGGAGGGGAAGATCGGCTGACGCCGGCTACGCCAGCACTTCACCCGGCAGCAGTTCGGTCTCGATCATCGCCTGCATCGCCGCCGTGTAGCGCGGCCCCGCGATATCCTGAATCGCGAACATCGCATCGACTGCGGCCAGCGTCGCCGCCGGGATTGGCGTGGCGAGCGTGGCGAGATCCTCCTCCAGATGCGCGATGCTGCGCGTGCCCGGCAGCGCGATGACGTGGTCGCCGCGCGACAGCACCCAGGCGAGCGCGAGTTGCGCGGGTGTCGCGCCGGCATCCGCCGCCGCCGCATCGAACGCGGCGACCAGATCGAGGTTGTGCGCGAGCTGCGGCGCGATGAAGCGCGGCATGGTCGCGCGGATGTCGCCGGGCGTGTAGGCGTCATCGCGGATCGCGCCGGCCAGCATCCCGCGCGCGACCGGCGAGAAGGCGACGAAAGCGATGCCGAGCGCGCGGCACGTCTCCAGCACCGCGACTTCGGGATTGCGGACCATCGGCGAATATTCGCTCTGCACCGCCGTGACAGGATGCACCGCATGCGCGCGGCGGATCGTTTCGGCCGACATTTCCGACAGCCCGACCATGCCGATCTTGCCCGCCTCGATCGCGCGCACGAGCGCGCCGACCGAGTCCTCGATCGGCACCGCCTTGTCGAGCCGGTGGAGGTACATCAGGTCGATATGGTCGGTGCCGAGCCGCGCCAGCGATCGGTCGATCGACGCGGCGATCGCCGCCGGGCTGCCGTTGAGCGAGCGCTTGCCATCGATCATGTCGAGCACGCACTTGCTGGCGAGGGTGAACTCGGCCCGCCGGTGCATCACCGCGCGGCCGAGCAGCTTTTCGTTCTCGCCGCCGCCGTACAAAGCGGCGGTATCGAGCATCGTCACGCCGAGATCGAGCGCGCGGTTGAGCAGAGCGACCGCCTCCGCCTCAGGCGGCGTCACGTCATAGGCGTGGCTGAGATTCATGCACCCGAGGGCAATCGCCGATACTGGGCGATCCCCAAGCGTCCGGGTTTCCAAAGCCACGCCTGTCTCCTTACTTCAGTTGCTCTTCCAACGCGCCGAGCACGCGGTAGCACGGCAGCACCTGCGCGACCGACGAATTCGGCTCGCGTCCCTCGCGGATCGCGGCGATGAACTCGCGGTCCTGCAATTCGATGCCGTTCATCGACACATCGACCTTGGACACGTCGATCGGCTCTTCCTTGCCGTTCACCAGATCGTCGTAGCGCGCGATATAGGTCGCGGTGTCGCCGATGTAGCGGAAAAACGTGCCGAGCGGCCCGTCATTGTTGAACGACAGCGACAGCGTGCAGATCGCGCCGCTCTCGGCCTTCAACTGGATCGACATGTCCATCGCGATGCCGAGTTCGGGGTGGATCGGCCCTTCGATGGCGTTGGCCTTGACGATCGGCCCGGCCTGATAGGCGAACAGATCGACCGTGTGCGCGGCGTGATGCCATAGCAGATGGTCCGTCCAGCTCCGTGGCTGGCCCTTGGCGTTCATGTTCTTGCGGCGGAAGAAATAGGTCTGCACGTCCATCTGCTGGATAGCGAACTCGCCCGCGACGATGCGGTTGTGGACGAACTGATGGCTCGGGTTGAACCGCCGCGTATGCCCGACCATGCAGGTGAGCCCGGTTTCCTGCTGTTTGGCGAGCACCGCCTCGGCATCGGCAAGGCTGTCGGCGAGCGGGATCTCGACCTGGACGTGCTTGCCCGCCTCCATGCACGCGATCGCCTGGGCGGCGTGCATCTGCGTCGGCGTGCACAGGATCACCGCATCGACATCGTCACGCGCGAGCGCATCGGCGAGCTCGGTCGAGCTATGCTTGGCACCATATTTGGCGGCGACCGCTTCGGCCTGTTCGGCGGTACGGCTGATGATCGAGACGATCTCGACACCGTCGATCTGCTTGAGGCCGTCGAGATGCTTTTCACCAAAAGCGCCGGCGCCAGCGAGGGCGATTCTCATAGTATCTTCCTTCTTCCCCCTCCCTGGAAGGGAGGGGCTGGGGGTGGGTAGGTGTGGGGCTGGGCGAAGCGCTCTTACACCGGCTCCAGCACGATATGCCCGACCGCCGTATTGCTCGCCGGCACATGATAATGCCGGTGCAACACCCGCGTCGCCGGCCCAAGCGCACCGCGCATGATGAGCCACATCACCATCTCGATGCCCTCGCTGCCGGTCTCGCGCAGATATTCGATGTGCGGAATGTACCGCAGCCGGTCGCTGTCGCCGACCAGACCGTCGAGAAAGTCATTGTCCCACGCCGCGTTGATGAGTCCCGCGCGCGGCCCCTGCAACTGGTGGCTCATCCCGCCGGTGCCCCACACCTGCACGTTGAGATCCTCGTCGTAACTCGCCACCGCGCGCGCGATCGCCTCGCCCAGCGCCCAGCAGCGGTTGCCCGAGGGCGGCGGATACGTCACCACGTTCACCGCGAGCGGGATCACCTTGCACGGCCACGCCTCGGGCTTGCCGAACATCATCGACAGCGGCACGGTGAGGCCATGATCGACGTCCATCTCGTTGATGATGGTCATGTCGAATTCGTCGAGGATCAGGCTCTGCGCGATGTGCCAGGCGAGATCGGGATGCCCCTCGACCACCGGCACCTTGCGCGGCCCCCAGCCTTCATCGGCGGGTCGGTAGCTTTCCGCGCAGCCGATCGCGAAGGTCGGGATGATCTTCATGTCGAATGCCGAGGCATGGTCGTTATAGACCAGGATCACCACGTCGGGCTTCTGCTCGGCCTCCCAGTGTTTGGTCCATTCGTAGCCGGCGAAGGCGGGCGCCCAATAGGGTTCGGCGGTCTTGTCGAAATCGCTCGCCACGCCGAGCGCGGGGATGTGCGACGAGGCGACCCCGGCGGTGATCCGTGCCATGTCAGCGGCCCTCCTTGATCGAGCGTTGCCCTTCGGCCGAGCGGCCGCCGGCGATCATCATCGCCGCATACTCATCGAGGCTCATGCCGCTCATCGTCGAAACCGCCTGCAGGAAGCTGAGGCCATCGGTCGAGAACAGCTTGGCGAGGAAATAGATGTTGCCGCCGAGATCGAGCAGCCCGTTGTAGTCCCGGTCGAGCACCGCCTGCTTCTGCTCCTCGGTCATCGCCCAGCCGTCGAGATAGGCGCGCTCGTCGGCCTTCCAGCGCTCGCGATTCTCCGCCTTCATCAGGCTCATCGCGAACTGGTTGAGATGATAGCCGGCCCGCGCACGCTTGGCGGTGAACACGCGTGTGCCGGGAATATCGTCGAACTCGGCGAGATACGCGTGGATGTCGGTGACGCGGGTCATGCGATCTCCTCGGGCCAGTACAGCCGCATCGGATTGTCGACGAGCAGCTTGCGCTGAAGCTCCTCGGTCGGCGCGATGCGCGGGATCATGTCGACCAGCGTGCCGTCGTCAGGCATGTGGCCGACCATGTTGAGATTGGGATGCGGCCAGTCGGTGCCCCAGATCACGCGGTCGGGGAAGCTCTCTACCACCTTTCGCGCGAACGGCACGAAATCGTCATAGGTCGGCGGGCCGGACTTCGACAGACGCTCGGGGCAGGTGGTCTTGCACCAGATATTGTCGCCTTCCATGAACTTCAGGAAGCGCGCGAACTCCGGGCCGTCCGCGCTTTTGGTCACGTCGGGGCGGCCCATGTGATCGACCACGACGGTCGTCGGCAGCGACGTGAAGAAATCCCACTTCTCGGCGAGATCGGCCGCCTCGAAATAGATCACGATATGCCAGCCGAACTCGGCGATTCTGTCGATGATGCCGCGATAATAGGCATCGGGCTTGGGATCGACCAACCGCTTCACATAGTTGAACCGCACCCCGCGCACGCCCGCGTCATGCATCGCCGCGAGGTCATCGCGGCCGATATCCGCCGCCACATCGGCAACCCCGCGCGCGCGGCCGCCGGCGTGGACGAGCGCATCGACCATCGCGCGATTGTCCTTGCCGTGGCAGGTCGCCTGCACGACGACGTTGCGCGAAAAGCCGAGGAAATCGCGCAGTTCGTAGAGTGTCTCGCGCCCCGCGTCGCACGGCGTATATTTGCGCTCGGGCGCGAACGGGAACACGTCGCCGGGGCCGAACACATGGCAATGCGCATCTACGGAACCGGGCGGCGGCGTGAAGACCGGCTTTGTCGGCGCCGGATCGAAGCACAGCCAGTTGGCGTCCATCGTGAAGGCGGTCATCGGGTGACTCCTGCCGCCATTATCGTCACGCCCGCCACGTTCGTCATCCCAGCGGAAGCTGGGATCTCCGTGGGGCTGGCCGCGCGCAAGCCGCGAAAGACCCCAGCTTCCGCTGGGGTGACGATTATGGCGGTCGAGATGACGGACCTAGCCAGTGCGCGCACCCCCGCCTCCGTTCGTCCCGAGCGAAGTCGAGGGACATGCCGCAGGCGGTGGCGTGTGGGGCACGTGCCTCGACTGCGCTCGGCACGAACGGGGGAGGAGAGACAGCCCATCACAGCCCGCGCGCCTTCAGCATGGCGTCCAGCCGCGGAAACACCCGCCGCGCATTGCCCTCGTAGATCGCGTGGCGCTGGTCGTCCGAGATCGGCAGCGCATCGACATAGCGTTTGGTATCGTCGAAATACTGCCCCGTGGTCGGGTCGATCCCGCGCACCGCGCCGACCATCTCGCTGCCGAACAGGATGTTCTCGGTGTCGATCACCTCGGCGAGCAGGTTCACCCCCGGCTGGTGATACACACAGGTATCGAAATACACGTTGTTCATCAGATGCGTGTCGAGGCTCGGCTGCTTGAGCATGTCGGCGAGGCCACGATAGCGCCCCCAATGGTACGGCACTGCCCCGCCGCCATGCGGGATGATGAACCGCAAAGTCGGGAAATCGGCGAACAGATCGCCCTCGATCAATTGCATGAACGCGATCGTATCGGCGGCGATGTAATAGGCGCCGGTCGCGTGCAGCCCCGGATTGCAGCTTCCCGAGACGTGGATCATCGCCGGCACGTCGAGCTCGACCATTGTCTCGTAGAACGGATACCAGAAGCGGTCGGTCAGCGGCGGCGACGTGAAATGCCCGCCGCCCGGATCGGGGTTGAGGTTGCAGCCGATGAACCCCATGCCGACACAGCGTTCGAGTTCCGCGATCGACCCGGCCATATCGGCCTTGGGGTTCTGCGGCAGCATGCACACCGGCGCGAAGATGTCGGGATACAGATCGGCGCAGCGCTTGATGAGATCGTTGTTGGCGCGCGCCCACGCCGTCGCGACGCTCTCGTCGCCGACATGCGGCGCCATCGCCGAGGCGCGCGGGGAGAAGATCGTCATATCCGCGCCGCGCTCCCGCAGCAGGCGAAGCTGGTTGGTCTCCAGCGTCTCGCGGATCTCGTCATCGGAGATCACGGGGTAGGGGGGCGTGGCCTCGCCCGCCTTGAACGCCGCCTTCTGCGCCTCGCGCCAGTCGTTATGCGCGGCCGGCGCGGTGGTGTAATGGCCGTGGCAATCGATAATCATGCGGCGTCAGCCTTTCGGGTGAGCAGATCGAGTTTGGCGGCGAGGCCGTCGGGCGGGGTGGCACCGAGCGCGCCGATCGCACGCTGGCGGACGACCGTGCCGGTGGTCATCGCGGAGCCGGTGCCGAGCGAGTCGAGCGTTTTGACGACCTCCTCCATCTCGGCGGCGCGGCGAAGCCCGTGCGCGAGCATCCGGTCGAGATTGTAATCGGCGCGCTCGGCCCACGGTTTCGGTTTTTCGCTGGCGTCGAGCGAGGCGAGCACGTCGTCGAGCACCCCGGCCTGGCTCGCGGCGAGCACGCATTCGGCGGTGAGCGCCTCGAGTCCCTTGACCATCACCGACCGGATCATCTTGATCGACGACGCCCGCCCGACCGCACCGGGCACGACGCGCACGTTCCCGAAGCCGAGCGCGCGCAGCACCGCCGCGCCCGCCTCGGCGTGCGGGCCGGAGACGAGCAGCGGCACGCCGGTCCGCGCCGGCAGCACTGGCGACATCACCGCGACATCGACATAGCGGCCACCCCTGGCATGAATCGCGGCGGCGGCGGCGCGCTTGGTGTCGGGCGCGACGCTGTTCATGTCGAACCAGAGCGTGCCGGGCGCGATTTCGGCGCTCTCGGCCGCGCACAACGCCTGATCGGCGGTGACGAGCGACAACACCGCCTCGGCGCCATCAAACGCCTGCGCAGCGGTGTCGCAGCCGGTTACGCCCAGCGAGTTATATTGGTCACGTCTAGCAGCGGCGAGATCGGCGTGGTCGGTCTTGATGTCATATGCCCGCAGCGATGCCGACAGGCCGGGCGCGAACGCCATCGCCGCCTCGCCGAATCCGATCAGGGCTATCGTCCGCTCCATGACCCCGGCTTGCCGCGTGCGCTGCGAAGCGCCCAATCGGAATGCGCGCCCGGCTATTCGAAATCCTGACTTCAGAAGTATCGCATCATCATCGTGTGCTCCCGCGGACGGCCTATTGTTGCGCCACCCCAGCCAAAGCCTCCAGAAACCGCGCCTGCGCGCGCGTCGGCCGCCAATCGCGCCGTGTCGTCACGCCGATCACCCGCCCGCTCACCTCGGGTTCCGGGCCGATCGCGGCCAGCACGCCGCTCTCCACCTCAAGCGCGACCTGCTGCGGCGACAGCAAGGTCAGGAAATCGCTTTCGACCAGGATCCCCCGGATCACCATCACCGATCCGCACTGCACCGGCGCGCGCGGCAGCGGCCCATCGCCGAACATCCGCTCCCACAGCGCGCGCAGCGGCGCGCCGGCATGGCTCACCACCCAGGGAAAACCGGCGAGCTGCTCGGGCGTCGGCGCCGCCACCCCGGCGAGCGGATGGCCGGCGCGCCCGACGATCACCAGCCGGTCGGTCAGCAGCGGCATCTGCACCATGTCGGGCGGCCCCGGCTCGGGCCGCAGCGCGCCGATCATCAGGTCGATCGCGCCGTCGCGCAGCGCCTCGGCGAGTTCGCGCCACGATCCCTCGATGACATGGATCGCGACGTGCGGCGCCGCCGCCACCGTCTGCGCGATCGCGCGCGGCACCAGCATCGCGCGCGACAGCGGCATCGCGCCGATCACGACGCTGCCGCCCTCCTGATCGGTGATCTCGGCGATGCCGCCCGCGATCTCGGCGCGCGCCAGCCGGATGCCGCGCGCCAGCCGTAGCCCCGCCGGGCTGAGCGCGATGCCGCGTCCGCGCCGGTCGACCAGCGCGACCCCGCATACCTGCTCGAGATCGCGCACCGCGCGGTGGATCGCCGGCTGCGACAGCCCGGTCGCGGTCCCCGCGCCGACGAAGCTGCCGGCATCGGCGAGGCTCAGGAACGCGCGCATCTGTGTCGCGGTCATCAGCCATTCGGGGCTGGCGAAGCGCCGCCCGCCGCGCACCCCACCGGCCAGATGCGCGAATGCGGTGGCGACGCGTTCGGCCAGCGCGCGGCCCGCCTCGGTCGCGTCCATCCCGCCCGGCCGCCGCGCGAACAAGGCTACGCCGAGCTGCGCTTCCAGTTTGGCGATGCCCTGCGTCAGCGCCGGCTGCGACAGGCTGACCGCGTTCGCCGCCGCGCTCATGCTGCCCCGCTGCACGATCGCGCCGACCGCGCGCAGATGCCGCAGGTTGAGATCGAAGGGGTCGAGCGCCATGCCCACGAATAGAGAAAACTTATCGCCACTTTGCAATTCGGAATTGTGATCGCGCGGCGATGGTTCAGGGCGGACGATAAAGGAGACACGAACATGGCCAGGGTCGTCACCAACATCGAACGCGCCGATCCGTCGGTGATCGACGGCCTCGCGTCGGCGGGCGTCGCCACCGTCCACGAGGCGCAGGGCCGCATCGGCCTGCTCGCCAGCCACATGCGCCCGATCTACCCCGGCGCGCGCATCGCCGGCTCCGCCGTCACCATCTCGGCCCCGCCCGGCGACAATTGGATGGTCCACGTCGCGATCGAGCAATTGCGGGCTGGCGACATCCTCGTGCTCGCGCCCACGTCGCCTTGCGAAGATGGCTATTTCGGCGATCTCCTCGCCACCTCGGCGATGGCGCGCGGCTGTCGCGGCCTCGTCATCGATGCCGGCGTGCGCGACGTGCGCGACCTCACGCAGATGAACTTCCCGGTCTGGTCCAAAGCGGTGTTCGCGCAAGGCACCGTCAAGGCGGTGCTCGGCTCGGTCAACGTGCCGATCGTGTGCGCGAACGCCGCGATCGAAGCCGGCGACGTGATCGTCGCCGACGATGACGGCGTCTGCGTCGTCAAGCGCGCCGACGCGGCCGACGTGCTGAAAAAGGCGCAAGCCCGCGAAGCCGCCGAGGAAGCCAAGCGCCAGCGCCTCGCCGCCGGCGAACTCGGCCTCGACATTTACGACATGCGCGGCAAGCTCGAAGCGATGGGGCTGAAATATGAGTAAGACGCCAATCTCCCTCTCCCAGCGGGAGAGGAGTTTCGGGTCGTCCATGCCCCCGGCATGGACTGAACAGCGCGGGGCGCTGTTCACCCGAAACTGGGCCCGCCGCGTAAGCGGCGGGAAGGGTGAGGGCGGCACGTGTCTCGTCACCCTCACCCTTCCGGCGCTACGCGCCTCCCTCCCTCTCCCGCTGGGAGAGGGATTGTGACCTCCGCACCCTGCATGTGGATGCGCGGCGGCACGTCGAAAGGCGCGGTGTTCCTCGCCGACGATCTCCCGCAAGACACCGCTACCCGCGACGCCTTCCTGCTGCGCGTGATGGGATCGCCCGATCCGCGCCAGATCGACGGCATGGGCGGCGCCGATCCGCTCACCTCCAAGGTCGCGGTCGTTTCCAAATCGGCGCGCGACGGCGTCGATGTCGAGTATCTGTTTCTGCAAGTGTTCGTGGACCAGGCGATCGTCACCGACGCGCAGAATTGCGGCAACATGCTCGCGGCGGTCGGCCCGTTCGCGATCGAACGCGGTCTCGTCCCCGCAACCGGCGACGAGACGCGAGTCGCGATCTTCATGGTCAACACCGGCCAGATCGCCGTCGCCAGCGTCCAGACCCCCGGCGGCGTGCCGACCTATGCCGGCGACGCCCGCATCGACGGCGTCCCCGGCAGCGCCGCGCCGATCCCGCTCGAATTCCGCGACACCGCCGGCTCGTCGTGCGGCGCGCTGCTTCCCACCGGCAATGCGGTCGACATGATCGACGGAATCGCCTGCACGCTGATCGACAACGGCATGCCCTGCGTGGTGTTCAAGGCCGTCGACGTCGGCGCGACCGGCTATGAGGATCGCGACACGCTCGACGCCGCGACCGATCTCAAGGCGAAGATCGAGGCGATCCGCCTCAAGGCCGGCCCGCTGATGAACCTCGGCGACGTCACCGAAAAGTCGGTGCCGAAGATGATGCTCGTCGCCGCCCCCGCACACGGCGGCGCGGTGACGGTGCGCAGCTTCATCCCGCACCGCGCGCACGCGACGATCGGCGTGCTCGGCGCGGTCAGCGTGGCGACCGCGTGCCTCGTCGCCGGCTCGCCCGCCGCCGAAGTCGCGGTGATCCCCGAGGGTACGCGCAAGACGCTGTCGGTCGAGCATCCCACCGGCGAGATGAGCTGCGTGCTCGCGCTCGACGACCACGGCGCCGTCGCCACCGCCGCGTTGCTGCGCACCGCGCGCAAGCTGATGGACGGAATCGTCTTCGGCTGAAGCCCGTGTCGGCGCGGTGCGATCAGCCCACTTGCCCTTTTGCGCCGCCGCGCGGATGATGGCGGCGCCGTTCGAGGGCGTTTCCCGCGCATCTTCCAGGGCGAAGGGCGTTTCCGTCGCATAAACGGGGCGCAACCGCGTCATAAGGCGGCGTGCAGGCAACGAAGGCGGACGAGCAACGTATATGCCTGGCAGGGAGCATTCCGCTCGAACAGGCAAGCACGGAGAGCATGATGGCACGAACGGCAGAAAAGAGCGGCAAGGGCGAGACGGCAGCCGCGGAGAAGAAGACCAAGGCGGCCGCTAAGCCAGCCGGCGCCGCGCGCGGCGGCATCACCGCACCGGTCACGCCTTCGGCGGACCTGGCCGAGATCGTCGGCAAGGCGGACCTGCCACGCAGCGAGGTCGTCAAGAAGGTCTGGGACTATATCAAGAAGCACGATCTGCAGGACGCCAAGGACCGTCGCCAGATCAACGGCGACGACAAGCTGCAGAAGATCTTCGGCAAGAAATCGGTCAGCATGTTCGAGATGAACAAGCACCTCAGCGCGCATCTCACCGCGAAGAAGGACTGACGGCACAGCGCGCCGCGACGCCGGCGGATCGGATGGTCCGCAGCGGCGTCGCGGCGCGATGACTTTACCCGACCGGATGCCGGCAGCGTCTCGCGCCGTCGGGCACTTCAGGCTATCGCCAAAGGATGCTCCCCCCCGTTCGCACTGAGCTTGTCGAAGTGCGTGTCACACGCGCCACGCCTGCGGCACGTGCTTCGACAGGCTCAGCACGAACGGGGTGAGAGCGACCTCACGATCCGCCGCAACATTTCTTGAACTTTTTCCCCGATCCACACGGGCAGGGGTCGTTACGGCCGACCTTCGCAGCGGGCGTGCCCACCTCCGGCAGCGCGCCACCCGCGCCACCGCGCACCGCATAAAGCCGCACCACCTGCTCGGGGATAGCGATCGGCGCCGCGTCGCTGATGTCGTTGATCTCCATGCTGGTCAGCGACGATTGGTTGTGCGCGATATCCGTCAGCGCCAGCAGATAGATCACCGCTGCGGCGGCTTCCGCGTCCGCGCCGGTGGCGATCGCGCGCCAGGCGTCCTCGCGCAGCGCCATCGCTTCCGCGAAGCCCGCGATCCAGATTTCCCACAACACCTCGCCGTTGCGATCGTCCACGTCGAAGATCGGCACGAGCTTGCCCCGCCCGAGGTCGCGCACGATTTCGCCGTGGCGTGCGATCACCATGTCGGCGAACAGACTCCGGTCGATCGGGTCTTCGAACGGCGCCGCCTCGCCATACAGGCCGCCCCAGAGCAGCGGCAGCCATTCCGCCGACGCGATCGGCTCGGGCGACGTGGCGATGCCGGCGAGATAGCCGTCCAGCTCGGGCAGCAGCATCGGCTCGTCCACCGGCAGATCGTAGAGGATCTCGTCGAGCCGCCGCAGCCGTGACGGGAGCTTCGCCACCTATTTGACCATCCCGTCGAGCGTCGCCGCCACCGTCGGGTGATAGGTCGCGCGCGCGGTCGCGTAGATGCGGCGCGCGATCGGCTGCCCCCACGCGCCTTGCGCCATCAGCCCGCGATACAGCGGATAGACGAACAGCCCGCGCCCGATCGTGTGGAGATAATGGTCGAGCGGCGCCACCACCGGATCATAATGGTTGGCGATGGCGAGGCTGAACCATGCGAAGCCGATATAGGCGCTCGGCGATTTGGAGAGTCCCCAGGCCGAATCGAGTTCCGCCAGCCGCGCCGCGCTCTGCTGGCGGGGCAGGCCGTTCAGGAAACGCAGCCATTCCTGCGTGCTCCACTTAGCGGTATCGATCGAGGCCGCCGCCGCGCCGGCGTTGAACGCGGCGAGCTTGGTGTCGATCGCCGCCAGCGTGGCGGAGCGGACATGCACCGCATTGTCGGGCAGGCCGGGTTGATACGCCCAGCGATCGAGCTCGAGATCCTTCTCCAGCGCGGCATCGCCCTTGATCAGATTGGCGCGCAGATCGGCGAGGAAGCCGGCGGTGGTCTGCGGCTGGAAGGCGTGGCGATCGAAATAGCTGCGCAGATACGCATCCCAGCGCGCCCGCCCGACGCGGTACTCGATCGTGCGCAGGAAGGTCGCGCCCTTGTTGTAATCGAGCTCGCCATAGGTGCCGCCCGGATCGCCATGCAGCCGCGTCGCGGGCGAGTCCGGCCCTGCCGCCTTCAGGTCGCGCTGGAGATTGTCCCAGCTCAGGTCCGCCAAGGTCGCCGCGCGCTCCTTGCCATAGACCGCCTCGTCGATGCGGTTCTCGAAATAGGTGGTGAAGCCCTCGTTGAGCCACGCATCGGACCAGGTCGCGTTGGTGACGAGATTGCCCGACCAGCTATGCGCGAGTTCGTGCGCGATCACATCGACGTTGGATTTGTCGCCGGTCAGGATCGTCGGCGTCGCGAAGGTGAGGGTGGGGTTCTCCATCCCGCCATAAGGGAAGCTTGGCGGCAGCATCAGGATGTCATAGCGGCCCCAGCGATACGGCCCGTACAGCGCGCTCGCGGCGGCCACCATCTTCTCGGTATCGTCGAGTTCGGCGGCGGCGCGCGCGAGCGTCGCCGGCTCGGCATAGATTCCGGTGGTGGCCCCAAGCGGCTTGAACGCGAGATCGCCGACCGCGAACGCGATCAGATACGGCGGCACCGCGTGCGGCATGTCGAACGCGAAGCGCTTGAGCCCCTTGCCCGCCGCCGCGCCCTGTGGCGTCAGCCGGTTCGCGCTCATCACCGCCATCATGTCGGCGGGGACGGTGAGGTGCGCCGACCAGCTCTGCCGGATGCCGGGGCTGTCCTGAGTCGGAATCCAGCTCCGGTTGTTGGTCGGCTCGCCCTGGCTGAACAGGAACGGCTTGGTCTTGCCGGCGGTGAGCGACGGCGGCAGCCATTGCAACGCGCTCGCCTTGGGCGCGGACGTATAGGTGACGACGATCCGCCGCGCCGCACCGATCGCGACGGTCAGCGGCGCGCCCTTGTCCGGCACGATCGCGCCGACGGTGTATTTCAGCGCACGCCCCTTGGCGTCGGTGATCCGCGCGATGACGAGCCCGTCGTCATCGAGCACGATCGTGCCGACACCCGGCTTGGCGAGAATATCGAGCGTCGCCGTCCCGCTCAGCCGCTGCGCGCTGAAATCGGCGGTGAGATCGAGATCGACATGAGTCACCCGCGCCTTTTCAGGCTCGGCAAAGGAAAGCGTATCCTTCGCCTCGGGCGTGGTGAGGATCGGGGCAGGCGCGTCCGCCGAGACGGCGAGCGGCGCGGCGGCGAGCGCGATGAGGGTCGGGATCATGCGGCGGTGCTACCGCGTTTCGCGGGGCGGGCAAAGAGCTACTGACGGCTTCGAGAGGGTGCCCGGCGGACGGTCTGGCGTGGCCGTTGTCGGACTGCCGGCGCCCAATGACAAACATCTACCCGAACGACACGGGATGCCGAAACCGGCCGGTCAACCACGCGCTACATTCCCGTTTGTTGACCTCCGGCAGACAGTTTCGGGAACCGCGATCGCGAAGGCGTTCCGGCAGGCTAGGCCATATCAATCTCGCGACGGGACGGAGGTGAAGCGCCGCTTGAGCCTGAGGAAGGGCATCTCGAAATAGCGGTACAGCAGCGAGGCGACGATCACCGTCGCGGCAAAAGCGAGTGCCATGCCGATATTGTCTCGCCATCCGGGGACACCGGCGCGGGTCGTGACCTCGGTCATCCACGGCCGGGCCTTCGCGAACACGATCCAAAAGAAGATGATGTGGATAAGGTACATGCCGTAAGAAATGCGCCCGAGATACACGAGCGCTTTTGGAACATAGCGCGTCGGCATGCCCAGCACGCTGACCAGCATGAGGATCGCCCCTCCCAATACCAGCAGCCATCCCGCCAACTGTTCCCCTACGCTCGATTGGGCATCGTAGGAGGTGACCCCGAACACCGAGAACGCGACCAGCCACATGCCCACGGCCACCGCAAACAGCGCGATCCGCACGATCAACGGCCAGTCCGGCTGCCGCCCGCGCAAGCCAAGCGACAGCAGTATGCCGCCGGCGAAGAATTGAAACTGCACGAAGCTGTTCGTCCACTGCCCGCTGAACGGTTGTGAAGGGGTGAACCGAGCGGCGTAATAGGCGATCACCGCATAAGCGACGACCAGCACCGCGATGTTCACGGCGACCAGATTGCGCCGGCTCAATACGGCGAGGAATGGGATGGCGATGTAGAATTGTTCTTCTACCGACAGGCTCCACAGCGGTATGACCGGGTATTCGATCGTCCAGCCATTGAAGGTGATGAACCAGTTGCCGGCGAATGCGACGAACGAGAAAATCTCTGCCGCCGAATCCGCGCCGGCTCCAGGCACAAACCGGTTCAATGCGGCCATCCCAAAGAACACCAGAAAGTAGAGCGGCCAGATTCGCAGGATGCGGCGGATGTAGAAAGCGCGCGTATCGACCCGACCGGTCGCCGCTATCTCGCGTTGCAGCAACTCAGTGATAAGGAACGCGCTCAACAGGAAAAAGACCGGCAGCCCGAACACGCCGCTCATCGTTACGGCATGATACCAGGGATGCGCGACGGGATCGATCGGTGCCAGATCGTTGCGATGCGTGATGAACACGCACAGGAACGCGAAGAAGCGAAGCGCGTCCAGCTCCGGCCGGTAGTAGCGCGGCGTCTTGCGCGCCGCTGCGGTCGCGCGCGTCGTGTCTGAACCGGCGTCACCCGGGTTCGCCCCATGTGACTCCGATGCGAGGGACGTATTGGGTCTCGCCGGCATATCGTGCTTTCAAAACAATCGTGTGTCCGCAGCCGTACCGGCGCGTACCGGCGCGATGCAATACCCGCCGGTTGGCTAGGCGACCATCGCACCTGCCGTCCCATATGCCCAGGCTCCGCGCGCGCTCACGCTCTCGAGGCTAGGAGCGGACCTCTACTCGACGACCTTCCATCCGCCGTCGGCGCTCTTCCCGATCTCCACGACCATCGTCTGCTTGGCTTCGGGCGCGTTGGGCAGCTTGACGGTCACGTCGACCATGCAGGCGTAGACGTCGGGCTTCGACGTGTTGCAGAGTCCCTTTTTCGAAATCGTCGCATCGCGCGCGGCGGCGGCCATCACGGCGCGTTGCGCCGGATCGTCGGTGCCGGGGTTGCGGATCATCTCCTGCCGCGCCAGATCTTCGATCTGTTTGTCGCTAGGCCCCGAAATCGCACCGCATCCCGCCACCATCAGCGAGAGCGCCGCGCCCAACATCATCGCTCTGGCCATGGATTTTGCTCCTGTTAGAGGTTCGGCCCGCATATCGCGCCGCTGCTCCGTCCGCTTTCAACATCGACGCGGATCGGCCGCCCGACCGATCTACCACCAGGTTTCGCCATTCGCTAATCACCGCCGTCGGACTGTCCTACACGCAGGGCCGATGCCATATTCCCGGCCACGCTCTTCGAGAGTGTCCGCGCCAACCATCTCGCTCCCGCTTCATTGCGTGTGAGGGCGGTGCCCGCACGCCCGCCGCGCCCAAACGTGACACGCCCGCACGGTGCGCAGGGTGGCTGACCTTGGCCGTTTTCAGGCCGTTGCCCCTCACGCCTCAAGCAAGTGTGAGGTAGATCTCCGCCTCGATCACCCACACGCCGCCGGTCTCGCGCCACTTGGCGGTGTACGCGCCAGAGGCGTTGGTCTGGCCGGCGGCGACGCCCTGCCAGCGCCCATGCTCCAACGCGATCGGCTCGACCGGCGATGCCACGATCGTCTCGGGCGTGCGCGTATACACCGTGCGCGGGGCGTGCGTGAACTCGCGCTTCCACGCGGCGAGCTGTGCCTTGCGCCCGCTCAGCACCGCGCTGTCGGTGCCGGTGACGAGCATTGCATCGGCCGCGAGCAATGGCCCGATCGCGGCGAGATCGCCCTCGGCGAGCGCGCGGTTGAACGCCGCGCGGCGCAGCCGGATGGCGAGATCGGCGCTCATCGCGCGAGCTTCACCAGCGCGGTGTCGAGCGCCTGCAAAAACCGCGAGCGATCGGTCTTGGCGAACGGCGCCGGCCCGCCGATCACGTCGCCGCCGGCGCGCAGATCGGCCATGATCGCGCGCGTCGCGATCGCGCCGCCGATCGAACTGGCGGTGAACGGCTTGCCGGTCGGCGCCAGCACGGTCGCGCCCGCCTTCAGGCAGCGGTCGGCGAGCAGGATGTCGGCGGTGATCACCACCGCGCGCGAATCCGCCCGCTCGGCGATCCAGTCGTCCGCCGCGTCGAACCCGTCCGATACCACCACGCGGCTGACCAGCGGGTGCAACGGCACGCGAAACGGGCTGTTGCTGACGACGACGACCGGCACATCGCGGCGATAGGCGACCTTGTAGATCTCCTCCTTGACCGGGCAGGCGTCGCCATCGACGAGGATGCGGGGGGTGGTCAGAGGGTTACGTCCTTGCCTGTGTTCGAACCCGTTCGTGTCGAGCGAAGTCGAGACACCCTGCGCCGCGCGTGCGGCATGTCCCTCGACTTCGCTCGGGACGAACGGCGTCTCGCAGCTACGCCGCGATCCCCTCGAGCGATTCGCTGATTTCGAACCACACCGCCTCGGCCGCTTCGAGCTTCTTCGAAACCGTCGCATGCTCCTTCAGCCGCGCGTGCGGGTTCATCCGCGCGAGCCACGGCTCGGCCACCGAAGGATCGGCGATGGCGCGGTCGATCGCGTCGCGCTGGCGGGTGAGTTTCGCGACCAGCGCCTCGGCTTCGTGCGCGCGCTTCCTGAGCGCATTGGCCTGTTCGCGCGCCGCGTCCGCGGTCTTGTCCTTGGCTTTCACCTTGTTCTTGGCCTCGGCGGCGGGGTCGCCGGCCAGCACGAAGGCGATATAATCCTCCATGCTGCCGTCATATTCGCGCGCGGTGCCGTTATCGACCAGCACCAGCCGGTCCGCGGTCAGCTCGACCATGTGGCGATCGTGGCTGACGAGGATGACCGCGCCGTCATAGGCGTTGAGCGCCTGCACCAGCGCCTCGCGCGCGTCGACGTCCAAGTGGTTGGTCGGCTCGTCGAGGATCAGCATATGCGGCGCGTCGCGGGTGATGAGCGCGAGCGCGAGCCGCGCACGCTCGCCGCCCGAGAGCTTGCCGACCTTGGTGACCGCCTTGTCGCCCTGGAAGCCGAACCGGCCGAGCTGCGCGCGCACCGACGCCGGGGTCTTGCCCGGCATCACCCGGATCATGGTTTCGAGCGGCGTGTCGTCGCCGTCGAGTTCCTCGACCTGATATTGGGTGAAATAGCCGACCCGCATCTTGCCGCTCGCGTTCATCTCGCCGTGCATCGGCGCGAGCTGCGCGGCGAGCAGCCGCGCCAGCGTGGTCTTGCCGTTGCCGTTGCGCCCGAGCAGCGCGAGCCGGTCGTTGGGGTCGATCCGCAGGTTGAGCCGCTGGAGGATCGGCGTCTCGCCATAGCCGACCGTCGCGAGATCGAGCGTGATGAGCGGCGGCTTGAGTTCATCGGGGCTGGGGAATTCGAACGACAAGGTCGGGTCTTCGGCCATCGATGCGATCGGCTGCATCTTGGCGAGCATCTTCTGGCGCGACTGCGCCTGTTTCGCGGTCGAGGCGCGTGCCGAGTTCTTGGCGATATAGTCCTGCAGCTTGGCGCGCTGCGCGTCCTGGCTCGCCTTGGCGGCGGCAAGCTGCGCCGCCCGCTCCGCGCGTTGCCGCTCGAAACTGTCGTAATTGCCGCTGTACATCGCGACGCGGCCGCCCTCGACGTGGAGGATCGTGTCGACGACATTGTTGAGCAGGTCGCGCTCGTGGCTGATGACGACCATCATGTTCGGATACGACTTGAGGAAATTCTCCAGCCACAGGGTCGCTTCGAGATCGAGATGGTTCGAAGGCTCGTCGAGCAGCAGCAGATCGGGTTCGGAGAACAGCAGCGCGGCGAGCGCGACGCGCATCTTCCAGCCGCCCGAATAGCTGTCGAGCGGACGGTTCTGCATTTCCTCGTCGAAGCCCAGCCCGACGAGGATCGAGGACGCGCGGGCAGGGGCGGTATAGGCGTCGATCGCGCCGAGCCGCTCGTAGATCTCGCCGAGCCGGTCGGCATCCTCGCACGTTTCGGACTCGACCAGCAGCGCGGCGCGCTCGACGTCGGCGGCGAGCACCGTCTCGATCGGCGTGGCGGTGCCTTGCGGCGCATCCTGCTTGAGATAGCCGATCCGCGTCTTGCGCGGCATTTCGATCTCGCCGGTGTCGGGATCGATCGATCCGATCATCACCTTCATCAGCGTCGACTTGCCGGCGCCGTTGCGGCCGATCAGCCCGACGCGGCTTTTACCCGGGAGCGCCGCGGACGCGTTGTCGAGGATCGTGCGCCCGCCAAGGCGCACCGTGATACCATTGATATTGAGCATAAGGCTGCGCGCTTATCATGCGGTGCAGCATTCGTCACCTCCCGCCGCAACGCCGGGGGTCGGGTGTGGAACACTTCAAGGGCTGACACGTTGAATCGTGCAGGACTGACGGCGAGTCGAGCGGGAGCCTCTTTCTCTCTACGGATACGAGGAGCGAACGATGAACGGAGTAATCTATTTTCGCGCGGATCATGAACTGGTCGGTCGTGTGATCGCGGAGAAACTGCGCCGCCGCACCGACCGCACGCATATCGACGACGGCTTCCGCGTGGTGCCCCGCAGCGGCGCGCGCTTCGCGGCGAACGCGGCGTAGATCAAACCCCGAGGGCTTTCGTCCCGAGCGAACGCTCTAGCGCGGCAACGTGATCGTCGCGGTCAACCCGCCGCCGGCACGGTTGGCGAGCATGATGTCCCCGCCCGCCTCGCGCACGATCGCGCGCGCGAGCGCGAGGCCAAGGCCGATCCCGCCGGTATCCTTGTTGCGCGAATGTTCGAGCCGGGTGAACGCCTCGAACACGTCGTTGAGCCGCGCCTCGGGGATGCCGGGGCCCCGGTCGCACACCGCGATCGTCACCTGATGCGGCGCTTCGGCGAGTTGCACCTCCACCTCGCGCGCATATTTCAGCGCATTCTCGATCAGGTTGCGAAGCGCCCGCCGCATCAGCGATGGCCGCAACCGCATCCGCAGCCGCGCACGCTCCTCGAACGCGACCTCCTCGCCGAGATCGAGGAAATCGTCGACCACCGCCTCGACCAACGCCGCCAGATCGACCTCGGTCGGCGGTTCGCTCGGGCGGCCGAGCCGGGCGAGCGAGAGGATGTCGTCGAGCGTGCGGTTCATCTCGGCGATCGTATCGGCCATGCGCGCGCGGTCGGTCTCGTCCTCGACCGATTCGATCCGCACACGCAGCGCCGCGAGCGGGGTGCGCAGATCGTGGCCGATCGCGCCGAGCATCCGGTCCTTCTCGTCGAGCATCGCCGTCACGCGCAGGCGCAGAGCGTTGAACGCGGCGATCACGTCGCGCACGTCCTGCGGCCCGCGCCCCTCGATCGGCTCGGCCGGCTCACCGGGGCGAAAACCGCGCGCCGCGCCCGCCAGCGCGCGCAGCGGCTTGGAAATCTGCCGCGCCGCGACCAGCACCGGCACCAGCACGACGATGTAAAGCACGATCGTCTGCGAAACGAGGTGCCAGAAGATCATGTCTTCGCCGCGAAACCACGGCACCGACAGCACCAGCCAGTCGCGGCCGGGCCGCTCGACCGCGATCATCAACTCGCCGCCGGCGCGGCGGAAGCGCTCGCGGCGTTCCTTGCCGGTGTAGCGTAAGCGCTGGTCGTCGGGCGCGAGCGTGCGCACTTCCGTTTCGACCCGGCCGATTTTGATCCCCGCCTCCGAAAGCGCGGTGCGCAGGCTCCGCTCGATATCGGGGCGGTGCTCGCCCCCCGGCGCAACCGGCGAGACGGCGACGCTGCGAACACGCCCGCGATCACTCCGCGACGGATCTCCGAACGTATTGCGCTCGATCGCATCGGCGATTCGCCCGACCACCGGCCCGGTCGCGCCGTCGATCCGCGCGCGCTGGCGCTCCTGCAACAACAACGTGAAGTTGATCGCCTGCGCGACGAACAGCGCCGCCGCGATCACCAGCGCCATCTGCCCGGACAGGCTGCGCGGCCACAGGCGGGGGCGGAATTTCAAAGCCGGGTCACTTCGGCAGCGAGCGTATAGCCGCCGCCCCACACGGTCTTGATCAGTTCGGGGTTCTTGGGGTCGGCCTCGATCTTGCGGCGCAGGCGGCTGACCTGATTGTCGATCGCGCGGTCGAACGCCGCCGCCTCGCGCCCCTGAGTCAGATCGAGGAGTTGGTCTCGCGTCAGCACCTGGCGCGGGCGCGTCACCAGCGCGTGGAGCAGATTATACTCGCCGGTCGACAGCGGCACCGAGACGCCGTCGTGGTCGACCAGCGCGCGCTCGCCCGACTTGAGCACCCACCCGGCGAACGCGAACGATCCCGCGGCGGGCGCGTGCTGGCGCACCCCGCCGGCGGCGGCGCGGCGCAGGATCACCTTGATCCGCGCGGTCAGTTCGCGCGGCGAGAACGGTTTGACGACATAATCGTCGGCGCCGATCTCCAGCCCGACGATCCGGTCGGTCTCCTCGGTCTTGGCGGTGAGCAGGATGACGGGCGTGTCGCCGGTCGCGCGGATGTGCCGGCACAGGCTGAGGCCGTCTTCGCCCGGCATCATGATGTCGAGGATGACGAGGTCGATCGCATAGGCCGCCATCCGCATCCGCGCGCCCTCGGCATCGCCCGCCTGCGTGACGCGGAAGCCCTGCCGCGTCAGGAATTGCGCGAGCGGCTCGCGGATCGAGCGCTCGTCGTCGACGAGGAGCAGATGCGGCGTATCACCCATGGGCTCGGGGCTTAGCATAAAGCGTCATCCTGCCAAATTCGCCGGGCGGGCGAGGGGGAGGGGGGAACCCGCCCGCCCGGCAGCCGACCTATTGGCCGGCGTCGGCACCCGGCGGCGGCACGTCGCCGTGGCCATGGTGTTTGTGAGCGGCTTCAAGCTCCGCTTTGTCGACGAAGCCGTCGTGGTTGGTATCGAGCGTGTCGAAATGCTTGTCGGCCTGCGCGCGCATCTCCTCGCGGCTGATGCGGCCGTCGTGGTTGGTGTCGAGCTTCGCGAACCAGTCGCCATGATGGTGCGGCCCGCGCATCCCGCCGCCGGGCGGCGGGGGCGCACCCGCGCCCGCGCCGGCATCGCCACCGCGCTCGCGCAAGCGCCCCTGCAACGCCGCCATCTCGTCCTTGGTGATCTTGCCGTCGTGATTGGTGTCGAGCCGCTGGAAGCGCGCTTCGGCCTCGGCCATGAACGCCTCCCGGGTGATCGCGCCGCCCTGCGCGCGCTCCGCCATGCGCCCGCGCAGTTCGTCGCCGGAGAGCTTGCCGTCGTGGTTGGCATCCATGCGCTGGAAACGCGCGGCGGACTGCGCCAGAAACTCCTCGCGGGTGATGACGCCGTCGCCATTGGTGTCTGCGCGCATCATCATGCCGCCACCGCCACCCGGAGCCTGCGCCACCGCCGCCGACCCGGCCAGCACCGTCCCGGAGAGCGCGGCGGCGAGAAAGAGCATCTTCATCGTGATCGTCCTCATGGAGTGACCCGGCCATCTCCGGATCGTCCATGCCGGTCTATGCGCCGTCTGTACCGGAGCTATGTCATCCAGCCGCGATTGTGTCGCAATTTGTCGCGCGGGACGGGTTATCGAGACGCCGTGGCGATGCTCGACAGATCGGTCTCCACGTGGATCGGCACGCTGGCGTCCTTGCGCTCGGAATAGCGATCGATAAGCTGGGCGGTATGCGGGCGCAGCAGCACCGTGAAGCGGACCAGCTCCTCCATCACGTCCACGATCCGGTCGTAATAGCGCGACGGCTTCATCCGACCGGCCTCGTCGAACTCGGCGAAGGCCTTGGCGACGCTCGACTGGTTGGGGATCGTCACCATCCGCATCCAGCGGCCGAGCACGCGCAGCGTGTTGACGCTGTTGAACGATTGCGATCCCGCCGACACCTGCATGACGGCGAGCGTGCGCCCCTGCGTCGGGCGCATCCCGCCCATCGCCAGCGGCAGATGATCGATTTGCAGCTTCATGATGCCGGTGATCTGGCCGTGCCGCTCGGGGCTGCACCACACTTGCCCTTCGGACCACATCGACAGCGTGCGCAATTCGTGGACTGCCGGGTGGTCGTCGCCCGTCACCTGATCGGGCAGCGGCAGCGTGGCGGGGTCGAAGATGCGCGTTTCGCAGCCGAAGAAACGCAGCAGCCGCGCGGCTTCCTCGACGCAGAGCCGCGAAAACGACTGCTCGCGCAGGCTGCCGTAGAGCAGCAGGATACGCGGCGCAGGATCGCCGGCGCCAAGCCCGAACGCAGGCCGCTCGATCGCATAGCGCCGATCGAGCGCGGGCAAATGGTCGGGGTCGGGAAGATCGCGAACAGGCATCAGGCAATCCCGATCCGCAGCGCCAGCGCCGCGAGCGTGATGAGCAGGATGGGCATGGTCAGCGTGGCCCCGACCCGGAAGTAATAGCCCCAGCCGATGCGAATCCCCTTCTGCCCCAGAACGTGCAGCCACAGCAACGTCGCGAGCGAGCCGATCGGCGTGATCTTCGGGCCGAGATCGCAGCCGATCACATTGGCGTAGATCATCGCCTGTTTGATCGCACCCGTGGCGTGAGTCGCGTCGATCGACAGCGCGCCGACCAGCACGGTCGGCATGTTGTTCATCACCGAGGAGAGCAATGCCGCGATCACGCCGGTGCCGAGCGCCGCGCCCCACACGCCACCTCGCGCGGTGCGGTCCAGCAGCGCGGCGAGATGGTCGGTCAACCCGGCGTTGCGCAGGCCGTAGACGACCAGATACATGCCGAGCGAGAAGGCCACCACTTGCCACGGCGCACCGCGCAGCACCGTGCCGGTGTGGATCACTTGGCCCCGCGCCGCGACCGCCAGCAGCAGGACCGCGCCGGCCGCCGCCACCGCGCTGACCGGCACGCCGAGCGGTTCGAGCAGGAAGAAGCCCGCCAGCAGCAGCGCGAGGACGATCCAGCCGGCGCGGAAGGTGGCGCCGTCGCGGATCGCCGCACGCGGCGCACGAAGCTGCGCCACGTCATAGCGCGCCGGTATGTCGCGCCCGAAGAACAGCAGCAGCGCGCCCAGCGTCGCGGCGATCGAGACCAGATCGACCGGCGCCATCACGCTGGCATAGTCACCGAAGCCGAGATGGAAGAAATCGGCCGACACGATGTTGACGAGGTTCGACACGACCAGCGGCAGGCTGGCGGTATCGGCGATGAAGCCCGCCGCCATGACGAAGGCGAGCGTCGCCTTGTCACCATAGCCGAGCGCGCGCAGCATCGCGATCACGATCGGCGTCAGGATCAGCGCCGCGCCGTCATTCGCGAACAGCGCCGACACCGCCGCGCCGAGCAGCACCACCAGCGCGAACAGCCCGCGACCGTTGCCCTTGCCCCAGCGCGCGACATGCAGCGCCGCCCATTCGAAGAACCCGGCTTCATCGAGCAGCAGGCTGATGACGATGATCGCGACGAACGCGGCGGTCGCGTTCCAGACGATCCCCCACACCACCGGCACATCGGACAGCGAGACGACGCCGGCGAGCAGCGCGACGGCGGCACCGCCCATCGCGCTCCAGCCGATGCCGAGCCCCCTGGGCTGCCAGATGACGAGCGCGATCGTCGCGACGAAGATCGCGATCGCCAGCAGCATCATGCGATCCGCTGACCTGCGGCATCCACCACCTTTTCGCCGTCTTCCTTGGCGAACGCGCCGCGCTGCTGCGCCGGCAACAGATCGAGCACGGCTTCGGACGGACGGCACAGCTTCACGCCGAGCGGCGACACCACCAAAGGGCGATTGATGAGGATCGGGTGCGCCATCATCGCATCCACCAGCGCGTCGTCGGACAGGGTGGCATCGCCAAGACCCAGCTCGGCGAACGGCGTGCCTTTCTCGCGCAGCAGATCGCGCGGGGCGATGCCGGCGCGGCCGATCAGTTCGACCAGCAACGCACGCGACGGCGGCGTCTTGAGATACTCCACGACATGCGGCTCGATCCCGGCGTTGCGGATCAGCCCGAGCACGTTGCGCGACGTGCCGCACGCGGGATTGTGATAGACGATGATATCGACAGGCATACAGGCTCCATCAGCAGCAGGTGAGGTCTGCCAGCAGCGGCACGCACAGTTCGGCGCGGCCCTGGCAGCAGTCTTTGGCGAGGAAGATCATCAGCGCGCGCAGCGTATCGAGATTGGCGCGCTGGATGATCTGACGGCCGCGTTTCTCGGGCGTGACCAGCCCCGCCTTCACCAGCACGGCGAGGTGCGTGGAAAACGTGCTTTGCGTCAGCCCGGCGGCAGCGGCGAGGTTTCCGGTCGAAAGGCCGTCCGGTTCGTGCCGGACGAGCAGCCGGAACGTCGCCAGCCGCGTCGGATGGGCAAGCGCCGCCAGCGCGGCAAGGGCGTCGGTGTCGGTCACCCATCGGGATTATCCGATGGATTGAGCGCCGTCAATCGGGAAGGCCGCTCACACCAACCCGGACGTGCTCGCGATGTGGGAACGCTATGGCGCGGTCTATGGGCCGCTCCATGAGCGTCCCGAGGCGCGCGATATGTTCGCGCGGCTCGAGCCCATCGACCTGGCCTGACACACGGACTTCCCCGATCAACCATCACCAGCGCCGCCGTCGCGCTCCACGGCGCCGATCCCGGCCCCGTGTCTGACGTGGACGGGGTAGAGCAGCTTTCGCTTTTTCTGGTCGCTTTTTGAGGACCCGTTGCTTCGGCAGCTCCCGCCGACTTCGGACGTTCTGCTCCCCTCCCCGGAAGGGAGGGGGCGGGGGTGGGTTGCTCTCCGTACTATGCAACGGAATCCTCATGCGACGCCCGATCAGCGTCCCGCGTGACGGCAAACGCCCAGTGTAGCCGTTTGCGCTCTCCTTAAGATTTCCCCGCCGCGGGAGGCAGGGGGAGCCGCTGTCGGTTACGGGGTCAGCTGGTTGACCTTGACGGTCTTTCCGTCGGTCAGAATCGAGAGGTAGCCATTTTCCTTGATGTCGTTGGAGGCCAGGCGGCCGTCGAGGTCGACGCGAAGCGTGTGGATGTCGCTGAAGCGGGGGGAGAGCAACCTGACGCCCGACCAGGCATAGTGGCTGTAGACGCTGCTCAGCTTGGCCTTCTGGCTTTCCATGACCGAGGTCAGGCCGGCGGCGTTGACCTTCGACAGCGGGATCAAAATGTCGTCAAGCTTGAACTTCGACGCATCGCCGCCGGACACGCTGATCTCCACCGGAGCGGGCTTACCGAAGGTGCCGGTGTGGGTGTCCATCGAAATGCTCAGCAGCTTCCGAGGATCCTCCGGGTTCTGATATTTGACCGAGCAGGTCGTCAGCTCACCCTCCGGCTCGTCGTCGCTGGCGTCGATCTTGCTGCCCGGGCTGAAGAAGGAGTTGATCTCCGATACCTTCACATCGGCGCCGAGTTGCTTGGCGATGGCGCGGAAGCAGACGTCGGGGCCCTGGGCCAGGGTGGGCGCCGCGGTCTTCGGCGCGTCCCCGGTCGGCGTGTCGGACGAGGAGGCGAGGACGCCGGTGTCCGATGTCGCGTTGGACGCGGTGTTTCCGCCACCACAGGCCGACAGGCCGAGCGACAGGCCGATGGCCAGGGCGAACGCGGTGGGCTGCGGCCTGGGGATCATGTCGGGCATTCCTCTGATGGTTGGGATTTCCCCTGTCCTAATGGCCGGCGATGCGATGTGTCGACCGCAAAGCCCGGTTTCATTACAGATCGTCGCTCGTGGCGGTGCGGCCCAGCAGGGCGCGGATGCGCCACAGTCGGTCGCACCATTGAAGGTCAGCGATGTTCGGGAGGAAAAGCGGCCTGACGGCTGTCGCCCAATCCACGTCGTTCAGAGTCGCAATCGTCGGACGTGAAACCTGCCGTTGGTTCATCTCCGACGCGAAGGCTGGAATGACGAGGCCTGGGGACAAAGCGGTCACTAAACTCGTCGGACGCGAACGGCGGGATCGGATAGAAGCAGACGCTCGCAGCGTGGATCTCCAGACGGCAAACGCTCGGATGTGGCCGCCTCGGGAACGCCTTTAGGGTAGGTGCGATCGGACCGGTTTTCCGCTTTGCCCGTCATTAGCAACCACTCGCGTTGGACCGTTCACAGGCACCCACCCGTTTGTTGAACACTCTCCCTGTCTAACTGTCTGAGAGCGCATGTTTTTGCAGCATCATAGGGAACGGGAAGCACCTGTACGGAAAACGTCCGCTTGTTGAACGCCTAGAGTGGCTTCGGCCGGGCCGCCCTCCAATGGCTACTCCTTGGCATAACTCTGTATCCGAGCGGAATTTTGAGAATTTGAATGGGAACGGATTTTGGGAAAACCGTACCGAGTCAGGGACTGCACGGCCGTTATGAGCGAACATCCCGGCCAAGTTCCTTTACGGGCACGGGGCCGCTCCCTAAATCGCCAAAATGAAGATCATAACCGCCATGCTGCTGCTTCCAATCGCAGCCGGCGCACAGCCCCCTGCGTCGCAGGGCCGCCACAGTGAGACCACAGTAATGACAGACGCCGCCAACGCAATCGCCGTAGATCACACAGGTTTCGCGGTGTCCTCATTGGACGAAGCCGTTCGCTTCTGGACCGAAGCGCTTGGATTCACGCTTGAGCGGCGTTCTGAAATGGGGGGTGACTTCCTCCATCAGGTGACCGGTGTCGATGATCCGAATGTGAAAACGGCGATCGTAAGAGCGCCAAACGGCTTCGTGGTGGAACTGTTACAATATTCCAAGGGCCGCCAGAATGGGGCCGTGCCGAATAGCGCGGGTGCGATCGGAGCCGCCCACTTGGCTCTGACCGTGACGGATATCCACGCCGCCATCGCCCGCATCGAAGCCGCAGGATGGAAGTCGAAGGGAAGTCCGCAGTCGATCCCCGGCGGCCCGAGGAAGGGAACGCTGGTGGCTTATGTCTCAGGCCCCGACCATATTACGATAGAATTCATGCAGCCTCCAGTCCAATGACTGAGAGATCCAGCGCGGACTGCGATAGCCATGGTTCAACGCTAACCGCCTAATTTCTCCAAGCGGATACTGATCTATGATGCGTGTGCTGAACCTTCTTTTAGCCGCCGCAATGTTTGTGCCCATGACTCCCATTGTCGCGGCTCAACGCGCGAAGCCTTCCAACCGCGGCCAGACGGCTAATCCGTCGGAACAGCAGCGGAAATGCCGACTCGAGGTCGACGGCAAGATAAGGTGGCAGGTCGCTGCTGGGTCTATCCAATGGGAGCCGGCGACTACACCCTGAACACCCGGGATCATGGCAAGCCGCATTACCCACACTTCGCGATGGTGTCGTCGAACGGCGACGGCACAGCCGATGTGACTTGGAATGCTGATCCTACTGATGATCGCGCCTCCGATTCACTCGGCAAGGCTCGCAAACGGGGCGGGTGCTGGGTGAACGAGCGAGTCCGCGTCTGCGCTCGATAAGCTCCGCCACGTCCGCTTTACCTAGCTACTCTCCCGAAAGCCGCCTGTCCGCTCCCCACCAATTTTCCCCGTCACCGCTGGCGATCGGCGTCCGGTCAAAGCGGCCCGTCGGCAGTCGCCCAATTGCGGTCATAGGTGGGTTGTCGCATATATCTGCAATGTCCGACGGCCCCACCAAGTCAGAGCGGATGGAAGTCCGCCGTGCAGTCGGTAATCGCAAGGTGCCCCAGGTCGCCACGTTGCCCTTGCATCAAGGTCCTGATTGCCTCTGGCCACACGCCTGTTTCGAATGCCGTAAGTCGTGGAAGCGACCAGAAGAGTCCACGGCCAAGTGCCCGGAATGTGGGGGCGATCTCCGGTGGATGGGGCGCGCTTTCAAGGTTCCCAAGAAAGGCGACGCCGAACAGTGGGCGAAAGTTGGGGCGCTCTGGTTCGCCGGGTTCCGTTTTCTCAATCACACGCGCTGGCGCGACGCGGAGCCATTCCCCGCCCGTTTGCGGGAGGTCGAGGATTTTGTGCGGCGAAACCCTCACCATCCGTTCCGAACGCAAGGTGCGAACGGCAGTTAGCCACCAGACCCGGCCATTCCCGAAACATCATCGACTCCGCGAACGCGGGGGCTGGGCAACAGCAATCATTGTCCCCGGCCTCCCCGAAAGACGCTGGATCGCCCACGGCCACCGTTCGCGCTTCCATCAGCATCGCGGGTAAACCTGTCCTACAGCCGCCGCTTTCGCCATGCTGCGCGCCATGCTCTTCGACCGTCCCGCGCCAACCGTCACGGCCCATTCCCGCCGATTACCGGGCTGTACCCGCGCATCGACACGCCCAAAAGTGACACCTCCCGCACCGTGGCCTCGGTGGGCAACCTTAGCCATGATATGCGGATCGCACTCTACGCTGGCGCGATGCCCTCCCGCTGCACCACCCGCGTCGCGACGATCACCGCTGCCACCGCCGCCAGCGCCGCCGCCAGCAGGAAGGCCGCGCCGGGCGTGCCATGCTCCGTCCCGAACGCCAGCGTCTGCGTCATCGCGAGCGGGCCGATCACCTCGGCGACGCTGCCCAGGCTCGCCATCCCGCCCTGCAATGCGCCCTGGTTGGAGGAATCGACGCTGCGTGACAGCAAAGCGTTGATGCCGGGGAAGACCAGCCCGGTGAGCGATCCCAGCGCGATCAGCGCGAACACCATCCAGCCCGCGGTCGCGAAATTGATCGCGACGAAGGTGGCGACCGCCACCGCCATGCCGATCATCACCGTGCGCGCCTCGCCGAAGCGTCGGATCACGCGGCCGGTGAGGAACACCTGGGTCAGTGCCATCGTCACCCCCGATGCCGCGAGCGACAGGCCGACCATATGCGGGCTCCAGCCGAAGCGGATCTCGCACCAGAACGCCCATGTGGCGGGATAGACCATCTGGCCGAGCTGCCAGAGGAACGCGACGACCAGCAGCGGGGTCGCGCCGCCGGCGTGGAACACCGGCTTGAACGCGCCGAACGCATTGGCGCGGCGCCAGTCGAACGCGCGGCGGTCGGCGGGCGCGAGCGTCTCGGGCATCGCCACGGCCATCCACACCGCGTTCAGCACTGCGAGCGCAGCCGCCACGACGAACGGCGCGCGCGGCCCGAACCCGGCAAGCAGCCCGCCGATCGCCGGCCCGATGATGAACCCCGCGCCGAACGCCGCGCCCATCAACCCGAAGGTCTCGCCGCGTTTCTCAGGCGGCGTCACATCGGCGAGCACGGCGTTGGCGGGGCCATAGATCGCGCCCGCCACCCCGGCGAAGATTCGCCCCAGGAACAGCCAGCCGACCGTCGGCGCGAACGCCATCAGCCCGTAATCGACCGCGAAGGCGATCATCGCCGCGAGCAGCACCGGCCGCCGCCCGAAGCGATCACCGAGGCTCCCGAAGATCGGCCCGGCGAAGAATTGCGCGGCGGCGAACGCGATCAGCAGCGCGCCGCCGGTGCGTGCCGCGTCGGAGAGGGTGCCGCCCTTCAACTGCACGATCAGCGTCGGCAGCACCGGCATGACGATGCCGAAGCCGATCGTATCGATCAGCACGGCCGCCAGAACGATCGGCACCGCGCGATGTTCGAACCGCATTCTTCTGAAAACCTCCGCCCCGCGAACCCGGCGCTACCACGGTTGGACGGGGTTTAGAACAGCAGCTTGGTGCCCACCACGAACAGCGTCACCGCCAGGATCGCGCGCAGCACGCCGTCGGGCACGCGCGCCGAGAGCAAGCTGCCGATGACGATGCCGGGCACCGATCCGATCAGCAGGCTGCCAAGCAGCCCGAAATCGACCGCGCCCATCGCCCAGTGGCCGATGCCGGCGATCAGCGTCAGCGGCACCGCATGCGCGATGTCCGATCCGACCAGCCGGTTGGTCGGCAAATGCGGATAGAGCGCAAGCAGCGCGGTCATGCCGATCGCACCCGCGCCGACGGAGGTGAGCGACACCAGCACGCCGAGCAGTACGCCGAGCGTGATCGTCAGCGTGGCGATGCGGCGCGTGCTGAGCGCGGCAATCGCCGGCGCGATCCGGCGGACGATCTGGGTGCGGAACAGCATCGCGATCGCCGTCGCGATCAGCGTCAGACCGAGGACGATCGTCACGACCTCGACCATCCCGCCATAATGTCTGCCGGCATAGCCGAGCACGACCAGCGTCAGCACCGTGGCGGGCACGCTGCCGATGGCGAGCAATCGCACCACCCGCCAGTCGACGGTGCGGTTGAAGCCGTGGACGCCGGTCCCCACGCTCTTGGTCGCGGAGGCGTAGAGCAGGTCGGTGCCGACCGCGGTGACGGGATGGAAGTTGAACAGCAGCACGAGCAGGGGCGTCATCAGCGATCCGCCGCCCACGCCTGTCAGCCCGACGAGCGTGCCGATGGCCAGGCCAGCCACCGAGTAGAGCGGGTTGATACCGGCAAGAATCATTCGCGAGCCTTCGAAACGTCGGGCCCGCCCATGCACTGCGCGCCACCGAGCCGCAACAAACAGAAGCTTGCCTCCCTGTGCATGCCGGTATCATCGTCACCGACAGAGCGAGGGTAGCGCTCCCACAATACTTTCGCCCAATAGATCGCGTAATGTCGGACAAACGCGAGTTGAATTGCGCCGTTACAAAGACGTTGCAACGCACAATCAAAAGAGGGATCATCCAGCGATGGTCGAAATCGTTCGCGAGTCGCTGGCAGCACATCTTCGATCGATGTCGATCGACAATTTCTCGATTTCGGGAAACACCGTCCGCATCGGGCGGACACATTGGGCGGCCAGCATCTGTCGCTGTGGCGACCCGGCTTGCGATGGCTGGGCGCTTGAGCCTTTGGTCCCGCCGAGCTTCGGCGCGGTTCAACGCCGGTAGGCATTACACTCGGCGCGCTGACGCCGTTCATCGGCAGTAAACATCGCGTTTGTCGCGGAACCGTAATCAAATATGCACGTTTCTTCATGAAGGCGCGCGTCATCAAAACGTGCAACGTGTGTTAAAAACGGCGTGATAAAAAACAATGTCGATCGGCAGAATCGCCATCGGCGGGTCGAGTAGGAGAGCGGTATGGGTCGCGGGAAAGAGTCATCTGTGGAATTCGCGCCGGACGAACTGGCTGGTGCGGGCGTTCTCGGTGGCGTGGTACTCGGTGGTGCGATCAGCCTGGTGATCTGGGCCGGCATCGTCAGCTTCTTCGTTTTCTGACCCTGCTGCCGCTCACGGCTTGCCCGTCAAGCCGTGAGCGGCTGGACGAACTCGATCTGAATTCCGCGCGTATCGACCGGATTGACGAAATTGCACAGGAAATCGCCCGCGCCTTTCACCGGCTCGGGTTCCAGCATGCGCAGGCCACGCGCCGCGCACCAGTCCATCGTCGCGCGCAGATCCTCCACCTGATAGGCGAAATGGTGGACGCCGCCGGCGCCCTTGTTGAACTTCGCCAGCACGCTGTCGGCATCGGGCACGACCAGTTCGATCACCGCGCCTGCTGCGGCGACGGTGAAGATGCACCAGCAACCCCAGCGTTCGACATGGCCGCGATAGCTTTCGACCAGCCCCATCTTCGCCATGAAGTCGTTGGCATCGGCAAGATCCGGGCAGATGATGCCGACGTGGTGCAGAGTATAGGTTTCGAACATTACCGGACCCGATCATTCGACACGAAATGAAGCTGGCCGCGCTTCTCCCCCGTCGCGAGCCACCCGGCCAGCCAGCGCGACACCTTGGTCGATCCGTTGCGATTGAGGTGCGCGTAATCGGAATAACTGCTCGCGTCGCGCGCGATCACGCCGATATTCAGGATGAAGCCGCGCGCGCGGTAGAAATCCACATCGGCGATCGGCTGGTCATGCCCGTAGATCGGCAGATACAGGAAGCCGGTCTGGACATGGTGCGCGTGCGCCAGCGCGATTGTTGCGCGCGTATAATGGCGTTCGATGACATATTCATACTCGCGCAGTCGCGCCGGCAGGAAGATCGGGTTGCGCCGCGCGACCTTGCCCTTCGCGGCCTTGGCCAGTTCGTCCGCGGTGTGGATCGTATCGCGATCGACCCAGTTGCCGTGGACCGACCAGTGGCTCAGCGTCCCATCATGCTCGGCGCCAGCATAGCGTTTCGGATCGAAGCGGCGATGCACGCCGAACAGACCCGGCATCTGTGTCTGGAGGAATAGCGAAAGCTGGCGATAGGGTTGGTAGGCGACGTTGTCGAAATACTTCGGGTTGAGCAGCATCGGCGCGCGCAGCACGTCGCCGGTGTCGGCGACGTCGCGGAAGGCCGGGTGCCCGGTGCGCGAGGCGTGCTCGATCAGCGAATAGAGGATCAGCTTCACCTCGGGATGCGTCGCCAGCAACTCCTTGGTCATCTCGTAATGGAGGTTGCGGCCGTCCTGCGGCAGCGAGAGGTTGGCGACATGCACCGGCCGTCCGAGCTTCGCGGCGAGGAGCGCTTCGACCTGCGGGCCGCTCACGCCGACCTCGGTGCGCGACGCGCCGATGATCGCGATGTCGATCGGCGTGCGATCATAATGAAGCCGGTCATAGACCCAGCCGAGCGGCAGCATCGCCGTGCCGCCGAACTGCTGGTAGCGGATGTAGCGGTCATGCGGCAGCAGCGTCGCGCCGACACAGCAGGCGAGGAAGGCGAGCACGAACAGCGCGAGCAGCCCGCGCCGCGCGGGAAGCGCGGGTGCCGGGGCATTCAGGGTGTCGGTCGGCTGCGCCACGGTCCCCCTCAAAAATTGAAGTATATGAAGTTTGTGGTGCCGCGCATCATCAGCACGAAGCCCACGAACAGAAGCACCGAGGATGCGATCGTCCAGCCGGCGGTGAGCCGCCATTCGATCGCCGCGCGCGGCGGATCGACCTTACGCCACTTCGCCCATTCGAGCACCGGCTCATAGTGCGTGAGAATCGCCTGCGTGTTGGGGGCGAGGTAGATGATCGCGTAAATGACCGCGAGGATCGCCAGCGTCGCCCCGAGTCCGCCCGGCCACGCCACGATCGCGTCGCCGCCCACGCCGAGCATCGCGCCGTACATCCGGCCGACCACGTCGAGCGACGGCGCGCGGAACGCCACCACCGCGACCACAAACGCGACCAGCGTCAGCGCGCGGTACATCGGCTCGACATATAAAGGCGGCGGTCCTTTACGCGCCTTGCGCGCCTTGCGGTGAGTCATCCGCCAATATTCGTTCACGGCCATGTAGACGCCCTGCATCACGCCGAACATCACGAACGTCCACCCCGCGCCGTGCCACACGCCGATCACCACCATCGACAGCATGATCGGCACCGCGAACGACAGCAGGAAGCTCGCGAATTTGCCCGCCGCGTGATCCGCCGAGAACCGCGCAAGCGGGATCGTCAGCGGCTGGAAGATATAGCTTTGCGCCCAGCGGCTCAGCGTCACGTGCCAGCGCCGCCACAGCTCGATGATGCTCGATGCGCGCAGCGGCGAATGGAAATTGAGCGGCAGCACCACGCCGAACATCCGCGCGGTGCCGATCGCCATGTCCGAATAGCCCGAGAAATCGAAATAAATCTGCGCGGTATAGGCGAAGGCGGCGATCCAGCATGCCATCATGCCCGGCGTCGCCCCGGTCGCGGCGGCGTCGAACACCGGCGCCGCCAGTGTCGCGACCGTATCGGCGATCACCACCTTCTTGAACAGCCCGATCGCGAAGATCGTCAGCCCGATCAGGATGTTGGCGCTCGCCGCACCGGGCGGGCGGACACGCAATTGCGGCACCAGTTCCTCATAGCGAACGATTGGACCGGCGAGCAGTTGCGGGAAGAACAGCACGAACCCGGCGTAATCGACCGCTCGCTTCATCTCGAACCGCCCGCGCGCGAGATCGACCAGGAAGCCGATCTGCTGGAAGGTGAAGAACGAGATTCCCAGCGGCAGCGCGATGTGTCGGAGCGGCAGATCCAGCCCGAACAACCCGCCGGCACCGACGATCACCGCCGCGAAATATTTGAAGTAGAACAGCAAGGCGAGATCGAAGCCGATACCCACCACCAGCGGCCAGCGCGCCGACCGGCCAACCCGCCGCCGCGCCGTGATCCAGCGCGCCACCGCATAATTCACCGCCACCGACACCAGCAGCAACACAAGGAATTTTTTGCCGCCGATCGTATAGAACAGGATCGTCAGCGCGATCAGGAACGGCTGGCGCCAGCGTTCCGCGCGCGCGAACAGGAGATGGTACAGGATCAGCGCGGCCGGCAGGAACAGCAGCAAAAAACCCGCCGAATTGAACAACATCGATCGCGCTGCCCGCCAAGCCGTTGAATGCCGTGGCCGTATGGACCCTATGATCCATCGGCCCTAAGGCACACTGGTGCGGCCAAGCGCGCGATTTGTCCAGCCGCCCGCTTGCGGATTTCCGCAACGCCGCGGCGTTGCCCCTTGCAACGCAGCATGGTTATACTCTGCCGACGGCCACGCGACGCGCGGGTTCCGGCGACTGGAGATGACATGACCGAAACCGGCTCGCGGGTCGCCCTGCGCACGATTACGGAGACCGTCGGCACCGCATGGCCTGAGCATCAAGGCTTCATCGCCAAGAGCCTCGCCGGTCGCTCCGACGCGGTGCTCGACGTGTCGGAACGGCTCAGCGACGCGATCCTCAAGCTAGCGCCCGATATCGAGGGCGGCTTGCCCGCGCTCGTCGCGGATTACCGCTTCCTGTGCGAAGAGATCGTGCTCCCCGAGGAAATGCATTTCCGCCGCTATGACAGCTACCGTCTGAGCCGCTTCGAGGACGCCAACCGCGAATGCTATGCCAACGCGCCGTTCATGAACCGCTACATGAACGGGTTGCTCCTCTCCGACGTTTTATGGTCGAACCACGCGCACGCCTTCGCTTATTTCGTCGATCACTACCTGCCGCGCCTGCCCGCCGGCGGCAGGCACCTCGAGATCGGCCCCGGCCACGGCCTGTTGCTCTATTTCGCCGCCGCCTCCGGGCATTTGTCCCGAATCGCCGCATGGGACGTCAGCCCGACCAGCATCGCCAAGACCCGCCACGCGCTCGACCTGCTCGGCGTCACCGCGCCGGTCGAACTGACACTGCAGGATCTGTTCGCCGCCGCCGCGCCGGGTGAGGACGCCTTGTTCGACGGCATCGTCATGAGCGAGATTCTCGAACATCTCGAACAACCCGTCGCCGCGCTCCAGTCGGCGGCGCGCTGGCTCGCGCCCGGCGGCTTGCTGTGGATCAACGTCCCCGCCAACAGCCCGGCGCCCGACCATATCTTCCTGTTCGAAGGCCTCGACCACGCGCAGGCGATCGCGCGCGAGGCGGGGCTGGAGGTGATCGACGCGGTCGCCTTCCCGATGTCCGGCACCACGCTCGCGCGCGCGGAGAAGCACAAATTGTCGATCAGTTGCTCGGTGCTGGCGCGGCGGCCGGGCTGATCTCCTCGATCTCATCCGCCACCCGCATCTCCAGCGCGATTTCGCGGAGCGCGCGCATCATCGCGCTGCGCTTTCGATCGCTTTGGCAGACCAGATAGCTGCGCAACCGATAAACGCGCGGGCCGGTGTCCAGCGGGCGGTATAGGATGCGCGGATCGGGCGGGCATTCCGAGGTGAGGAAGACGCTGATGCCCAGCCCAAGCGCGATCCCCTCGCGGATCGTCTCGCGGCTTTGCAATTCGAGCGTCGCACGCGGCCGCACTTCGGCATCGCCGAGCGCGCGTTCGGTGAAGGCGCGTGTCTTCGAGGTCGGCTCGCGCAGGATCAGCGTCTCGTCGGCGAGCGCGCGGATCGGGACGCTGGCGTGGCGTGCGAGCGGATGGTCGTGGCGCATCGCGCAGGCGAGGCGATCGGTGAACAACGGATCGTAACTGAACGCCCCTTGCGCAGGCGGGTCGCTGGCGACGGCGGCGTCGATCTCGGCGTCGTCGAGCCAGCGCATCACTTCGCGCGCGTTGCCCATGCGGATCTGGATGCCGGTATCGGGATGGCGGCGGTGGAATTGCTCGACGAGTTGCGCGGCATAGAGCGGCGAGTCCGAACCGAGCCGGAGCGCCCCGCCGGCCGGGTCGGCGGTGTCGCCGAGCAGATCGTCGATATCCGCTGCGGTGGCGAACAATTTGCGCGTCAGCGCAAGCAGATCGCGGCCGGCGGGCGACAGGCGCAGCGGCGCCTTGCGGCTTTCGAACAACGTCACGCCGTAGCGGCTTTCGAGCGCCTTGAGCTGCTGCGACAAGGTTGGCTGCGACACGTTGAGCCGCCGCGCCGCCCGCGACACGCCGCCTTCCACCGCGATCGCATGGAACGCGCGCAGGTGCTGATGATTCGCTGCCATCGGGACTTCCGTCTACCGTAGAGTGGTGACGGTTGCGTGACGATCTCGCGCGATGTCGATAGGTTTCACCTATATGCCGCATTCAAGCAAACGCTTGGCACGGGCGGGGCTTTCCGCGCGAGGGCGATCCCCTGTTTGCGCAGGGAGCGGATCGTGGCGGAAGACCAGTATGACATTGCCATCGTCGGCGCCGGCATTGTCGGGCTGGCGCATGCGCTCGCCGCCGCGCGCGCGGGCCTGCGGGCCGTTGTGATCGATCGCGACGCGCAGGTGAACGGCGCGTCGATCCGCAATTTCGGTTTCGTCACCGTTACCGGGCAGGAAAATGGCGCGCCGTGGCGTCGCGCGCGCCGCTCGCGCGATGTGTGGGCTGAGGTCGCGCCACAGGCGGGCATCCCCATCGAGCACACCGGCCTCGCCATGGTCGCGCAGCGGCGCGAGGCGCTGGCGGTGCTCGAAGCCTTCATGGCGACCGACATGGCCGAAGGCTGCGAGTTGCTGGAAGGCGCTGCCGCGCGCGCGCGACTTGGCGAAGTCCGCCCGCGCGATCTGGCCGGCGCCTTGTTCAGCGGTATCGATCTGCGCGTCGAATCGCGCACCGCCATTCCCAGACTGGCCGCCTGGCTGACCGAGTGCCACAATGTCACGTTCCGGCGCGGCGTCGCGGTCAACGCGGTCGAATCCGCGCGGGTGACGACCAGCGCCGGCAGCATCGCCGCCGGCACGATCATCGTCTGCCCCGGCGACGATCTCGCCACCCTGTTCCCCGATGCGCTGGCGCGCGCCGGCGTCACGCGCTGCAAGCTCCAGATGCTGCGGCTCGCCGATCCCGGCTTCCGTCTCCCCTCGGCGGTGATGTCCGATCTGGGGCTGGTGCGCTATCGCGGCTATGCGGCGCTGCCTGCCGCTGCCGCGCTCTCCGCGCGGCTCGAGGCCGAGCAGGGCGATCACCTCGCCAACGGCGTCCATCTCATTGTCGCGCAGAACGCCGACGGCAGCTTGATCGTCGGCGACAGCCACCATTATGCCGCCACCCCGGACCCGTTCGGTTCGAGCGAGGTCGACGCGCTTATCCTCGACGAATTCGCCGCCGTGTTCGGGCTCGTGCCCCCGGTGCTCGAACGCTGGACCGGCACTTATGCGTCCGCATCGGGGCACAGCCTCGTCGAAACGCCGATGGACGGCGTGCGGCTCGTCGTCGTCACCAGCGGCACCGGCGCCTCGACCGCCTTCGCGCTCGCCGAGGAGGTGATCGGCGGCATCATCAACATCCAACTGGGAGCTTCCGTATGAGCCTCGCGATCAAGGCCGTGATTTTCGACTGGGCCGGCACGATGATCGATTTCGGCTCGCGCGCCCCCGTCATCGCGCTGCTACGGCTGTTCGAGGATGCGGGCGTGCCGATCACCGAGGCGGATGCACGCGCCGACATGGGCCGCGCCAAGCGCGACCACATCCGCGCGATCCTCGCGGCGCCGCATATCGCGGCGGGCTGGCAGGCGGTGTACGATGCGCCACCCGGCGAGGAGGACGTGTCGCGATTGCACGATGCGGTCGAGCCGATCATGCGTGCCGCCGCCGCCGATTGTGCGCTGCTCGTCCCCGGGGCTGCGGAGATCGCGGCGCGGCTGCGCGACGCGGGCGTGCGGATCGGCTCCTGCACCGGCTACACCCGTGCGATGATGGCCGACATCCTGCCGCGCGCCGCCGAACAGGGCTATGCGCCCGAGGTCGTGGTCTGTTCGGGCGAGACGGCGGAAGGGCGGCCATCGCCGCTGATGGCGTGGAAAATCCTGGTCGAGCTCGGCGTCTGGCCGTCGTCGGCGTGCGTGAAAGTGGACGATGCCTGCGTCGGCATCCGCGAGGGGCAAGAAGCGGGGATGTGGACGGTCGGGTTGGCCGCATCCGGCAACGGCGTCGGGCTGGATGCCGCCGATCTGGCCGCGCTCCCGGCCGATGCGCGCGCACGCCGCATCGCCGACGCGGCGGAAGCGCTCTACGAGGCGGGAGCCGACTACGTCGTCGACAGCGTCGCCGATGTGTGGCCGGTGCTCGACGCAATCTCGATCCGCATCGCAGCCGGCGAAAAGCCGGCATGAGCGCTCACGACAGCGCGGTGACGCGCTGGCTGCGCACCGCGCCGCCGGTCTTGTTCGCCCTGTACGGCGGACTCGCCGGCTTCGGCGCCTATTCGGCGATGTACGCGTTCCGCAAACCCTTCACCGCCGCGAGCTATGAGCATATCGCGAACTGGCCGTTCGCGATCGATTTCAAGGTCGCGCTCGTCATCGCACAGGTGGCGGGCTACGCGCTCTCCAAGGTGATCGGCATCAAGATCGTCTCGGAAATGCCGCCCGCGCGCCGCGCCGTCGGCATTCTCACGCTGATCGGCGTGGCGGAACTCGCGCTGGTCGGCTTTGCGACGCTGCCGGCGGTGGTCGGCATCGCGGCCTTGTTCCTCAACGGGCTGATGCTCGGGATGATCTGGGGGCTGGTGTTCGGCTTCCTCGAAGGACGGCGGCTATCCGAAGTGCTCGGCGCGATGCTGTGCGCGAGCTTCATCCTGTCCTCCGGGCTGGTCAAATCGGCGGGTGAGGCGCTGATCCTGTCGGGCTGGGCGAGCGAGCGCTGGATGCCCGCCGCGACGGGCCTCGCCTTCACGCCGCTCCTGCTGCTCGCGGTGTGGGCGCTCGCGCAACTGCCACCGCCCGATGCGCGCGACGAGGCCGAGCGCGCCCCGCGCGTGCCGATGGGCCGCGACCAACGCGCACGGCTGTTCGCCACCTATGCGCCGTCGCTGATCGCGCTGATCGGCGTCTATGTCATGCTCACCGCACTTCGCGATTTCCGCGACAATTTCGCCGCCGAGATCTGGCGGGAACTGGGCTTCGCCGGCGAGGCCGGGATCTTCACCGTATCCGAACTGCCCGTCGCGGTGGTGGTGCTGGTGTCGATGGGGATGCTGATCCGCGTGCGCGACAATCGCGCGGCGGTGTTCTGGAACCTTGCGCTGATCGCACTGGGTTTCGCGCTGCTCGGCCTCGCGACCGCCGCGTTCCAGTTCGGCCTGATCGGCCCGGTCGCGTGGATGATCGTGATCGGCGCCGGGCTGTATTTCGCGTACACCCCGTTCAACGCTTTGCTGTTTGACCGGCTGATGGCGACCGCGTCGGTGGCGGGCAATGCCGGTTTTCTGATCTACGTCGCCGATGCCTGCGGCTATGTCGGCAGCGTCGCGTTGCTGCTGTTCCGCAGCTTCGCGCACGTCTCGCTCGACTGGAGCAACTTCCTGTGTGCGGTGTGCTACGGCGCGTGCGGGCTGGGGCTGGCCGGCACCGCGTTCGGCGCGCTCGCCTTCCGTCACACGGTGGATGCGCAGGAACGTGCGCTGGAGCCGTAAATTACCCCCGCACACTCAAATCGACATGCACGCGGATCGCGTCATGGCGCCAATATTCCTGATCGTATTCGACCACGCGCCCGCCCGCATCGAAGCTGGTGCGCACCACCAGCAGCCCCGGCGTGCCCGATTTGACGCCGAGTTCGTCCGCCACCGTCTTGATGAGCGCGCACGGCCGCATATCGACCCGGTTTCGGATTACCGTCGCGCCATATTCGCGGGTGAGCACCTGAGTCAGCGAACCGTCGAGCGAATGGTCGAGCAGCCCGGGCGCCAGCGCCGGGTCGACCGTGATTTTCTCGACGAGCACCGGCCGCCCGTCGATCGAGCGCAGCCGCCCGATCACATAGAGCAGCGTCCCCGGCGCAACGCGGAAGATGTCGGAGACGGCGGCGGTGGCGGGGGCGCTCTCCTTGCTCACCGTGCGAGTCGCGGGGCGGCGACCCTGTTCGGCGACATAGGTCATGAACCCGCTCCACCGTGTCGGATCATAAGTGACGGCGGGCGGAGACACGTACCAGCCGCTGCGCTCGCGCCGGTAGATCAGCCCCTCGGCCTCCAGCTGGAACAGCGCCTCGCGGACCGTGCCGCGCGCAGTGCCCGCGCCAGTCTGTAGCTGGCGTTCGGAAGGGAGCTTCGCCCCGGCGGCGAGTTGCCCCGCCTCGATGCTGGTCGCGATCTGGTCGCGCAACGCGATATAATGCGGGCCGCCGCCCTCAGGCGGGGCGAGCGGGATCATGCTGTCGGGGCGCGCCATGCGCGCGATCTTGGGCGGGGCGGAGGCGGGAGGCAAGCCTTTGCCTCCCGCCCATCACGCGATCAGAACCGCGCGCTCGCGCGGACGATCACGTTGCGGCCCGGCTCCATATAGTCCTTGAGGTAGCTCGGGTTGTCGCCCTTGGTCGTCCAATATTTCCAGTCGTCGAGCAGATTGCTGACATCCACGTCGATCGCGAAACGGTCATTGATGTTGTAGCGCGTGTGCAGATCGACGCTGCGGTTGTGCTGCACCCATTTGTCGACGGCATTGTCGCGCAGGCTCTCGATATACTTGCCGCGATAATTGTACGACAGCTTCGCCTCGAACCCGTATTTCTGGTAGGTGAGCGAAGCGTTGTAGAGCACCCCCGGCGTGTTGATGAGCGGGATCTTCCTGCCCATCCGGTAGGCCTGGCCGGTGTCGCCCTCGCTATGCTGGATCGTCACATTGCCCTCGAAGCCGAACCCGTCGAACGGCGCCGGCAGCCCCTGGAACTGCTTCACGATCGCTGCTTCGAACCCATAGACGATCGCGTCCTTGCCGTTCTGCGGCTGGCTGATCTCGACCGTGCCGACCGAGGTATCGGCGTTGACCTGGCTACCGTTGGTGAAGATGAAATTGCTGATCGATTTGTAATAGCCTGCGATGCTGACGATGCTGGTGCGATCGGGATAATATTCCGCCGAAACATCGAGGTTGACCGCGCGCGCCGCCTTCAGATTGGGGTTGCCCCGGCTGATCGCGGTGATCTCGTTCTGCGCGTTGCGCGCGACGCTCTGCCCGCCCGAGAGATAGCCATATTCGGGCGGCGAATAGCCGGTCCACAGCGCGAGGTGATAGACCTGCTTGTCGGTGGGCCGCCAGATCAGGTTCGCGCTCGGCAACACCACCGTATAGCTGTTGGTGGTGCTGTCGAAGCCGCTGTTGTCTCCATCGTCGGACCAGAATATGTTCTTGGTCTCGCGGTGTTCGGCGCGCACGCCGATCGTCGCCTGAACCGCGCCCTGCTTCAAATGCGCGAGCAGATAGCCAGCGGTGACCTTTTCGGTGTTCCTGTTGTCGTTCGACAGCAGATCGGTCGCCGAGGGCAGGCCGTTGTTGCCGAGCGCTTGCGCCGCGTTGATCGCCGCCCGCACCTTGGCCGGATCGAAGATCGCGCCGTAATAATATTCGCCGTGCAGGATGTCGGGCACGTCGCGCTGGATCAGCCCCGACGCGGCGAGGCTCTTGCCGTCGAGCGCGGTGCCGGTGAAATCGCCGCTCCACAACGGCGTATAGTTATAGACGCGGCGCGAGCGGTTGAACTGCGCGCCCGCTTTCAGATACTCCAGCCACCCATCGAAATCATAGCGCACGTCGAGCTTGGCGTTGATCCGGTTGTCAGTCTGCTTGTCGCGGCTGTGGCTGGCGCCGTCGAACGGCAGCAGCGTCGGGTCGTACTGGACGTTGGCGGCGGCGCCGGTCGGGCTGGCCTGCGGAAAGCGCGGATCGGCCGAGACCCAGTCGAGCCCCTGCGACAGCAATGCCGGCGCGCATTTGTCGCAATTGTATGCGATCGAATAATTGTCCGGGTTCTCGCGCACGCCGTAGCTGTAGCTGCCCTGGTAGTCGACATGCAGCCTGTCGAAATCGCTGTGCCCGCCACCGCTCACCGTCGCGAGCGTCTGGTTCGAATTGATCGTGCCGAAGTTGCGCGCGAACTGAAACGCCTTGGGGTCCCACACGCCCGAACGGCCGTTGAGCGACCAATATTGGCTCGAGTTGGCATCGTGCCCGGTGATGATTCCGTCGCCATCGGCATCGACGATCTGTGACGTGGAATAGCCATAGCGGCTATAGGTGACGCCGCCGATGGTGGTCGTGCCGATGACGCTGTTCTCGGGCTGAGCGAGGCCGGTGTCGTTCTGGTTAACCTGGGTCAGCCGTGCGGTCTTGCGGCTGCGGTAATCGGTTACGTCATTGCTGCCGCGCTGTTCCTGCCGCGAGACCTGACCGCGCAGATACAGCTGCGTGGTGTCGCCACGCCAGTCGAGCGAGAGGTTGCCGCCATAGCGCGTGTTCTTGACGCGGCGGAAATCGAGATCGATCCCGGGCAAGTGCATGTTACGCTGGTCGATCACCTCAGTCGAATTGGCGCGCCACTGGTTCGGTTCCCACTCGCCGTCATTCTCGGTCTCCTGCCCGTCGCCGTGGGTCACGCCGTAATTGGCCGAGGCGAATACCCCGAAGCGATCATCGGCGAAGCGGTGCGCGAAATCGCCCTGGACGGTGTAATTCTCCGCCGGCAGCTTCGCGGATTTGGCGCGATCGTTGAACCCGCCGCTACCGTAGAGGCGGAACGTCGTCGGGTTCTTGAAATCGAACGCGCTCGGCGTGCGGAAATCGATCGTCCCGCCGATCGCGTCGCCGTCCTGATCGGGCGTCAGCGTCTTGGTGACGGTGACCGAGGCGAGGCCATAAGGCGGCAGTACGGTGAGCGACACGTCACGCGTGCTCGGGTCGGTGTTGGCGACGCGCACGCCGTTGATCATCACCGCATTGTACGTGCCCGACAGGCCGCGCACGGTGACATATTCGCCCTCGCCGGTATCCTGATTGACGATCGTCGAGACGCCGGGGATTCGCGCGAGCGAATCCGCCACGGTGGCGTCCGGGAGCTTGCCGAGATCGTCGGCGGAGATCACGTCGATCACCCGGTCGGACGCGCGCTTGTCTTCCAGCGCGCGCGCGGTGCTAAGCCGCTGACCGCTGACGACGACATCGTTCGCCGTGTCGGCATCGGCGGCGGGTGGAGCGGCGGCGTCGGCGCGCGCGACCGCCGGTGTGAACAGCGCGGCTGCCAGCGCGGGCAAAGCGGCGGATCGGAGCGCGCGCGCCCGGCGCGCGCTGTGGAACGGCATCGTCATCATGTCCCCCCTTCGGGATGTGAGAATATCAAGCTCGAGCCGGACACCGACCGGGCACAGACACACCGCTCTCGTCGCCGGCGCGGGTGCGCCTGCGGGTCGGGAGCGTCGCAGTCTGATCCCTTTCCCCGGTGGGGCCGGGCGAGTCGGTTTTTCCGGCTAAAACTGGTCTAAACCAGATGTGATGACGGCATGGTTACAAGCGCGGTGCCGGATGGAAATAATTTGATACGGCCGCGATCGCCGAACCCCTCGACCGTAGTGTCGGCACGGTCCTAAAGGCGGTGGCATGGCGCGCGTGATTCTGTTCAACAAACCCTATGGCATGCTGAGCCAGTTCACCGATCGCGGAACGGCGGATGCGCGCGCGACTCTCTCGGACTTCATCGATCTGCCCGGCGTCTACCCGGCGGGGCGGCTGGATCGCGACAGCGAGGGGCTGCTTGTGCTGACCGACGACGGCCGCCTCCAGGCCCGGATCGCCGATCCCAAGTTCAAGTTGCCCAAGACCTATCTCGTCCACGTCGAAGGGGAGGTCGATGCCGGTGCGCTCGATCGGCTGAGAGCCGGCGTCGTGCTCAAGGATGGGGTGACCCGGCCCGCTGAAGCCGAGCGAATCGAGGCTCCGGCACTCTGGCCGCGGGATCCGCCGATCCGCGTCCGCGCGAACATCCCCGATTGCTGGCTGAGGTTGACGATCCGCGAAGGCCGCAACCGGCAGGTCCGGCGCATGACGGCGGCGGTCGGCTACCCGACGCTCCGGCTGATCCGCTGGAGCATCGGCGACTGGACCGCCGCCGGCCTCGCGCCCGGCGAATGGCGCGAGGCGTAACGGCCCCGCGCGCGCCCGATCAACGCGCCGCGCGCGTGTCGTAACCCGAACCGACCAGTCGCTCGAGCAGCGGCCGGTACGAATCCAGCGTCGGCACCACCCAATCCTTGCGCTTGCCGCCATCGTCGCAGCGGCGCAGCAGAACCGCCTCGGCGAAATACGGCTCCGCCTCGAACGTCGCACGCTCCTTCGCCGTCATCGCGCCGCCCTGCAATGTCAGGCTGAGCCACGAGGCCGCGCTGAGCGAGGTCTGATAGCCAGGCTCGATCGCGCACAGATAGCGTTTGGCGTCGACGTGAAGCCGCACCGGCTCGGTCACGGCGGGCGGGAAGTGCGCCTTGAGCAACGTGTTGCCGAGCATTTCGTGGCGCATGTCGATGCCGTGGCGCTCGGCGGCATGGCCCGCGTCGCCGATCAACTGGCCCACGTCGTGGAGCAACCCCGCGGCAATCAGCGGCGAGTCGCCACCAGCCTGCCGCACCAGTTCGGCGACCTGGAGTGCGTGCTGTATCTGGGTGGCGTTCTCGCCATAATGTTCGTCGCCCGCCGCCGCGAACAGCGCGTAAATCTCGTCGATCACCTGTGTCGTCATCAGCGTCCTCGATTGGCCGGATAGGCTGGGGCGCGTCGAGCCGCCCCGATGTCGTGGTTTTGTCACTTTTGGACTATACCAGTGGCCAGCGCCGATAGCGGCAAAGATCGAGGCTGAAAAGGCAAAAGCATGGACCGGTCGAAACGGGATTTTCTGCGCATGGCGGGGGCGGGGGCAGCGGCGGCATCGCTTCCGGGGTTGATCGGCCGCGCGCTCGCGGTTCCGGCCAATCGCCGCACGCGCTCGATCATGGATGTCGAGCATATCGTCGTGTTCATGCAGGAGAATCGCGCGTTCGATCAGTATTTCGGCATGCTGAGCGGCGTGCGCGGCTTCGGCGATCCGCGTCCGCTCCGGCTGAAAGGCGGCGCGAGCGTTTGGCGCCAGCCCTCGCGCGAGCACCCCGACGGCTATGTCATGCCGTATCACGGTGATTCGAAGGTCAGCCGCGCGTTCCTCGTCGACGGCGCCGATCAGTCGCACCAGGGCAACATGACGATCTTCAATCAGGGCCGCTATGATCGCTGGGGCGCGAGCGGCGAACTCCACAACCGCATGCTGCATTACACGGCGGGCGATCTGCCCTTCTATTACGCGCTCGCCGACGCCTTCACCGTCTGCGACGCCTATCACTGCTCGACGATGACTCAGACCTATCCCAACCGGCTGCACCTCTTCACCGGCTGCAACGGCGGCGGCACGGTCGGCGGTGATCCGCAGATGCACAATTACGGCGAGGACGAAACGCCGAGCGCCGACATGCGCGAGGACAAGCCGCTCCGCCCCGACGCCTACCGCTGGACGACCTATGCCGAGCGACTGGAGAAAGCCGGGGTAAGCTGGAAGGTCTATCAGGAATACGACAATTTCGGCGACAACCTGCTTTCCGTGTTCCCCGCCTTCCGCCCGTGCGCGCCCGAGTCGCCGCTATACCGGCGCGGCCGGTCATGGGTAAGCGAGCACAAGGCTGGCGCGGACCGCACCCGCTCCGACGGCGAGCAGCTCGTCGCCGCGTTCCGTGACGATCTCGCGAACGGTACGCTGCCGCAGGTCTCGTGGATCGTCACCGCCGCCGCTCTGTCCGAACATCCGAACGCGGAGCCGTCGCGCGGCGAGCATGTCGCGGCCGAGCTGATCGCGGCGCTGGTCGATCACCCGGAGATGTTCGCCAAGACCGCGTTCATCATCAACTACGACGAAGCCGGCGGCTTCTACGATCACATGGCGCCGCCGGTACCCCCGGTCGCGGGCTATCGCGGCCATTCGACCGTGCCGATTGACGGTGAGACCAAGGATTGGGGGCAGGGCGCGGTCGCCAACACAGGCACGCATCCGATCGGCCTCGGCATCCGTGTGCCCGCGATCATCGTCTCGCCGTGGACGCGCGGCGGCTATGTCTGCTCGGAGCTGTTCGATCATACCTCCGTGCTCCGGTTCATGGAAAAGCGCTTCGGGGTCGCCGAACCCAATATCAGCGCATGGCGTCGCGCGGTCTGTGGCGATCTCACCTCCGCGTTCGATTTCGCCGGAGCCGATGTCGCCGCGCCCGATCTCCCGCAAACGCGCGATTTCCTCGATCGCATAGCGCGCTCCAAGGCCGGCACCGCGCTCACCATCCCGGGCGTGCAAACCCCGCCCCGGCAAATGCCCGGCCAGCGGCCCGCGCGCCCGCTCGCTTACGCGCTCGACATCAACGCCGCGTTGTCGAACGGCCGCTTGAGAATCGACATGGCCAACACGGGCCGCACCGGCGCGGTGTTTTCGGTTCACGACAATCATGACAGGCAAGCGCCGTGGCACTTTACCATCGGCGCAGGCGCACGCCATGCCGCCGACGACTGGCACCGCGTCGGCGACACCGCCTATGACCTGACGGTGCATGGCCCCGACGGCTTCTACCGCCGCTTCGCCGGAACGCTCGACGCCACGACCGAAGCGACGCTCCGGCGACACGCGGACGCCGTCGATCTGACGCTCGCCAACCACGGCAGCGAAGCGTGCGTGTTCGTGATCGCTCTCGATCCCGCCTATTCCGGCGTCGACCGTTCCCGCCGTATCACCGTCGCACCCGGCAAGCGCGCTACCGACCGCTGGTCTTTGGCGGCGAGCGACGGCTGGTACGATCTCAGCGTGGGCCGCGAGGGCGATGCCGCCTTCCTGCGCCGCTTCGCGGGGCGCCTCGCGGGCGGTCGCAAGACCGATCCCGGAATCGGCGCGATGCGGCTCGACGCGTGAATCGCGCGATCCATCGCTTGACGAACCGCGCCGTCACCCCGACGATGCTGCACGTGCAAACATAAAGGGGCAGCGCTGTGGTCAACGGACGAAATCGACACATTACGGCGCTGCTGGCGAGCGCGGCCTTGCTGATCGGCGGCGCAGGGTATGCGGCGAGCCGGAAAGCGCCCGCCGATCCGGCGCGCGCAATCCATGAGACGCTGATCGTGCTCGACACGCATTTCGACACCCCCGCCAATCTCGGCCGCCCCGGCTGGAGCATCATGGACCGCCATGCGACCGTGACCGACGGCGATCAGGTCGATTATCCGCGCATGGTGCAAGGCGGCGTCGATGGCGGCTTCTTCGCGATCTACACGCCCTCCGGCCCGCGCACGCCGGTCGGCGATCGTGCCGCGCGCGATTTCGGCATCCAGCGCGCGGTGCAGATTCGCGAGATGGCGGCGAAGCACAGCGACGTGTTCGCACTCGCGCTCACCGCCGACGATGCCGCGAAAGCCGTGGCGGCGCACAAGCGTTTCGTGTTCCTGAGCATGGAGAACGGCTATCCGTTCGAAGGCGACCTGACGCTGATGCGGACCTTCCGTGGTCTCGGCGTGACGATGATGGGCCTGGTCCACTTCAAGAACAACGATCTCGCCGACAGCGCGACCGATACGCCCGAATGGCACGGTCTTTCGCCCAAGGGGAAGGAAGCCGTCGCCGAGGCCAACAAGCTCGGCGTCGTGATCGACGTCAGCCACGCGTCGGACGATGTGCTACGCCAGACCGTGATGCTGTCGAGCGCGCCGATCATCCTGTCGCATTCGGGCATGCGCGCGATCCACAATCACCCGCGCAACGTGTCGGACGAAGACGCGAAGCTGGTCGCGGCCAAGGGCGGCGTCATCCAGATCAACGCGTATAGCGGCTATATGGTCGATCCCCCCGCCGCCAGTGCCGCCCGCGACGCGGCGATGAAGGAGTTGATGGCGAGCTACGAAAAAGCCGATACGATGACCGTCGCCGAACGCCGCGCGCTGATCGCCCGGCGCAAGGCAATCGAGACGCAATTCCCCGCGCCGCGCGCGAATTTCGATATGTTCATGCAGCATTTGCTTCACGCCATCAAAGTCGTCGGGATCGACCATGTCGGCATCAGCGGCGATTTCGACGGCGGCGGCGGCCTCGACGGTCTGGAGGATATCACCGCCTATCCCAAGGTGACGGCGGCGTTGCTCAAGGCAGGTTATAGCCCGGCCGACATCGGCAAGATCTGGGGCGGCAACGCGCTGCGCGTCCTGCGCGCCGCACAGTCGCTGGCCGATCCGGCGGTACTGCCCAAGGTGCCGGTGACGAACTGAGGTAGCCGCACCCACCTCCAACCCGTTCGTGTCGAGCCCTTCGGCTGGCTGGCAAGCCAGCCGCTCAGGATAAACTTCGGCCCAAAGGGCCGAAGTCGAGACACATGCCACAGCGTTCGAGGCACGTCCCTCGACTTCGCTCGGGACGAACGGGGGTGGGGGCGTTCTCGCCCTACTGAACCCGATCAAGCAGATCGCGCACCTTGGCCGCGAGCGTGTGATAGGTGAACGGCTTGGAGATCAGGTCCACCCCCGGCTCCAGCCGCCCGTCGCGCATGATCGCCTCGCGCGTATAGCCGGAGGCGTAGAGCACCCGTATGTCCCCCTGCAGCGCTCGCACGCGCACCGCGAGATCCTGCCCGGACATTTGCGGCATCACCACGTCGGTCAGCAGCAGCGAGATCGGCGTTTCCTGCCGTTCGAGCAGCCGCAGCGCCGCCGCGCCATCATGCGCCTCGACCACGCGGTAGCCGAGTTCGCGCAGGATGCCGACGGTATAGGCGCGGACATCGTCATCATCCTCGACGACGAGGATCGTTTCGGAGAGCTTGCCCGGCTGCGCGGTCGGCGCCTCGATATCCTCGTGGCGTTCGCTGGCGTCGGCGAACTGGCGCTGCAGGAAAATCGATACGCACGTGCCTCGGCCGGGCGTCGAATCGATGTCGATATGCCCGCCGCTCTGCTTGACGAAGCCGTAGACCATCGACAGCCCGAGGCCGGTGCCCTTGCCGACCTCCTTGGTGGTGAAGAACGGGTCGAACACCTTGGTGATCGTCTCGGCGGTCATGCCGATGCCGGTATCGGTCACCTGGATCATCACATAGGCGCCATCGGGTACGCCCGCGACCGGCTCGCCGCCCGTACCGACCGTCACGTTGCGCGCCGCGATCGTCAGCGATCCGCCGTCGGGCATCGCATCGCGCGCGTTGACTGCCAAGTTGAGGATGACGTTTTCGAGCTGGTGCGGATCGGCCTCGATGCTCCACAGGTCGGCGGCGGGCGCGATCTGGATCGCGATCGCCTCGGGGATCGAGCGCGTCAGCAGGTCGGACATGCCCGACAGCAGTCGGTCGATCTCGATCCGTTTGGGGTCGAGCGGCTGGCGGCGCGAGAAGGCGAGCAGCCGCTGGGTGAGCGAGGCGGCGCGATCCGCCCCCTTGAGCGCATTCTCCAGCGCACGCCGCGCGCGTGGGTCAGTCGCCGGGTCGAAGCGGCGCAACACCGTGTCGATATTGCCGATGATGATCGTCAGCAGATTGTTGAAATCATGCGCGATCCCGCCGGTGAGCTGGCCGACCGCCTCCATCTTCTGCGCCTGGCGCAACGCATCCTCGGCTTCCTGCCGTTCGGCGATCACACTCGCCACGCGCATCTCGAGCGTTTCGTTGAGTTCGCGCAGCCGCGCTTCCTGCTCCTTGGCAAGCGTCACGTCGTAGATCACGCCGACCAGCCGATAGCCCGAGCCTTCGCGCAGGATCTCGCCACGCCGCGCGATCCAGCGTTCGCCGCCGTCATCCGCGCGCCGCACGCGGAAAACGTGGTCGAGCGTCTCGGGCGGCGGCCCGCGATTGGGGTCCGGGATCAACGGCACGTCGCCGTCGCTGAGCACGCCGTTGATCGTCCGCACCGGCAGCGCCTGCGCGGGATGCAGCCCGAGCAGCCGGCAGAATTCCTCGGATACGGTCGCGGTGGCGAAGCCGTCGCTATATTCGAAGCTGCCGACCCCGCCCGCCGATTGCGCGATGCGCAGCCGTTCCTCGGCGCGCTTGCGTTCGGTGACATCGACGAGCAGCCCGGTGAAGCGCACCGGCTCGTCATGCGGGTCTAGGTGGCTTTGCCCGCGCGCGTGCATCCACAACGTCGTGCCGGCGGGCGTGACGATGCGGAACTCCTTGGAGAACAGCTCGGCCCCTGCGAGGATCGCCGCCACCGCGATCCGCATGCGCGGGCGGTCGTCGGGGTGGACCGCGGCGAAGAAGCGCGCGGTCGGCAGGTCGGACAAACCGGCGGCGGGATCGAGGCCGTAGAGTTCGGCGAAGCGCTGATCGACTCGCAGCCGGTCGGCGACGATGTCCCAGTCCCACGTTCCGCTCGCGCCCGCCGCCGCGAGCATCGCGAGCAGCCGTTCCGCTTCGATGGCGGCGTCAGGCATCGTCGCCAACCACGCGTGCGATGAAATCATCGAGCAGCGCGCGCAGCGTCTCCAGTGCGGGCAGGTCCATGATCATCGCGATATAGCCGCGGATGTCGAGTCGGCGCACCGCGAAATCGATGTAGAGGAACAGCACCAGCCCGTCGCTCGGCTCGGCCCCATCGACTTCGAACAGCATCGCCCCCGATCCGCGCAGCACCTCCGGGATCGTCATCGACAGCGAACTCTTGAGCAGATTGGCCATCGTCGCGAGGCACGAATTGAGGATGACGTTGCCCGTCTCGACCAGCGCCTCGCGCTCGATCTCGATCACCTCTTCGGGCGAAAGCTCGCCGCGCGTCACCGCGCGCACCAGTTCGAGGCTGTTGGCCTCGGGGAAGATCAACAGCGCGCGGCCGGAGAAGGGGCCGGTGAAATCCTGCCGGACCGCGATCAGATCGGTCGCTTCGCGCTCGGTGATGAGCCGCGCGGCCCGCTGCTGGCTGACCACGTCGATCGACGGCACCGACAGGATGACATGGTCGCCGATCATCTTGCGCAGGTTGGAGGCCGCGCGGCTGACGCCGATGTTGACGATCTCGGTCAGCGCGTCGCGCTCGAGATCGCCGAGCGCCACCCCCTCTGGCATCATGATCGCGCCGCGCGCAGCCGCAACGCGGCTCCCGACAGAAAGCCTTCGAGCCCCTCGGTCGTGACCGGCTTGGCGACGAACGCCGCGCCCACCGCGCGCGCGCGCGCGACGATCTCATCCTGAATGTTGGCGGTGATGATCGCGATCGGCATGTCGGGAAAGCGCGCCCGCAATGCGCCGGCGAGCTCGAGCCCGTCCATCTCGGTCATGTTAAAATCGATCAGCGCGAGATCGAACGACGCCTGATCGACGAGGTCTAGCGCCTGCGCGCCGCTGCCAGCCTCGACCTTGGACCAGTCGGGCTGAAGCGCGGCGAGCGCCTTGCCGGCGACGATCCGCGCAAGCTTGCTGTCATCGACGATCAGGACGTTTACCGGCATTGAGAACTCCGAAGCGCCCCCGTGGGCAGATGGCACGCGTATACCGCCGGCTTAGGCAAAGTCGTGACGGGATGGACTGATCCAGATCAAAGTGCGAGAAGAAACCGCACCGCGCCCAAATCAGCGGGAACATCCGCCAACGGCGCCCGTGCGGCGATCAGCACCTGTACCACCGCCATGTGCAGCCGCGTCACCCCAGCGAGCGACACGATCGCGCCGGCATCGTCCTGCAAGGCGAGCAGCAGCGGTTCGGCGTCCTCGACCAGACAGCGGCCGGCGAGATGGACCATTCCGGCTTCGACACGGACGCTCATGCCACCAACTCGGGCAGGTCGAGCACCAGCAGCACGTCGCCGCTGCCGGTCAGCGCGGTGCCGGTGACGCCGGGCACCGCCGCGAGCACGCCACTGGGGGGACGCACCAACGTGTCGATCCGCTCGCCGAAGCCATCGACACGCAGCGCCACCAGCGCGCCGTCCGCCTGCGTGACGAGCAGCCGCGCGCCGCCGCCGGCTGGTCCGGCGCCGCCGAGCAACGTGGCGAGATCGAGCACCGGCACGGTCCGGTCGCGCAGCACGACGGCAGTGCCGGTGCCGAGCGGGCGCAGCGCGTCCGCGCCGACCTTGACCGTCTCGACGATCTGGTCGAGCGACACGCCGTAGCGGTCGCCACCCACCTCGACGACGAGGATCTGCGTGGTGATGGCGTGGACCGGCAATCGTAGCCGAAAAAGGGTGCCCGCGCCGGGCGTGCTGTCGATTTCGATGCTCCCGCGCAGCCGCTCGATCGCGGCGAGCGCGGCATCCATGCCGACACCGCGCCCCGAAACGCCGGTGACGGCGGCCGCGGTCGAGAAGCCGGCGCGGAAGATCAGCCGGATCGCCTGCGCGTCGCTCAGCGCCTCCGCCGCCGCGCCGTCGATCAGCCCCCGCGCGATGGCGGTGGTGCGGATTCGTGCGGGGTCGATGCCGGCACCGTCGTCGCCGAGCGTCACGACGATCTGCCCGCCTTCGCGCGCAATCTGAAGCGACAGCGCGCCCTCGGCGGGTTTGCCGGCGGCGGCGCGGATGGCGCTATCCTCGATACCGTGGTCGATCGCGTTGCGGACGAGGTGAAGCAGCGGCTCGAACAGGCCTTCGGCGATCTGCCGGTCGACCTCGGTGGTGTGCCCGCGCATATCGAATCGCACTGCCTTGCCGAGTTGCTCGGCGATCTCGCGGACCAGCCGGGGCAGGCGGCGCAGCGTCGGTTCGAGCGACACCATCCGCACCGCCGAGACGGTGCGCAGCAACGCCGCGACAGAGCGGCCGATCTGCGCCTGCGCGGCCCGAACTTCCAGCGCGGCGGCGGCATCGATCCGGTCGAGCCGCGCGGCGATCGGCGCGAGCGTGTTGGCCGCCACCACCAGTTCGCCGAGGTCATCTCCGAGCGCGTCGATTCGCGCGGCGTCCACGCGCAGCACTGCCGTGGCGGCGCTGGTGCTCTCGGCGGCGGCAACCGGCGCCGCGCGCTGCGCGATCGCGGCGATTTCGACTTGGTCGGAGACCATGCGGAACGCGGCGCGCACCGCCGCGACCGGGGCGCCGCTCAGACCCTCCAGCCGGGTGGCGCACTGGAACGGCTCCAGCGCGTCGAGCGCCGGCCACGCGCCCGCCGCCGGCTGCGCGGTCAGGGCGAGCAGATCGGGCACCGCACCGACGATGGCGAGCGGATCGTCACCGCGAAAGAAGCAGTCGGCATCGGGCGTATATCGGAACGCGGTCTGCGGCACGGCGCCATCGCCAAGACGCGCGGCGGTATATAGCGCCTCGGCCCAATCGGCCTCGGGCGCGGTTTCGGCGAGCACCGCCGCCGCCGTCGCCTCGGCCACGATCGCGTCGCCGCGTTCGAGCGCGTCGATCCAGCGATCGGTCTGGTCGAGCGTCGCCACCAGCGTCGCCACCGCCCCCGCATCGAGCGGGGCGGTGCCCTTGCGCGCGCGCTCCAGAACATCCTCGGCGGCGTGGAGCAGCGTTTCGGCCGGCGCCATGTCGAACAGCCCGACCGACCCCTTCAGCGTGTGGACCGCGCGAAACGCGCTGTCGATCGCGCGCGCATCGGCGGGGTCGCGTGCCAGCGTCGCGAGATCGGCCTGCGCCTGCGCGACGAGATCGCGGCCTTCGATCAAAAATTGTTCGAGCAGGTCATCCATCACGCGCGACGATAGACGATCGCATCGTCAAGGCGAACGGTCGTGAACCTGTCCGAAATGCGCGCCATCGATTCGCTGTGCCCGAGCGCGAGATAGCCGCCGGGATTGAGCCGCTCGAACAGATTGTCCGCCGCAAGGGTACGCGCGGCATCGTCGAAATAGATCAGCAGGTTGCGGCACAGGATCACGTCGAACAGGCCCTGATCGACCAACGTCGCGCGGTCGACCAGATTGGCGACGGTGAACTGCACCGATTCGCGCAGATCGGCGATGATGCGCCGGGTTTGGCGATGTTCGGGCTCGAAATAGCCGGCGATCAGTGGCTCCGGCAGCCGCGCCAGCGCGCGCGCGGAGTACCGCCCCTCGCGCGCCATCGCGAGCGCATGGGTGTCGATGTCCGATCCGACGATCTCGATATTGTACGCATCGACCAGCCGCCAGTTCTCCAGCAGCCAGATCGCGATCGAATAGGCTTCCTCTCCGGTCGAGCACGGCATCGACCAGATACGGATTCGGTCGCCCGGCCGCCGCTCCGCAGCCAGGGCTGGCAGGATCTGCCGGGCAAGCGCCGCGAACTGATGCTCCTCGCGGTAGAAATAGGTCTCGTTGATCGTGAAGGCGTTGATGAGCGCTTCGCGCTCGCCAAGGTCCGCGGCGGCGAAGGCGAGATACGCGCGCGACGTGTCGCGGCCGGTGCGTTTCATCCGCTCGGCGATGCGGCGTTCGATATAATAGCGCTTGGTCTCACCGAAGGTCATACCGGTCCAGCGGTAGATCAGATCGCTGGTGCGGGTGAGGTCGTCGTCAGCGAGCCGGGCCGGCGACTCGCTCATGTCGCGAAAAGGCCGGCGAGCGCGGGCGCGATGCGATCGAGCGGCAGCGTCTCGCTCGCGCCACCCGCCGCGACCAGCGCGCCGGGCATGCCCCAGACGATCGCCGTCTCGGCGCTTTCGGCGATGGTGTGGCCACCGCCACGGTATAGGTCGGCCATCGCGTTCGCTCCGTCATTGCCCATGCCGGTCATCAACACGCCAACGAGGCGTTCGGGGGCGAGCGACGTGACGGCGCTTTCGACGAGTCGATCGACGCTCGGATGCCACAGCCGCGCCGGATCGCTCGGCGCGGACATCGCGACGAGCGCGCCGGCGCGGCGCGAGACGATCACATCGGCATCGCCGCGCCCGATATAGGCGCGCCCGGGTTCGAGCGGCACCGCTGCCGATACTTCGACCACGTCGAGCGCGCAGAGCCGGTCGAGCCGCCGCGCCAGCGCGCCGGTGAAGCTCGCCGGCATGTGCTGCGCGATGACGATCGGCCAGGGGAAATCCGCTTCCAGTCCGCCGAGCAGCGCGTCGAGTGCGGGCGGGCCACCCGTCGAGCAGCCGACCAGCACGAGCCCGGCGGGCGCCGCGGCGCGCGTCGGCGGGCGCACGCTGGCGGCACGGGCGCGCGGCGCGGTCTTCGGGCCGGGCAGGGCAATCCCGCCGGCGCGCGCGCGCACGCGCTCGGTCAGCCGAGTCGCACGCGATACGCGCGCGGTCGCGGCGGCGCGAACCTTGTCGACCAGCACTGGCGCGAGCGAATCGATCTCCAGAGAGATCGCGCCGCGCGGCTTGGCGATGAAATCGACCGCGCCGAGCGCCATCGCCTCCAGTGTCTCGTCGGCGCCCTCGGCGGTCAGCGCGGAGACCATGACCACCGGGCAGGGGCGCAGCAGCATGATCCGGTCGAGACAGGCGAGTCCGTCCATCTCCGGCATGTGGATGTCGAGCGTGATGACGTCGGGCGCGAAGTCGCTCAGCAGCGCCACCGCCTCGGCACCCGAACGCGCGATCGCGACCTCGAAATCGCCCGCGCCTTCGAAGATGTCACCCAGCAGTCGCCGCATCAGCGGCGAATCATCGACGATCAGCAATCTGGTCACGGCTGTGCGGCCACGCCTTCCGGCCCGAGTGCGGCGAGCATGTCCTGTTCGGCGCGGTCGAGCATGTCGCGCGGCGAGACGATCAGCACGATCCGCTGCTCGTCGGCGAAATTGGCGACTCGCTCGAACACCCGCGTTTCCGCGCCGCCGAGCTCGGGCGCGTCGCGAAGCGCCGATACCGGCACGCGCAGCACCTCGGGCGCGGCATCGACGGTGAAGCCGACTCGCATCGCGCCGAGCCGGACGACGATGATCCGCCGCTTGCCACCCTGCGCCGCGACGCCGCTGAACCGCCGCACCTGATCGACCACCGGCACCACCGCGCCGCGCAGGTTCATCACGCCCTGAACGAACGCCGGCGCCTTGGGGAGCCGGGTCAGCGTCTCGGGCACCTGCACCACTTCGTCGATCGCGGCGACGGGAAGGCCGAACTCGCCGTCGCCGACGCGGAACAGCAGGAATTGCTCGGCCGGCTCGTCTCGCGCGTTCGCCATCACCGGCTTTTCCTCCCTCGATTGCAGCAGCCGCGCGGTCATCGCGTCGCTCAGCAGATGGTCGACCGCGAGCACCGACACCAGCCGGCGCCCGCCGTCGAGCCGGCAGATCGCCTGAATACGCGCCTCGCCGCCGCCCCGGTTGAACACCGGGGGCACGGCATCCACGCCGCCCTCGGGCACGCGCTCGATCGTCCGCATCGCATCGACGACGAGACCGAAGCGGTGCGCGCCGATCCGCACGACGATCACCCGCGTCCGCGCGCCGGCGGCGGCACCCGGCAGGCCGAGCAGCGCGGCGAGCGAGAGCAGCGGCAGCAACGTGTCGCGCACTGCGATGCTGCCGACCACCGCCGCCTCGGCGCGCGGCAGCAACGTCACCTCGCGCGGCAGCCGCAGCACCTCCTCGACGGCGCCGAGCGGCAGCGCGAACTCCTGCCCGCCGACTGCGAAAACGAGCAGCGCGATTTCGTCGCGCCGTTCGGCGGCACGCGCGATCGCGACGACCGTGTGTCCGCCGCGCCGTCCGGTGGTGCGCGCGAAGCCGGCCGCGATCAGCGGCGCCAGCGCCACCGGCTCGGCAGCGCCATCGGCCTCGCGCGCGATCCCCTCGACCGAATCGACCGCGATGCCGACCGGATCGCCGTCCTCGACCAGCAGAATCCGCGCTTCCCCGCCGCGCGGCCGCGCCAGCAACGTCGCGAACGACAGCACCGGCAGCACCGCGCCCCGGAAATTGCCGATCCCGATCAGGCTCGCCGGGGCATGCGGCACGCGCGTCAGGCGCGGCACGCGCACCACCTCGCGCACGCTCGCCGCCGGAATCGCGAAGCGCGCGCCGTCGACCCGGAACGTCAGGCTTGGCTCACTCGCCATCCGCCTATCCGGCCGTATCGACCAGCGCGGCGGCGAGCGACGCGATCTCCTCGATCGCCGCCGCCAGCATCTCGGCACCCTGCGACTGCTGGCGCGCCGCCGCGCCCGCCTCGCGGCTCGCGCCAGCGGAAAGCTCGGCGGCCTGCGCGATCTGCTCGGCGCCGCTGCGCACCTCGCGCACCGACAGCAGGATCGCCTCCGCGCCGGTCAGGATCGCGGCATTGGCCTCGCGCGCGGCGTCGAGATCGGCGGCGATCGTGCGCGTGCGCTCGATTACCACGCGGCTGCGCCCCATCTCGATCTCGGCGGTGGCGACGACCTGATCGAGATCGCGCCGCACCGCGCCGACCTGATCCTGGATACCGCGCACGACATCCTTGGCGCGATCCGCCGCGGAAGCCGATTCGCGCGACAATGTGCGGATATCGCCCGAGACATTGGCGAAGCCGCGCCCGGCGTCGCCCGCGCGCGTCGCCTCGACCGCGCCGCTCACCGCGAGCATGCTGGTCTGCACCGACACGAGCGCGAGGCCATCGGTGATCTTCTCGATCTGCCGCGCCGTCCCGCCGAGCGTGCCGAGCAGATCGAGCACCGCGCGTACCTCCGCCACCGACGCGGCGACCCCGTCGGTCAGCCGCTCGACCACCGCGCGTCCGTCCGTCACCGACGCCGAAACCGCGACGATCCGCTCCACGGCAGTATGCGCGCGCGTTCGCGCCAGGTCGGCGGTCTTCTCGATCTGCGCCATCGCCGTGCTCGACTGGAGCGTCGCCGCCGCCTGCGCCTGCGCACCGCGCCCGATCTGCTCGATTGCGACCAGGATTTCGCCCGATGCGCCCGAAAGCTCCTGCACCGTCGCCGACAATTGCTCGGCGGCGGTTGCGACCTGCTCGATCGCGAGCGCATCGGTGGCGTCCGCGCGCAGATCCTGCGTGAGCGAACCGAGTTGTTCGGCGGTCTGCTGGCTTTGCTCCAGCGCGGCGCTCTGCTGTTCGAGCGCCTGTTGCGCCTGCGCCGCCGCCGCCGATTGCTGCTCGGCGGCGCTGGCGACCTGTTCGGAGCCGCGCTCGGCCTCGCGCAACGCGCTGTCCGCCTCGATCGAGGCATCGACCATCTCGCGCACGCCCTCGCCGAGTGTGGCGAGATCGCCCCGCGCCGAGTCGAGTTGCGCAACCACCTGCCGGCCGGTCTCCGCCTCGCTGACGGCGAGCGCCGCGCCCGAGCGGACTCGCGCGGCGATATCCTGAACCGCCCGCGTCACCGTGCCGGCGAGCGTCTGCATCTCGCCCGCGCTCATCTCGGAGGTTTCGGCGAGCGCGCGCACCTCGTCGGCGACAACCGCGAAGCCCTGGCCGTCGTCGCCCGCGCGCGCCGCCTCGATCGTCGCGTTGAGCGCGAGCAGGCTGGTCTGGTCGGAAATTTCGGTGATCGCGCCGCCGATCCCGTCGATCCGCGTCGCCGCGTCTTCAAGCGCGGCGATGATCTCGACCGTCGCGAGCTGGCGCTCCGCGTTGCGCTCGATCGCGATCACCGATCCGTCGATCTGCGCGCCGACCTCGACGAACGCGGCCTGCACCGTCTCGGTCTGACGGCGCGAGGCCTCGGCGCGCTCGCGCGCGTCACGGAAGTTTTCGCCGAGTGCGCCGATCGACCCAAGCGATTCCTGCGCCGCGCCGGCGGCTTCCTCGGCACCGCTCGCGATCTGGTCCATCGCGCGTTGCAGTTCCGCCGCCGCCGCCGAGGCTTCGCCGATCCCGCTCGCGAGTTCCTGAGTCGCCTGATCGATCCGCTCGACCGCGGTGCCCGACGGTTGCGAGCGTCTGGCGGGCTTGCGCGCGCCAGACGTGACCGCGACGTCCGGCGTCGGTTCGGCGGCGGGGGCCGCGCCGCCGCGCGCGCTGAGGGTCGATTTCTTGACGAGCGCCATGGCGTTACTCTGCGTGGACGAAGGGGTGTCGCGCGGGCATAGGACAAGCTTTCCGCCGATACCAGCGTGCGCGGCGGATGGCGGCTTTGTGTCGCGCCGGGGGAACCCTTTGCCTGTTTCACACGTCCAGCCGGTAGAGCGCCTCGTGTTCGCAGCGTAACGACATGCTAACTGGTGCTTCGTGCCGATCCTGAAGGAGAACCGAATGTCCGCCGCCACGGACGCAGTGACCTTGCCCGCGCCGCCGCCGACTCTGCTCGAGTCCGCCAGCCTGTTCCTCGATTTCGACGGTACGTTGGTCGATCTCGCCGATCGCCCCGACAGCGTCGCGGTCGATACGGACCTGACCGACCTGCTCGCCGCGCTCGCGCGCCGTCTGGAGGGCCGCGTCGCGGTCGTCAGCGGGCGCTCGATCGCGCAGATCGACGCGTTGCTCGGTCCCGTCGCGCACACGCTGGCGGTATCGGGTAGCCACGGCTGCGAACACCGCTGGCACGGCATTGTCGCGCAGCCGGAGCGCCCCGCCAGCCTGACCGATGTCGCCGCGGCGATGCACGCCGCCGCCGCCGGGCGGGGCGGCGTGATCGTCGAGGCGAAGAGCTTCGGCGTGGCACTCCACTACCGGCTGGCGCCCGCGTTCGCGGCGGAGGCGCTCGGCCTCGCCGAGACGCTCGCCACGCGGCACGATCTCGCGATCCAGCACGGCAAGATGATGGTCGAACTGCGCGTGCCCGGCAGCGACAAGGGCGTCGCGGTCGCGCGGCTGATGCAGCGGCCCGACATGGCCGGCACCACGCCGATCTTCATCGGTGACGACCTTACCGACGAACCCGCCTTCGTCGCGGCGCGCGATGCAGGTGGCCACGCCATCCTCGTCGGCGATGCGCGCGCGAGCGCGGCCGATTATGGCCTGCCCGATCCCGCCGCCGTGCGGGCGTGGCTACAGGAGAAAATTGCATGACCGCGACGCTCGATCTCTGGCCGATCGGCAATTGCCAGGTATCCGCTCTGGTCGATCGCGCCGGACGTTTTTCCTGGGGGTGCGTGCCGCGCGTCGATGGCGATCCGGTGTTCTGCTCGCTGCTCGACGACGCGCCGAGGGGCGGGGAGGGCGCGCGCGGTTTTTGGGAGATCGATCTCGAAAACGGCACGAAGACGACTCAGCAGTACATGCGCAACACGCCGATCCTCGTCACCCGGCATGAGGATGACGCCGGCAACGCGATCGAAGTCACCGATTTTTCTCCACGCTACGTCCGCGAGGGGCGGACCTATCGCCCGGTCGCGTTCGTGCGAATCGTCCGCCCGGTGGCGGGCAGCCCGCGCATGCGCATGCGGCTTCGCCCGGCGCGCGACTGGGGCAGCGCGGACCCCGAGCGGACGCAAGGCTCCAACCATATCCGCTATCTCAACAACGCGATGACGCTGCGGCTCAGCACCAACGCGCCGGTTGGCTGGATTCAGGAAGAGCGGCTGTTCCGCATCGAACGCCCGCTCTATTTCTTCCTGGGCCCCGACGAGAGCTTCAGCGGCGAACTGCCCGCCACGATCGAGATGATGCTTGAGCGCACCGCCGCCGAGTGGCGGCAATGGGTGCGCGGCCTCGCCACCCCGCTCGAATGGCAGGAGGCGGTGATCCGCTCGGCGATCACGCTCAAACTGTGCCAGCACGAGGAGACCGGCGCGATCGTCGCCGCGCTCACCACCTCGATTCCCGAACATGCCAACAGCGAGCGCAACTGGGACTATCGCTACTGCTGGATTCGCGACGCCTATTATACGGTGCAGGCGCTCAACCGGCTCGGCGCGCTCGACGTGCTGGAGGGGTATCTCGAATATCTGCGCAATATCGTCGACAGCGCGCGCGGTGGGCATATCCAGCCACTCTACGGCGTCGGCGGCGAGGCGACGCTGGAGGAGCGCGTCGCCCCCGGCCTCAACGGCTATCGCGGCATGGGGCCGGTGCGGGTCGGCAACCAGGCCTATGAACAGATCCAGCACGACGCCTATGGCCAGATCATCCTGTGCAACGCGCAGGCGTTCTTCGACCACCGGCTGTTCCGCGTCGCCACCGTCGAGGATTTTCGCGCGCTGGAAACCGTCGGGGAGCGTGCGTGGGATTCTTACGACAAGCCCGATGCCGGGCTGTGGGAATTGCGCACGCGAAGCCACGTCCACACCTATTCGGCGGCGATGTGCTGGGCGGCGTGTGATCGGCTCGCCAACGCCGCCTGGGCGCTTGGCCTCGAAGAGCGCCGCGCCTTCTGGTGCGACCGCGCCACCATCATGCGCGAGACGATCGAGGCGGCGGCGTGGCGCGAGGATACCCGCCGCCTCTCCGCGACGTTCGGCGGCGACGATCTCGATGCCAGCCTGATCCAGCTTCTCGACCTGCGCTTCCTCGCGCCGGATGATCCGCGCTTCCGCAGCACGCTCGAAGCGGTCGAGGTCGGGTTGCGGCGCGGCTCGAACATGCTCCGCTACGATACCGAGGACGATTTCGGCCTGCCCGAGACCGCGTTCAACGTCTGCACCTTCTGGCTGATCGAGGCGCTCCACGCGACCGGCCGCGATTTGGACGCACGCGCGCTGTTCGAGGAAATGGTGTCGCGCCGTACCGCCGCCGGGCTGCTGTCCGAGGATATCGATCCGGTCAGCGGCGAATTGTGGGGCAATTATCCGCAGACCTATTCGCTGGTCGGCCTCATCAATTGTGCCGGCTTGCTCAGTAAACCCTGGAGTTCCGTGCGATGAGCAGGCTCGTCATCATTTCCAACCGCGTTTCGGCGCCGAGCGGCGGCGGCGCGCAGGGCGGGCTCGCGGTCGCACTGTCCGCCGCCTTGCGCGAAAGCAACGGCATCTGGTTCGGCTGGTCGGGCGAGGAGATCGAGACCTTCACCGGCAACATCAATTTCCAGCGCAACCAGGGCGTCGCCACCGCGACGATCGACCTGGAGGCGCAGGATATCGACGAATATTACAACGGCTTCGCCAACCGCACCCTGTGGCCGCTGTTCCATTACCGGATCGACCTCGCCGAATATGAGCGCGGCTTCGCCGGCGGCTACGAACGCGTCAACGCGCGCTTCGCCGAAACGGTGGTGCCGTTGATCGAGGAGGAGGATCTCGTCTGGGTCAACGATTATCATCTGATCCCGCTCGGGCGCGAGTTGCGCGCGCGCGGCTGCGAGAACCGGATCGGCTTCTTCCTCCACATCCCCTGGCCACCGACGCGGCTGCTGATGTCGCTGCCGAGCCACCGCGAACTGGTCGAGTCCTTGTTCGCCTATGACGTGATTGGCTTCCAGACCGAGGATTCGCTCGATGCGTTCCGCGGTTATGCGCGCTCGCAATTCGATGCGGAGATCGATGAAGCGGGCGTGATGACCTATGACGGCCACAGCGTCCGCCTGATCGCCGATCCGATCGGCATCGACACCGCCGATTTCCGGGGAAGCGCCACCAGCGAGACCGCGCGCGAGCGCTTTTCCCGGATGCGCGAGAGCGCGGACGGCCGCACGATGATGATCGGCGTCGACCGGCTCGATTATTCCAAGGGGTTGCAGGAGCGCTTCCTCGGGTACGAGCGCTTCTTGTCGGCCAACCCGGAGCAGCAGGGCAAGGTGTTCCTGCTCCAGATCGCGCCGCCCTCGCGCGGCGAAGTGCAGAGCTATCAGGAGATCCGCGCGACGCTCGATTCGCTGTCGGGGCGGATCAACGGCGAGTTCTCGAACGTCGAATGGGTGCCGATCCGCTACGTCAACAAGGGCTATCCGCGCGAGCAGCTCGCCGGCATGTACCGCGCCGCCCGCGTCGCGCTGGTGACGCCGCTTCGTGACGGCATGAACCTCGTCGCCAAGGAATATGTCGCCGCGCAGGATGAGAGCGATCCCGGCGTCCTGATCCTGTCGCGCTTCGCCGGCGCCGCCGAGCAACTGACCGATGCGATCCTCGTCAACCCGCACAGCCCGGAGGAAGTCTCAGACGCGATCGCCACGGCGCTGGCGATGCCGCTTGCGGAACGCGTCGCCCGCTGGCGGGCGATGATGGACAATATCGAACAGCAGGACGTGTTCTGGTGGCGTCGCCGCTTTACCGACATGCTGGAGGCGACATCGCACGAGGCGACGGCGTAATCGGCGTCGCCCCGAAAAAGGACGACGTTAACCATGATATTCGATGGCCGAAATCGTAAACGGCGCGTTAACCTCTCGCTATGCAGATTCGCCATCGCAACGCGGCCGCTGTGCCGCGCCACCCCTTCCGCCAGTCGATCGCGCGGGCGCACGCCGCGCGCCCGGATCGCAACGAAGACGCCGACATCAAGCTCTTCGTGCTGAGCTTCACGGCGTTCTTCATCTGCTTCTACACGTTCATTTTTTGAAGGCGCGCTGATCCCAACCCGTTCGTGTCGAGCGAAGTCGAGGGACAAGCGCAGAGCGCAGGTGTCTCGACTTCGCTCGACACGAACGGATCGAGAAAAGTGCAAGGCGCTTCAACCCGCCGTCACCCCAGCGCACGCTGGGGTCTGTCGCGGCTCCTGTCATGACCTCCCCACCAAGACTCCAGCGTCCGCTGGGGTGACGATGGGGCGGGCGGGTTTGTCAGAACCCCCTCAATCGCACGCCAGATGCAGCTTGTACGCGAGCCACGCCGAGACCGGTGACATCGCGGCGACCACGAACAGCATGTTCTCGGGCGTGACCCCGGCCGATGCCAGCCCCTGCACGAACACCGCGCCGATCACCATCGCACCCGAATTGACGACATTGTTCGCCGCCACCGTGCGCGCGGTCTGGTCCTTGGTCACGGTCGTCGTCAGGAATGCGTAGAGCGGCACCACGAACATGCCGCCGGTTACCGCCACCGCCATCAGCACGATGACGATCAGCACGCCGTGCGGGATCTCCAGAAACGCCGTCAGGTTGTACAGCGTCTCCGCCGGCGCGTGCGGGAAGGTGCGCGTCAGCAGCGAGAAGACGACGATGCACGCGCCCATCGCCAGCACGCAGAACGGCGCGAACTTGGCCGAGGTCTTGCCGCCAAGCATCGCGTTGATCGCCACCGAGCCGACCGCGACGCCGATCGAGAACAAGGCGATCACGAAGGTCGAGACGTGCTTGTCGGCGGTCAGCACGTTCTTCACCAGCGGCGGGAAGATGATGATGAGCACTGCGCCCATCGTCCAGAAGAAGCTGATCGCGCAGATCGCGAGGAACAGCCGCGGGATGTGCATCGTCGCGTTGATGAGCCGCCACGACGAGGTGAGCGGGTTGAAATTGACCGTGAGCTTCGGCCCCATCCGCGGCGCCGGCGGCACCAGCAGCGCCATCAGCCAGCCGATCGCCGCAACCACCAGCACCGTGATCGCGGTGCCGCGCACCGACAGCAGCCCGGCCGAGACCGTCCCCATCAGGATCGCCAGATAGGTCGCCGCCTCGACGAGGCCGGTGCCGCCGAGCACCTCATGATCCTCCAGATGCTGTGGCAGGATCGCATATTTGATCGGCCCGAAGAACGCCGAATGCACCCCCAGACACAGCACCGCCAGCAGCATCATGACCAGCCCGAGCGTGGTCAGCCCCGAACTCGCCACCAGCAACCCGCCCGCGCCGAGCAGCATGATGCCGACCTCGGCGGTCTTGACGATGCGGATGATCCTCGCTTTGTCGTGTGTGTCGGCCAATTGCCCCGACAGCGCGGAGAGCAGAAAGAACGGCAGGATTCCGATCGCGGTGGCGAGCGCGTTGAAATTCTGCTCGCCGGCGGGATGGTGGAAAATCTGATAGGTGGCGAACAATACCATCGCCGTCTTGAACAGATTGTCGTTGAATGCTCCCAGAAACTGCGTCGTGAAAAGCGGCAGGAACCGGCGCTCTTTCAGCAAGCCGAGCGCGTTGAGCATGTTAAGGTCCGTGGTCTGTGAATGGCGAAAAGATGGCAACGCATAGACGACGCCGCAAGGGAGCGGCAACCTACTTGTCACGCACGGCTTTCGCTGGCGCGGGCAGGGGGCTAGAGCGGCAGCGATGCTGACGCTCCCCAACCTGCTCACTCTGTCGCGAATCGTCGCGGTGCCCCTGCTCGTCTGGGCCTTGTGGTGGCCGGCCTGGGCGCCCGGCTATGCGATCGGCTTCGCGCTCTACTGCCTGATGGGCATCACCGATTATTTCGACGGCTATCTCGCCCGCGCGCAAGGCACGGTGTCGAAGCTCGGCATCTTCCTCGATCCGATCGCCGACAAGATCATGGTGGCGGCGGTGGTGCTGCTGCTCGTCGCCGATCACGACATCGCCGGCTGGAGTCTCATCGCCGGGCTCATCATCCTGCTGCGCGAGATCGCGGTGTCGGGCCTGCGCGAGTTCCTCGCGCAGTTGCAGGTGTCGGTGCCGGTGTCGCGGCTGGCGAAGTGGAAGACGACGCTGCAACTCGTCTCGCTCGGCGGGCTGATCCTTGCCGGCGCGCTGCCGGCGTGGCCGTGGCTGCAAACGCTCAGCCTCATCGCGCTTTGGGGCGCGGCGGCGCTCACGCTCCTCACCGGCTGGGATTATCTCCGCGTCGGCCTGAAGCACATGGACTGATGGCCACCGAGATCCTCTATTTCGCCTGGGTGCGCGAGAAGATCGGCACGGGTGCCGAGACGCTCGATCTGCCCGCCGGCCTCGCGAGCGTCGGCGATCTGGTCGGGTGGCTCGCCGGTCGCAGCCCCGGCCACGCCGAGGCGTTCGCCGATCCCGCGCGGTTGCGCGCGGCGGTCGATCAGACCTTCGTCGCGCTCGACGCGCCGCTTGGGCGGCCGCGCGAAGTCGCGATCTTCCCGCCGGTGACGGGCGGATGATCGCGGTCACGGTCGATCCCGCGCCGATCGACATCGGCGCCGAACATGCCGCGCTCGCCGCAGGCGGGGCAGGGGGGATCGCGACCTTCGCCGGCCTCGTCCGCGCCGACGATGGCGTCGAGGCGCTGACGCTCGAACATTATCCCGGTGCGACCGAAGCGGCGTTGAGCGCGCTCGCCGAAGCGGCTGTGGCGCGCTGGGACCTGACGGCGGCGCGGATCACGCACCGCGTCGGGCGGATGGTTCCCGGCGATACGGTGGTGTTCGTCGCCACCGCCGCGCGTCACCGCGCCGCCGCGCTGGAGGCCTGCGCCTTCCTGATCGACCGCATCAAGACCGAGGCGCCGTTCTGGAAAAAGGAAAGCCTCGCCGGCGCCGAGCGCTGGGTGGAGCCGCGCGGCAGCGACGACGCCGCCGCCGCGCGGTGGAACGAGAACACTTAACCTCATCCGTTCGTCCCGAGCGCAGGGTGTCTCGACTTCGCTCGACACGAACGGGGAGTGGGACGGTTCAAAATCAACACCGTTCGCCCTGAGCCTGTCGAAGGGCGTGCCGCAGGCGACCCGCCCGTGGCACGTGCTTCGACGTCGCCCAGCACGAACGGAGAAGGTGTGCTGTTACCCGAGCTTCGGCAGCAGCACGCCGTTGACGACATGCACCACACCGTTCGACTGCATCACGTCGCCGGTCGAGATATAGCTCTTGTTGCCGTTGACGTCCGACAGTTCGATGACGTTGTTGTTGACCGTCACCTTGAGCGGCTCACCCTCGACCGTGGTCAGCGTGGTGGTGCCGCCAGCGGCGGTGGCCTGTGCCTGCAACTGCGCGATCGTGATCTTGCCGGGCACGACGTGATAGGTCAGCACCTTGGTCAGCGTCGCCTTGTTGGCGGGCTTGAGCAAAGTGTCGACCGTGCCGGGCGCGAGCCGCGCGAAAGCGTCGTCGGTCGGCGCGAACACCGTGAACGGGCCGGGGCCTGAGAGCGTCTCGACGAGGCCGGCGGCGGTCACCGCCTTGACCAGGGTCGACAGGTTGGGCGCGGCCGCAGCGTTGACCGGGATCGGCTTGGTCGCGTCCATCGCGGCACCGCCGACGCTCGGGTTGGGTGCTGCGGCGGCGTTCGCGGCCGGCGGCGTCGCGGTCGTGCCCTGCGGAGCGGCGGGGGCGGCGGTGCCCGGCGCGGCCGGAGTCGCGGCCCCGGTCGGAGCGGTGGTCTGGGCGGCGCCGGCGCTCGCGATCATCAGCGCGCCGATCGCGGCGAGAGAGATTTGAGTGGTGCGGATCATCGGTTTCTCCAAGTATTACGGGTGGCGCGGGTGAATGCGCTCCCCGGAAATACGGATCAGAGCCGAAATGGTTTCGTCCGCGTCATCAATGCGCTTGGGTCAGCGCGTCGGCGAGCAACTGGAAATCCTTCTCGCGCGGGCTTGCGCGCCGCCACACCAGAGCGATCTTGCGCGACGGATTCGCCGCCGACAACGGGCGCGCGACGAGGTGGGTATGGTCGAGAATCCCGGCGTTGAGCGCCATTTCGGGCAGCATCGTCACACCCAGCCCATTGTCGACCATCTGCACGATCGTGTGCAACGACGTGCCGAGCATCGTCGCCTCGGCGCGCAGTTCTGGCCGGTTGCACGCGGCGAGTGCATGGTCCTTGAGGCAATGCCCGTCCTCCAGCAGCAGCAGCCGCGTCTCGTCGATCGCCTCGGCGCCCACGCTGACACCGCTCGCGCCGATCTCCGCTTCGGGTCCGGCTAGGAACAGCCGGTCCTCGAACAGCACCTGCGACGTCACCTCGCCGCAGGCATAGGGCAGCGCGAGCAGCACGCAGTCGGTGCGGCCGTGGTTCAGCCCCTCGCACGCCGGGCCGCTCGCCTCTTCGCGCAGGAACAGCCGCAGTTCGGGATAATCGCGGCGCAGCCGTGGCAGGATGCGCGGCAGCATGAACGGCGCGATCGTCGGGATCACGCTCATCCGCATGTCACCCGACAGCGGCCGCCCGGCCGCCCGCGCCATGTCGCCGAGTTCCTCCGCCTCACGCAAGATGCGCCGCGCCTTCTCGGCGATCCGGTCGCCCAGCGGCGTGAAGCGCACCACCCGCCGCGTCCGCTCGACCAGCACCACGCCGATCAGCGTCTCCAGCTCGCGGATGCCGGCCGAGAGGGTCGATTGCGTGACGAAACACGCATCCGCCGCGCGCCCGAAATGGCCGCTGTCCTGAAGCGCGACCAGATACTGGAGCTGTTTCAGCGTCGGGAGGTAGGTGGCAGCCAGTGTGTTGCTCCGTAAAACGTCGCCCCGGCGAAGGCCGGGGCCGCTGCGTACTTTGGCGATCCGGGTGCCCCAAACGCAGCGGCCCCGGCCTGCGCCGGGGCGACGATATCTATCCGTTCTCCCGCGCAAGCGGGAGTCCAGAGCCACCGACGCAGCGCTCGGGGCTCTGGACTCCCGCTTGCGCGGGAGAACAGCGGGCTTACTCCGCCGCGACCAGTTCCTGCTCCGCCGCCTCGACCGGCTCGTTGCGGATCAGGTAATCGAACGCCGAGAGCGCAGCCTTCGCGCCGTCGCCCGCCGCGATGACGATCTGCTTGTACGGCACCGTCGTCGCGTCGCCCGCTGCGAAGATGCCGGGGCGCGAGGTTTCGCCGCGATGATCGACCTCGATCTCGCCACGCGGCGACAAGGCGACCGTGTCGCGCAGGAACTCGGTGTTCGGCACCAGCCCGATCTGGACGAAGATGCCTTCCAGTTCGATCTGATGCAGCGTGTCGTGGTTGCGATCCTTGTAGACCAGCCCCGAAACCTTCTCGCCGTCGCCCAGCACTTCGGTGGTCAGCGCCGAGGTGATGATCTTGACGTTGGGCAGGCTGGCAAGCTTGCGCTGGAGCACTGCATCGGCGCGCAGATCGGTGTCGAATTCGATCAGCGTGACGTGCGCGACGATCCCGGCGAGATCGATCGCGGCTTCGACGCCCGAATTGCCGCCGCCGATCACCGCGACGCGCTTGCCCTTGAACAGCGGGCCGTCGCAATGCGGGCAGTACGCCACGCCCTTGTTCTTGTACGTGTCCTCGCCGGGCACGTTCATCTGCCGCCAGCGCGCGCCGGTCGAAAGGATCAGCGTCCGCGTCTTCAGGCTCGCACCATTGGCGAGTTGCACCTCATGGAGACCACCGGCTTCGCTCGCCGGGATCACCTTCTCGGCGCGCTGGAGGTTCATGATGTCGACGTCATAGTCGCGGACATGGCGCTCGAGATCGGCGGCGAACTTGGGGCCTTCGGTGTGTGGCACCGAGGCGAAGTTCTCGATCCCCATCGTGTCGAGCACCTGCCCGCCGAACCGATCGGCGACAACGCCGGTGCGGATGCCCTTGCGCGCGGTGTAGATCGCAGCCGCCGCACCGGCGGGGCCACCACCCACGATCAGCACGTCGAACGGCGCCTTGGTCTTGATCTTCTCGGCGGCGCGGCTTTCCGCGGCGGTGTCGATCTTGGCGACGATCTGCTCCAGTTCCATGCGGCCGCTGGCGAACGGCGCACCGTTGAGGAACACGGTCGGCACCGCCATCACCTTGCGCTCCTCGACCTCGGCCTTGAACAAGGCGCCGTCGATCGCGGTGTGCTTGATGCGCGGGTTGAGCACCGCCATCAGGTTGAGCGCCTGGACCACGTCGGGGCAGTTCTGGCAGGTCAGCGAGAAATAGGTCTCGAAGGTGAAATCGCCGTCGAGATTCTTGACCTGCTCGATCAGGTCTGCCGCCGCCTTCGACGGATGTCCGCCGACCTGGAGCAGCGCGAGCACGAGGCTGGTGAATTCATGCCCCATCGGCAGACCGGCGAAGCGCACGCCGATATCGGTGCCGACGCGGCGGATCATGAAGCTCGGTTTGCGCGCATCGACGCCGTCGACGACGGTGATCTTGTCGGAAAGCGCGGCGATATCGTTCAGCAGCGCACCCATTTCCTTCGACTTGGGCGAGTCGTCGAGCGACGCGACCAGCTCGATCGGCTGCGTGATGTTGACCAGATAGGTCTTGAGCTGCTGTGTCACATTGGCATCAAGCATGGGGAAACTCCTTGTTGAATGAGCCCCGCTACCCCGTTCGTCCCGAGCGAAGTCGAGGGATGATGTCCCCCGACTTCGCTCGGGACGAACGGACATGCGGTGGCGGTCCTACTTAAAGCAAAATGGCCCGGGGCGGACGGCAGTCCACCCCGGGCCACACGGCGACCCTACGGGGCTATGGGTTAGATCTTGCCGACGAGATCGAAGGAGGGAGCGAGCGTCTCTTCGCCCTCTTCCCACTTGGCCGGGCAGACTTCGCCGGGGTGCGAAGCCCAGTACTGAGCGGCCTTGATCTTGCGCAGCAGTTCGGCTGCGTTGCGGCCCACGCCCTCGGGCGTGATCTCGACGAGCTGAACCACGCCGTCGGGATCGGCGACGAAGGTGCCGCGGTCGGCAAGGCCGACGCCTTCACGCAGGATGTCGAAATTGTTCGAGATCACGTGGTTCTGGTCGCCCAGCATGTAATAGTTGATCTTGCCGATCGCGGGCGAGGTGTCGTGCCAGGCCTTGTGGCTGAAGTGCGTGTCGGTCGAAACCGAATACACCTCCACGCCCATCTTCTGGAGCGTCGGGTAGATGTCGGCGAGGTCTTCCAGCTCGGTCGGGCACACGAAGGTGAAGTCTGCCGGATAGAAGAAGAATACCGACCACTTGCCCTTCACGTCGGCATCCGAGACGTCGACGAACTTGCCTTCCTTGTACGCGGTCGCGGTGAACGGTTTGATCGTCTTGCCTATGATCGACATGCAATATTCTCCTTTGCAGTGGACGAGACCGATATAGGCCAGCCGCGCGCCCACGGGAAATTGGGAAGTTCGTTCTGATCGATCGAGCGAAACGATCAGTGCAGAGATATTGAGTGATTTTGCAAGCGCAAGAGCGCGGCTCGCCGAATGCAACCACTCCCCGCCCTCTCAGGAAGGCGAGAGGAGGTCAGCGCAGCCCGAGAAACTTGTGCGTTTGCAGGCTCAGCCGCCATTTGGGCCGGGCCATCGCCAGCGCGATCGCCGCCGCCTGATTGTCGGCCGCGGCCGCGTCGTCCATCGGCTGGACGAGGAAATTGGCGAAGTCCCAGCTTTCCAGCACTTCGGGATCGCTGCCCGCCTGCGGCCACACCAGCTTCAACTCGTCGCCCGACCGCTGCACCACCGTGCTGCCAGCCTTGGGGCTGACGCATACCCAGTCGATGCCGGGATGGACGGGCAGGGTGCCGTTGGTCTCGATCGCGATCGTGAACCCGCCCGCGTGCAGCGCGTCGACCAGCGCATCGTCGACCTGCAACATCGGCTCGCCGCCGGTCAGCACCACGAAGCGCGCTTCCGGGCGGTCGCCCCAAAAACCCGCCACCGCCGCCGCCAGCGCATCCGCATCGGCGAAGCGCCCGCCGCCGAGGCCGTTGATCCCGACGAAATCGGTGTCGCAGAATGAGCAGATCGCAGTCGCGCGATCCTCCTCACGGCCCGACCAGAGATTGCACCCGGCAAACCGCACGAACACCGCGCGACGCCCGGCATTGACCCCTTCGCCCTGCAGCGTGAGGAACATTTCCTTGACGGCGTAGGACATCAGGCCGCGTAGGCGGTCGGGTCGGGCAGCCCCGCCTCGATGAAGCCCTTCGCGCGCAGCCGGCAACTGTCGCACCGGCCGCAATGCAGGCCTTCCTGCGTGGGATCGTAGCACGACCAGCTCATGCCGGCGTCGAGCCCGAGCCGAGCCGCCTCGCGCACGATATCGGCCTTGGTCATATGTTGGAGCGGCGCCTGGATGCGGAACGGTGCGCCCTCGACTCCAGCCTTGGTCGCGACCTCGGCCATGTCTTCGAACGCCTTGATGAACTCAGGCCGGCAATCGGGATAGCCCGAATAATCGAGCGCGTTGACGCCGATATACAGGTCGCGCGCGCCCGCCGCCTCGGCCCAGCCGAGCGCGAGGCTGAGGAAGATCGTGTTGCGCGCGGGCACGTAGGTGACGGGAATCCCGTCGCCGACGCCGTCCTTGGGCACGTCGATGTCGGCGGTCAGCGCCGATCCGCCGAAGGCCGACAGGTCGAGCGGCAGCACGACATGCCGTTCCGCGCCCAGCACGCTCGCGATTCGCCGCGCCGCCGCCAGTTCGATCTGATGGCGCTGGTTGTAATCGATCGACAGCGCGAGCAGCCGGTGCCCGTCCTCGCGCGCGCGCGCCGCCGAAACCATCGAATCGAGCCCGCCCGAAATCAGGGCGACCGCCAGGGTGTTGCCGCGTGTCATGATCGTCTCAAGTCTAGGGAATGGGGGCGAGCCGCGCAATCCGCCTGAGAAAAACGCGCCGCCCAAGAAAAATGGGCCGCCCTTGGGCGGCCCAGCGGTTGCCCGTCACCGGGCTTTTTGGGAAAAAGCATGCCAAAAGCACACTCTTGTCATCTTAATCACACTGCCTTTGCAAAGGGTTAACGCGATGCGGTGGAGCGTGCCGGACAAGCGCCGACGCGCCTTCCCTGATAATTCAAGTCGAAAGGTGCGCCCCCGGCGATGCCTTGTGTATCAATATCGAACGATCTGGGGGTGGTGATCGTCACCACGGTGCGGCCATGCCCGCCGCTCGCGCACCGGTAGCTGACCGTCGTGCCGTCGGGGCCGTCCGCCATCACGAACCGCGCGCAGGAAACGCCGGGATGCTGCATCTGAAGCAGGATTGCGGGATCGGCGATGCACACCGATCGCGGCGCCGCGGTCGACCCGACCACGCTGATCTCATACTGGCCGCGCTCGATCCGAGACAGTGCCACCGACGCACCCGAATCGGGTGCCGCCATCGCTGCCCCGCCGGCCATCACCAGCGCGGCGAACCCCGCGCATATCATCCGCCAACGCCGCATCGTTCGAATCCCCAAGTCCACGCCTTACCCACCGCAGGCGCAACCGCTTGGTACAGAATGTGGGGGATTCTGTGGCGAGATTCAATGTCGTTCAGGAATCGCAACGATTCGCGACGGATACCGGGAACTTCTGCGCGCAAAACGCGCAATCGACCGTGATCACCCCCGAATCATCGGCCATTTCGCGCTGGTCCTCGTCGGAAAACTTGGCGAGCACCTGCGCGATATAGTCGGGCGAGCAACGGCACCCGCGCACGATCGGCTGGCGCGCGAGGATGCGAACCTCGGGTTCCTCGTTGAACAGCCGCCAGATCAGGGTTTCGAGCGGCAGCGCGGTATCGGTCAGCTCGTCGGCGCCCATCGTGCCGCCGAGCACCGCGACATGCTCCCATTCGGGATGGTCCTGCCGCACGTGCAGCCGCTCGCGGCCTTCCTCGCCCTCGGGCAGATGCTGGAGGAACAGGCCGCCCGTCACGCGGTTACCAGGCGCGACGCCGAGCCGGATCAGCGTCGGGATCTGTTCGGACTGGAGGAAATAGGCAGACGCCGCATCGGCCAGTGATTCGCCATCGAGCGGAACGATGCCCTGATACCGCTCGCCCGTGGTCGCCTGATCGAAGGTGATCGCGAGATAGCCGGTGCCGAACAGCGAAAACAGGCTCGGTGCGATCGGCGCATCGGCGAGCCGGCCGGCGTCATATTGCACATAGCCACGCAGTTCGCCGCCGCGATAATCGCACACCAACAGGCTGACGATGCCGTTCTCGGTCTGCGCCTGAAGCGTGAGCTGGCCGCCCGCATCTTTCAGCGTCGAGCCGATCAGCGCGGTCAGCGTCAACGCCTCGGCCAGCAGAGCCTCGATCGGGGCGGGATATGCGTGTGCCGAGAGGATGCGATCGACCACCGGGCCGAGCCGAACGACGCGCCCGCGCGCGTGGCGGCCGGGGATCGTGAAACCCAGTGCGAGGTCGAGATCGGGGGAGGTGTCAGGCATCAACGTCTTTCATGAAGCTGTTCCCCCGCGCAAGCGGGGGGCCAGAGCCAAGCAGCGCGGCGCTCGTTGCTCTGGACCCCCGCTTGCGCGGGGGAACGGGAAAGACGCGAATGTGGGGGACCGGCCCCCCGCGATCAACCGATCTGCCCGAAGCACCAACGCAGCACCGCTTTCTGCGCGTGCAGCCGGTTCTCCGCCTCGGGCCAGATCAGCGACTGCGGGCCGTCTATCACCGCGTCGGTCACTTCCTCGCCGCGGTGCGCTGGCAGGCAGTGGAGGAATTTCGCGTCGGGCTTGGCGCGCGCCATCAGGTCTTCGGTCACCTGAAACGGCATCATCGCGGCGAGCTTGGTCTCGGCATGCGCCTGGCCCATCGAGATCCAGGTGTCGGTGACGAGGATGTCGGCACCCTCGGCCGCCTCGCGCGGATCGCCGACCACACGCGCACGCCCGAGCCCAAGCGCGAGATCGCTTTCGGGCGGCATGAAGCCCTGCGGACACGCCGCCACCACGTCGAAGTGCATCAGCCCCGCCGCTTCGATGATCGAGGCGAGCACGTTGTTGCCGTCGCCGAACCACGCCACCTTGAGCCCGGGCAGCGCCTTGCCCGTCTCGAGGATGGTGAGCAGGTCCGCCATGATCTGGCACGGATGCGACGCGTCGGTCAGGCCGTTGATGACCGGCACGCTGGCATACTGCGCCATCTCCTCGACCTTGGCATGGTCGTCGGTGCGCAGCATGATCGCGTCGCAATAGCCCGACAGCACGCGCGCGGTATCCGCCACCGTTTCGCCGCGCCCGAGCTGGGTCGAGCCGCTGTCGAGCACGATCGACGAACCGCCAAGCTGCCGGATCGCCATGTCGAAGCTGACCCGCGTGCGAGTCGAATTCTTCTCGAACACCATCGCGAGCGCGTGGCCGGCGAGCGGCGCGTCGGCATCGGCCCTGCCCTTGGGCAAGCCGGCGCGCGCCGCCTTGCGATCGAGCGCATCGGCCAGCATCGCCGCGATGCCATCCGCGCCCGCGTCAGAAAGATTGAGGAAGTGACGGGTCATCTTTCCTTCTCCCCTTGTGGGAGAAGGTGGCGCGAAGCGCCGGATGAGGGGGAGTAGGGAAGGGCGACCTCGCCCGTCCCCCTCACGCCGCGACCGGCGCGTAACTCCGCGCCGCCTCGCTCAACTTCTCGATCGCCTCGGCGATATGGCTGTCCTCGATCACCAGCGGCGGCAGCACGCGCACCACGTTCTCGCCCGCCGACACGGTCAGCAGCCCATGCGCGTCGCGCGCATGCGCGACGAAATCGCGCGCCACCACGGCATCCTTGAGCTTGATGCCGAGCATCAGCCCCTTGCCGCGCACGCTGTCGAACACGTCGTCGTGATTGGGGATCATCTGCTCGAGCGCACCGCGCAGCCGCTCGCCCATCGCGGTGACATTCTCCAGGAAGCCCGGCTCGAGCATCACATCGAGCACCGCCTCGCCCGCCGCCATCGCCAGCGGGTTGCCGCCATAGGTCGATCCATGCGTGCCGAACACCATGCCCTTCGCCGCTTCCTCGGTGGCGAGGCACGCGCCGAGCGGGAAGCCGCCGCCGATACCCTTGGCGACCGACATGATGTCGGGGGTAATGCCGTAATGCTCATACGCCCACATCTTGCCGGTGCGCCCATAGCCGCACTGAACCTCGTCGAGCACCAGCAGCAGCCCGTGTTCGTCGCACGCCTTGCGCAAGCCCTGGATGAACTCGGGGCTACCGGCAGACACGCCGCCTTCGCCCTGGATCGTCTCGACCATGAAGCCAGCCGTCGTCTCGTCGATCAGCGCGAGCGCCGCATCGAGATCGTTGAACGGCGCATACGCGAAGCCCGGCAGCAGCGGCTCGAACCCGTCGCGCATCTTCGGCTGGTTGGTCGCGCTGATCGCCCCCATCGTCCGCCCGTGAAAGGCGTTGTTGAAGGTGATGAGCGTGGTGCGCTCGGGATTGCCATTGACGAAATGGTAGCGCCGCGCGGTCTTGATCGCGCATTCCACCGCCTCGGTGCCCGAATTGGTGAAGAACACCGTGTCGGCGAAGCTGTTGTCGACGATGCGCTGCGCGAGATGCTCGCCCTGCGGAGACCCGTAGAGGTTCGAGACGTGCATCAGCGTCGCCGCCTGATCGGCGATCGCCTTCACCAGATGCGGGTGGCCGTGGCCGAGCGCGTTGACCGCGATACCGGCCGCGAAATCGAGATACCGCTCGCCGTTCTCGCCGATCAGATAGCAGCCCTCGCCTCGCACCGGGCGCACGCCGCACCGCGGGTACACTGGCATGAGTGGGGTGATCGGCATGATGACGCGCTCCTCGCAGAAACAAAAACGGCGGCCCGTGCTGGGGCCGCCGGAGTGGATATGTACTTGGCGAGATTGGTAAGCGTCAACCTCGTCATAGCAGCGCGGGATGTCACGAAGCGCTGCTGCGCTGCACAAGTCGATTCCATCCTAGAACATGATGATGTCACTATATATCCTGCCGCTGGAAGGAATGATGGCTACAGGGGTAAGTCTCATGAAGAAGATTTATACCGTTCGTCCCGGCGATACTCTCGGCAGCATCGCGCGCGGTTTGAACATACGTGTCAACGACTTGCTTGGCTTGAACCCGCAGATCACCAATCCCAACCTCATCCGCTCGGGCCAACAGATCGTTCTTCCCGACGGCAGCGACCGGAGCGCGCTGTTGGTCGGCGCCGCGACCGAAACCGCCGGCGAGGGCGATCCGCTGTGGCTTTCGCTCGCCTTGCGGGAGGAGGATGCCGGCGTCGCCGAGTTCAATCCCGGCAGCAATCCCCGCATCGTCGAATATCTCGCGACCTGCAAAGGCTTGAGCGCGGCGCAACGCAGCGACGACAACACCGCCTGGTGCTCGGCCTTCGTCAACTGGTGCATGGTCAACGCGGGCAAGAAAGGCACCGATTCGGCCTGGGCGCTCGACTGGCGGGGCTGGGGCGTCGAAGACTCGTCGCCCGGGCGCGGCAGCGTCGTGGTGTGGGAGCGGATCGTGGGCGGCAAGGTGCTCGGCCACGTCTCGTACCTGCTCGACGATCAGGGCGCGAAATTGCTCGTGCTGGGCGGCAACCAGTCGAACCGCGTGCATCGCGCGGCTTACCCGAGGAACGGCAAACTGGGTTCGACGCTCTATCGCAATCCGGTGTTCCGTAAACCGGGCTGACCGGTCAGCTCTTCAGGCGCCAGCCGCGCGCGAGCAACTGATAGCACAATACGAACAGCACCACATCGACGCCCAGCACCACGAGGCTGCCGACCAGCACCGGCGAGTCGGCGGTGCCGAGGAAGCCGTAGCGGAACCCTGAGATGATGTAGAAGAACGGGTTGGCGTGGCTGAACGCGCGGAACGCCGGCGCGAGCCGGTCGACCGAATAGAAGGTGCCCGACAGCAGCGAGAGCGGCGCCACCACGAAATTGGTGACGGCGGCGGCATGGTCGAACTTCTGCGCCCAGATCGAGGTCAGCACGCCGAGCAGCGACAGGAACAGCGCGCCGAGAAAGCCGAACCACAGCACCGCGAGCGGGTGTGATGGCGTCACATGCACGCCGGGATAGAGCAGCATGGCGACCCAAACCACGAAACCGACGAGGAACGCGCGAGTCATCGCGCCGCCGAGCAGCGCGGCGAGCACCTCCAGGGTCGAGAGCGGCGGCATCAGATAATCGACGATCGTGCCCTGGATCTTGCCGGCGAGCAGCGAGAAGCTGGCATTGGCGAACGCCGGCCCCATCATGCCCTGGCTGATGATGAGTCCGGGGGCGATGAAATCGGCGAAGGGCACGTCGATCCCGCCGACGTGCACCGGCCGTTTGGCGCCCGTCGCGATCGTGAAGACGATCAGGAACAGGAGTGTCGTGATCGCCGGCGCCCAGATCGTTTGGAGGTGGACCTTGAAGAAACGGCGCACCTCCTTGATATAGAGCGTTCGCAGGCCGCCCCAGTTCACGTCCTTGATGACGGGAACGCCGGGAGCGTTGCGAACCGCCGACTGGATTTCGCCGGATGGGGGGTGGCTGCTCATGGCGCGATCGGTTAGTCGCTGCCGCCACTGCCCGCAACCCGGCACGTAGGGAAGATAGATTTCATGGCCTGGACCGACGAACGGATCGATACGCTCAAGAAGATGTGGGAAGACGGCCAGACCGCCAGCCAGATCGCCGAGGCACTCGGGCAGGTCAGCCGCAACGCGGTGATCGGCAAGGCGCATCGACTCGGCCTGCAATCACGCCCGTCGCCGGTAAAGCCCAACGAGGTCACCGCCGAGGTCGTCGCCAAGCCTGTCGTCGAGCCCGCCGCGCCCAAGCCGGTGGTCGCAGCGGCGCCCGAGGTGTTCAAGCCGGTCGAAGTCGTTGCCGCAGCGCCCGCTGCCCCGGCTTTCGAAGCCGATGAGGACGAGGATGCTGAAATTTCGGACGCGCCAGCCGCTGCGCCCGCACCGGTAGCGCCGCCACAGCCGATCCTGCGCTCGGTCGGCCCCGGCGGCTTCCTCCGCCAGTCGCCCGGCGAACAGCAGGCGCCGATCACGCCCGCGCCGCCGCGCCGCCTCGTGCCCGCCAAGCCTTCGGCCGACATGGCCGGCAAGACGACGCTGCTCGATCTCAGCGACCGCATCTGCAAATGGCCGCTCGGTCACCCCGGCGAGCCCGATTTCCACTTCTGCGGCGAGAAGGTGAACCCCGGCTTCCCGTATTGCGTCGCACATTGCGGACACGCCTATCAGGCGCAGCTCCCGCGCCGCGATCGCCGTCCGCCGCCGCCGCTCCCCTTCGGCGGCCCGCGCGTCCGCTAAGGAACGGAACCGACAGTCCGGGGTTGCGCATGAAAAGGGGACATCATGCGCAACATTCTGCTTCTGGCGGCGCTGCTCGCCGCCACGCCCGCGTTCGCGGAAGAGCGCGAATTTTGTCCCTCGCGACCTGATCTCGGCCGCCCCGCCTGCACGATCGCGCCCGGCCACGTCTCGGTGGAAACCGCGCTCGCCGACTGGACGCTCGAAAAGGACCGGGACGGCCGCACGGACACGGTGCTGATCGGCGACACTCTGGTGCGCGTGGGGCTGACCAACACGATCGAGGCCCAGATCGGCTGGACACCCTACGGCCATGTCCGCGACACGGCCAGCGGCGCCGTCGAGACCAGAGGCCGCGCCGGCGACGTGACGCTGGGCGCGAAGATCAATCTCCAGAACCCGGACGGCAAGGGCCTGTCCGCCGCCGTGCGCCCGTTCGTGACTGTGCCGGTCGGCCGCATGCCCGTGGGTTTCGGCGATTGGGGTGCGGGGATGACAGCGCCCGTCTCCTACGAACTGAACCAGACGCTCAAGCTGCAGATCACCCCCGAAATCGAGGCTGCTGTCGACAAGGACGGGCATGGCCGCCATTTCGCCACGAGTGGCACGCTCGGCCTCGGTGTCGAGCTGACCAAGACGCTGACCGCCACCGTCGAAGGGCAAGTGCTGCGCGACGACGATCCCGAGCAAAAGACCACGCAGGCGTTCGGCGCGCTGTCGCTGGCCTGGATGGTCGGCAAGACGGTGCAGCTCGATATCGGTGGCATCGCCGGGCTCAATCACGATACGCCGGATGCCGAACTCTATCTCGGAATTTCCCGGCTTTTTTGATCGGGATATTTTGCCAAAGATTGGCCCGTCATACGGTGTGTTGGTTCTGTATGCCGCATGCGGCTAGATGGAATTTTCATAAGACATTGAGTTAACGAACTAAAGTAAACTGGCACGGCGGATGCAATACCCTTGGCGCGGCGCAATGAGCCGCCAGCCATCGGAGATTACGCCATGTTCAAGACCATCCTGTTCGCCGCCGCCGCTTCGTCCGCGCTCCTCGCCACGCCCTCGATCGCCGCGCCGACCGGCGCGCCCGAAGGCGCGCGCATCGAAGCCAGCACCGCGCCCATTGCCTCGACGGCCAAGCGCGAGACCCGCTATTGCGTGATCGACACGATCATCGGCTCGCACATCCCGCGCAAGGAATGCCACACGCGCAAAGACTGGATCGAGCTGACCGGAACCGATCCGCTCGCGAAGAACTGAACCCGGTCGGGGTCGCTGCGGCGCGCGGCACTGTCCGCGCGCCGCGTCTGGCCGGCTCAAAGCGCTTTTTCGTAGACCTGATAGACCTTGTTGATCTCGCAGTTGATCGTTGTCGCGATCGACCGCATCCCCTGATTGTCGTCCAGAATCCAGCCGATCTCGCTCCGCGTCGAGCCGTAATTGGCGACCGAGGTACGACGAATGTATTCGATCATCATAAAGGCCAACTGGCTCGCCATGCGCGAGGCCTGCAACTCCTTGACCACGCCCATCAGCGGCACACGCATCGTCGTCACCTTGGGCTTGCGCAGCCACCACAGCAATTTGAAGACGTTGAACGGGAACAGATTGCCCTTGAACGGCGTGATCGCCTCGTTGAGATCGGGCAAAGTGATCATGAAGGCGACGGGCTTGCCGTCGAGTTCGGCGATGCGGATCAGGTCGTTGAACACGATCGGCTTCAACTTCACGCCGACATCCTTGATCTCGGGCGGGGTGAGCGGAACGAAGCCCCAATTGTCCGACCATGCATCGTTGAGGATGGCGAGGATGATCGCAGCTTCCTCGTCGAACTTCTTCTTGTTGACCTCGCGCACGACGATGCGCGGGTTCTTCTCGCCCGATTTGATGATCCGCTGCACGAGCGGCGGGAATTCCTTGCGGATATCGAGCTCGTAGGTCAGCAATTGCTTGACCGGGTGATAGCCGGCACCTTCGATCCAGCCGCGATATTCGGGCTTGGCATGGCCCATCATGATCGTCGGCGGATGATCGTAACCCTGGATCAGCAGGCCAGGCTCTTCCCAGACCGACATGCTGATCGGGCCGAGCACGCGGTTCATGCCCTGCTCGCGCAGCCAGTCCTCGGCTGTTTTGATAAGCGCGGCGGCGACCGCGCCATCCTCGGCTTCGAGCAGGCCGAACTGCCCACAGCCGGGGCCGAAGCCCTGATCGCTCGGCATCTCCAGCGCGAGCGTGTCGATATGCGCGGAAACGCGTCCGACGACCGTACCGCGACGCTCGGCAAGAAAGAGCTGCGCCTTGGCGTGGCTGAACCAGCCGTTCTTCTCGGGGGTGATCAATCCGAGCGCTTCGCCTTTCAGCGGCGGTACCCAGTTCGGATCGTCGGCGTAGAGCCGGAACGGCAGGTCGACGAACTTCTTGCGGTCCGCCTTGCTCTCGATCGGCCGGATGGTGAAATCTTGGGTCGCCACGGTGGATAAGCCTCTCGCTAGAGCATCGCGCATTCCCGTCGCGCGGAGCGCACAAGCCGCAGCGCGCGCGGCGCGTCAAGCCGTTACCGTCGGTGTCGTGCTGTCGGAGCGCGAGCGATCGGGATCGCCGGCAGGCTTGGACGATTTGCCCTCCTGTTCCTGCCACCATGCCGCCACTATATTCGGGCAATGGATAGCCATATGACGAGCATGACCTTTGCCCGGCGCAGCGCAGCCGATCAGACCGACGCCGCAGCCCGCGCGCCCATCGACCGGAAGGTCGATGACAAGGCGATGCTGCGCGCCGCCGCCGAGCTGACGCGCGACCTCCACGCGCCGAACCCGGCGGTCTACTGGGTGGATTTCCTCACGTCGGCTGTGGTCGGCTATGTCGCGCTGGCGGTGGCGACGCTGTGGGTGTCGCCCTGGGCGATCCTCGCCGGTGCCGTCGCCGCGCTCGCGTTGTACCGCGCGGGCAGCTTCATCCACGAGATCACGCATATGAAGCCGAGCGCGGTGCCCGGCTTCCGCCTGGGCTGGAATCTGCTGTTCGGCGTGCCGATGATGGTGCCATCGTTCATGTACGAAGGCGTCCACACCATCCACCACACCCGCACCCGTTACGGTACGGTCGAAGACCCCGAATATCTGCCGCTCGCGCTGATGAAGCCGTGGACGCTGCCGCTGTTCGTGCTGACGGCGCTGTTGGCGCCGGTCGCTCTTGTGCTGCGCTATGCGGTGGTGGTGCCACTGTCGCTGGTGATTCCGCGCTTGCGGACCTGGCTGGTCGAGCGGGCCTCGTCGCTGGCGATCAACCCGGCCTTCCGCCGCCGCGCGCCAGAGGGCGAATTGCGCACCCGCTGGCTGTGGTTGGAGGCTGCGACCAGTGTCTGGGCGATCGCATTGGTCGCGCTGGTGGCTGGCGGTGTGATCCCGCTACGCGCCTTCGCGATCTTCCTCGGCATCTACGCCGTCTCGACTCTGCTCAATCAGATCCGCACGCTGGTCGCGCATCTGTGGGAGAATGACGGCGAAGCGATGAGTGTCACCGCGCAATATCTTGACAGCGTCAACGTGCCGCCGCCGAGTTACCTGCCGTTCCTGTGGGCGCCCGTGGGCCTGCGCTATCATGCGCTTCACCATCTCGTGCCGAGCGTGCCGTATCATGCGCTGGGCGAGGCGCATCGCCGGCTCGTCGCCGCGCTGGGCACCGAGTCGCCGTATCACGATGCGAACCATCCCGGCCTCGCCCCGCTGGTTGCGCGGCTGGTCCGCAGCACGACCGGCGGCCGCTGAACGATCAAGCGTTCGCCCGCGTGGCCGAACGCCCGGCCCGCCCGTGCTGCTGCTGGTGATCTTGGCCTAGGTACGCCCAACAGCGATCAGAGCGTTTCCCCGTCGTCCACCGTATAAAGCATCAGCGCCCGATCGCTGACGCCGAGCGTTGTTCCGGCGGCGCGCCACGCCGCGATATGCGGTGTCTGGAAATGCGCGTCGAGCGCGGCACGGTCGCGCCAGCGCTCGGTGATGTGGATCAGGCCGGGTTCGAGCACATCCTCGGCGAAGCGATATTCGAAGCATCCGTCTTCGGCGCGGGTGGCCGTCACCAACGCTTCGATCGCGCCGCGCGCGGCGGCGACGTTTTCGGCGGGGAAGCGGATCGTGCCGACGATCAGCAACATGACTTTACTCCTCGGTGCGGATCAGCACGGTTTCGCCGATCATCAGAAACAGCAGGAACGCGCCCCAGGCCGCCAGAAACGGCGGGTAGGCCCCGAGATTGCCCATCGCCAGCGCGAAATTGTCGGCGACGAAGTACAGGAAGCCGAGCCCCATGCCGATCACCGCGCGCACGAACAGCTTGCCCGATCGGGCGATGCCGAACGCCGCGACCGCGCCGAGCAGCGGCATCAGCATCGCCGACATCGGGCCGGATAGCTTGTGCCAGAGCGTACCTTCCAGCGATGCGGTCGGTCGTCCGGCGGCGGTAAGGTCGGCGATCGCGGATTGAAGATCGCCGAACGAAAGCCCGTCGGCATCGACGCTCGACAGCGAGAACTGGTCGGGCCGTACCCCGTGGCCGATCACGACCGATCCGAGCGGCGTCACCTTGTCGGCGGCGAGATCGAAGCGAGTCGCGGGCCAGATCCGCCAGCCGTCGCCCTCGCGCTTGCCGTGCAGCGCCTTGGTGATCGTCGCGAGCGAGCCGCCTTCGCGGTCGAACAAGGTCACGCCGCCGAGGATCGCGGCGTTGCCGCGCCCCTTGATCTGGTCGACCTGGATGAGATCGTCGCCGTCGCGCACCCACACGTTCGATCGGTCACCCCGGTCGATCGGCAGCGGGCCGTAATTGACCTTCTGCCACTGGTCCAGCGTCGCCGTGGCGCGCGCGACGATGCGGTCGTTGAAGCTGAACGACAGCAGCGCGACGCCGAAGCTCGCGACGATCAGCGGGGCGAGGATCTGGTGCGCCGACAGCCCCGACGCCTTGAGCGCGATGACTTCGCTGTTCTGGTTGAGCGTGGTCAGCGTTATGATCGCGCCGAGCAGTACCGAATACGGCAGGAAGGTCGAGATGATCTGCGGCACGCGCAGGCCGATGTAATGCCAGATCTGCGTGTCGCCGTTGCCGGCATAGGCGAGGATCTTGCCCGATTCGGTGAGCAGATCGAGCGATTGCAGCACCAGCACCAGCACGCCGAGAATCGCGAAGGTGCGTACCAGGAACATCTTCGCCATGTAGAGCGCGACGGTGCGCGACGGGAACATCGCGGTCACGTCCGCACCTCCCGGCCGCGGCGCGGCAGCAGCCGGCCGATCGCCTTGGCCGCCTTGGACGCGCCACGTTCCAGCGCGCTGATCGGCTGGCCGCCCGGCACGAACGCGATCGTGTAGAACATCCATAGCACGAGGCTGGCGAACACCGCGAACGGCACCCACAAGGCGATGATCGGGTCGATCTTGCCCAGTCCGCCGACCGCCATGCCGTATTCGTTCACCTTATGGTACGCCACGATCATGATGATGCCGAGAAACACGCCAATCGCCGAGGAGGAGCGCTTCGGCGGAACGCCGAGCGCGAGGCCGAGCAGCGGCAGCAGGAACATCGTGCAGACCTCGACGATGCGGAAATGGAACGTCGCGCGGCTGCCGTTGCGTGTCTCCTGGTCCGCCTTCGCGTCACGCCCGAGCCGCGCGAGCTGCGGCAAAGTGCGTTCGAGGTTGCTGCTGCCCTGATTGCGGAAACTCTCGTATTTCGGCAGCGCGATCGGCAGATCGTGCGAGGTGAAGGTCAGCACGCGCGGCGTCGCGAAATTGGGCGCCTTGTTGACGAGCGTCCCCTTGGTCAGCCGGAAGATGATCTCGTCGGGGTTGTCGGTGGCGAGGAACTGGCCGCTTTGCGCGGTCACGGCGTACCAATCGCCCTTCTTGTCGGCATATTGCACGAAGATGCCCGAGAGCTTGCGGCCGTTGTCACGGCTATGCTCGATCCGCACCGTGCCGCCATTGGGGAAGTGGGTGAACTCGCCGACCTTGATCGACGCGCCGAGCGCGCCGGTGCGCAGTTCGAAGCGCAACTTCTCGTAGGAATAGCGCGCATCGGGCTGGATGAAGCCCACGATCGCGAAATTCACCGCCGCAAGCGCCGCCGCATACAGGAACGGCACGTACAGCAGCCGCGGATAGCTCATCCCGACCGCACGCATCACGTCGAGCTCGGACGAGGTGGCGAGCCGTCGGAAAGCGAGCAGCACGCCGAGCAGCAGCCCGATCGGAATGCCGAGGCCGAGATATTCGGGCAGCAGGTTGGCGAGCATCCGCCACACCACGCTGATCGGCCCGCCCTCGGTCGCGACGAAATCGAACAGGCGCAGCATCCGGTCGAGCACCAGCAGCATCGCCGAGATGACCAGTGTCGAGAACAGCGGCACCGCGATTAGCCGGGCCATGTAACGGTCGATGGACTTCATGGGCTGGCGTTGGCGGCCTTGTGCTGGGAGTGCGTGGAGGGGAGACCGAAGCGCCGGGCTATATCGGCCTATGCGGCGCACGTCAGCTACGAAATCACTCGGCGGCGATGTGGCCCTCGGTGACGCCGCGCGTGGCGACCGCTTCGTGGATCGCGGCTTCCAGCCCGGCGATCGTGAACGGTTTGCGCAGCACGACATGGCCACCGAATTCGGCCTCGCAGGCCTCCCCCGCAAACCCGGTGACGAACAGCACCGCCACGTCGGGCCGGCGCAGCAGCAGCCCGGCGACCATCTCCGGCCCGGTCTGGCCCGGCATCAGCACGTCGGAAATCACCAGCGTCGTCGCCTGATTGGCGGCGAGCAGCGCAGGCGCGGCGAGCGGATCGCCGCACGCGACCGCGCGGTGGCCGAGTTCCTCCAGCGCCCCCATCGTCGCGGCGAGCACGCGCGGATCGTCCTCGACGACGAGGATGTCGAGCGCGGCTGGCGCCACGTCGGCGGAAAGGGAAAGCGGCGTTGCGACCGGCGCGGTGTCGCCGGTGTGGCGCGGCAAATACAACGTCACGGTGGTGCCTTCGCCCGGCGCCGAGCGTAGCGCGACCTCGCCCTCGGCCTGCCGCACGAAGCTGAACACCTGGCTCAGCCCGAGTCCGGTGCCCTTGCCGACCGGCTTGGTGGTGAAGAACGGCTCGAACACGCGCTCCATCACCTCGGGGGTCATACCGCTGCCGGTGTCGGAAACCGCGATGCTGACATATTCGCCCGCCGGGCACGCGCCGACCGCGCCGTGCGACAAAGCCGTGCCCGCCGTGGTGATGGTGAGCTGGCCGCGCCCGTCCATCGCGTCGCGCGCGTTGACCGCGAGATTGAGGATGACGTTTTCGAGCTGGTGCTTGTCGATCCGCGTGTGCCAGCCGCTGCCCGCATCGCGCACCGTTACGGTCACGGCGTCGCCGAGCGTGCGATCGAGCAGGTCGGACATGCCCGCGACCAGCGCGCCCGGCTCGACCGGTTCGGTATGCAGCGCATCCTCGCGCGAGAAGGCGAGCAGCCGCCTCGTCAGTTCGGCGGCGCGTTTCGCGCCCTCCGTCGCGCTGTCGATGTGGCGGCTGGCGGCGGCGGGGTCGAGCGCGATCTGCCGCCGCGCCAGTTCGAGTCCGCCGAGCACCACCGCGAGCATATTGTTGAAATCGTGCGCGATGCCGCCGGTGAGCTGACCGATCGCCTCCATCTTCTGGATTTGGCGGAGCTGCGCCTCCTGCGTGCGCAGCTCGGCGGTCGCGGCGGCGACGGCGGCTTGGAGGTCTTCGGCGCGCTCGCGTTCGGCGGCGGTTTCCGCCTGCGCGATCGCTTCGAACCCGAGCGCCTGCACCATTACCCAGCCGAGCACGATGGAGCCGATCACAATGAACAGCCCGAACACCGTCAGCACCTTGGCGACATCGTTCGAATGCGCCACCGCCGCCATCGCGCTGGTGGTGCGCTGGTCGAGCAGCACATGCTCGCGGCGCGAAATTTCGTTCAGCAGCGCCGTGATCCGCGCAAGTCTGGGGGAGGTGCCGGCGCGATAGTACAGGCCGAGCGCCTGGGTGTTTTTCTTGTAGCGCGTGCTCAGCGCGATCAGGTCGAGCTCGGCGCCGCGCGCGTCATACGCATCGGCGAGTTGCGCGATCGGGCCAGCTTGTTCGGGGTTGTCGGCGGTGTCGCGCCGCAGTTTGGCGATCTGCGCGCCGGCGACCTGCCATCGTTCCGCATATCGCCCGCCAAGTGCCCGGTCGCCGCTGATGACGTAGCGGCCGAGCGCGGCCTCGGCATCGGCGATCGTGCCCGCAAGCGTGCGCGCGAGGATCATCACCTCGTAGCTGTGCCGCTCGCGCTGCTGCGCCTCGTCGCGTTGGCGATTGGCGCCGGACAAGGTGAAAATCAGCCCGACGAGCACCGACAGGCCGAGCAGCGCCATCACGACCAGCATGATAGTGCGCCATGCCGCGCCGTGGGTGTGCTCAGCCCCCGGTTCCGCTATCGCGTCGCCCTCGGTCCCGCTCATCGTGTTGACGTTACTATGCTGTGCGACTCGGGGAAAGCCGGGACTCCCCCTTAATCGATCGCGCCTACGGCCTGACCCGACGCCTTGAACATCGCGAGGATCGTCTCGACCTGCTCGGCGCTATGTTCGGCGCAGAGCGAGCAGCGCAGCAGGTACGTGCCGGCCGGCGTCGCGGGCGGGCGCGCCATGTTGACGTACAGGCCGCCCTCCAGCAGCGACTGCCACAGCGCCACCGCCTGAGTCTGGTCCTTGAGGATCACCGCGATGATCGCCGATTGCGGCGTGGCGGTGCCGAGCGTGTAGCCCATCTCCTTGAGGCCGCCGTGAAGCCGTTTCGAATTGGCCCAAAGATGCGCGCGCTTCTCGCCCGCGTGCATCAACTTGCGGATCGAGGTCGCGGCGGTCGCCACCACCGACGGCGGCAGCGAGGCGGTGAACACATAGGGGCGGCACACCAGCCGCATCACGTCGAACTTGGGATGGTTCGACACGCAGAACCCGCCCACCGTGCCGACCGACTTGGAGAAGGTGCCGACCACGAAATCGACCTGATCCTCGACGCCCTGTTCCTCGTATACGCCGCGTCCGTTCGGCCCAAAGAAGCCCATGCCATGCGCCTCGTCGACCAGCACCATGCAGCCGTGCTTCTTGGCGACCGCGACCATCTCGGGCAGCGGCGCGATATCGCCGAGCATCGAATAGACGCCTTCGAGCACGACGAGCTTGCCCGGCTCTTTCGGCAACCGGCCAAGCCGCTTGTCGAGATCCTCGACCGAATTGTGGCGGAAGCGCACGATCTCGGCATTGCCGAGCGCGCAGCCGTCGTAGATCGAGGCATGGCTGTCGGCGTCGAGGATGATATATTCGCCCTTGCCGGCCAGCGTCGAGATCATCCCGAGATTGGCCTGGTATCCGGTCGAGAACACCATCGCATGTTCGGTGCCGTAGAACTCCTTCAGCGCGTCTTCGCAGTCCTTGTGCGGCGAGTAGGTGCCGTTGAGCACGCGGCTGCCGGTGGTGCCCGATCCGAACCGGTCGAGCGCATCCTTGCCGGCGGCGATCACATCGGCGTCGAACGTCATGCCCATGTAATTGTAGGTGCCGAGCAGGATCGTCTCCTTGCCCTTGATGATTGCGAGGGTAGGGGACTTCACCTCGTCCATCACGATCGCGAACGGATCGCGCACGCCCGTCGCCATCAGCGCCTCGCGCTCGGCGATCAGGGCGTCGAACTTGGAGAACAGATCGCGTTCCGGCGGCACCTCGGCGGGGAAGGCGGGCAGGGCGTCGGCGGTGGCAGCGGCTTCGGTCATGTCATTCGTTCCTAGACCGTTCGTGGCGAGCGAAGTCGCGCGCGAACGGAGGTTGGGATCAGGCCTTGAGGCTCATCACGGCATCGACGAGTTGGCCGATCGTCTCGATCTCGGCCTGCATGTTCATGGTGATGATGATGTCGAACTCGTCCTCGATCGCAGCGACGAAATCCATCACCGTCAGGCTGTCCCATTCGAGGTCGCCCTGAAAAGTGGTCGCCTCGGTCAGTGCGACGCCCTTCTTGTTGAAGGGTTCGATCTGGCGGGTAACGGTTTCGAAGACGGTGGCGCGGTCGCTCATGGATATCCTTCGGGAGTGGGGCCGCACGAACGTTGCCAAGCAAATGCGGCGGCATTCGGACGATTCTATAGCAGGCTGTGTTCGCGATACCATGCCGCCGTCGCGGCAAGTCCGTCTGGTGTTGGAATCCGCGCGTGCCACAAAGCCGGATCGGGCGCGCGCGCCGGGTCGATCGTCCAGTCGGGATGGCAGAAATAGCCGACTCGGTCGGCCGTCAGCTTGGCGCCCGCGCCGCGCAGCAGCCGGTCGATCCGCGCCGCCGCCAGCATCACCGGACGTGGCAGATCGAGCGCCAGCACGCGCCGGCCGACCGCCGTGCCGATCGCACGCGCGAAAGCGCGATGCGTCCAGCCGCCGGGTGTGCCGTCATCGGCTTCGAGGATGACGCGGCCGGGATTGCTCGCCACCAGCGCGAGCAGCAGCGCCGCGAGATCATCGACGTGGATCACCGCGAGCTTGCCCGGCGGCGGCAGCAACGCGAGGCCGAACTTCGCCACGCGGAACATGTCGAGCAAGTCCGTATCGCCGGGGCCGAACACGGCGGTCGGGCGCACCATCGTCCAGTCTAGCCCCGACGCTGCGACCACCGCTTCGGCACCGTGCTTGGACCAGCCGTAGTTGGAAAGCTGCGGCTCGCGCGCCGCAAGCGACGAGACGTGGATGAAGCGGCGCACCCCGGCGGCGCGGGCGGCATCGACCATCGCCTGCGTGCCCGCGATGTTGCCGGCGGCAAAAGCCGCGCGGTCGGGCGCGTTGACGACGCCGGCGACGTGGATGACGACGTCCGCGCCCGCCACGAGATCGGCGAGCGCGCGCCTATCGTCGAGCGCCCCCGCCACCCACGTAAGCCCCTCGCGTGGGGCTTGCGTCCGCCGGGTGAGCGCGCGCACGCGATAGCCCGCGCCGAGCGCCTGCTCGATCAACCGCTTGCCGACGAAGCCGGTGCCGCCGGTGATGGCGAGCGTGCTGCTCACAACAATGCCATATGGTTGCGATGCACCAGCGCGGCGCGCGGCGCATAGCCGAGAATACCGGCGAGATCGCCGCTGCGCCGTCCTGTAATCAGGCCTGCTTCCGTCACGTCATATTCCGCCAGCCCGCGTGCGAGCGTGCGGCCGTCGTCGGCGCAGATCGCGACAAGATCGCCACGCCGGAAATCGCCCTCGACCCGAGTCGCGCCGGCCGCCAGCAGGCTCGCGCCGCCGCGCAGCGCCTTGGCCGCGCCGGCGTCGACATGGATGGTGCCGCGCGTGGTCAGCCCGCCCGCCAGCCACGCCTTGCGCGCGGGCGCGGATTTCTCCGCGACGAACACGGTATGCCGCGCGGCCGTCGACAGCGGCCGCTCGATCCGCCCGCTCGCGATGGCGAGGTTGGCGCCCGCCGCGTTGGCGATGCGCGCGGCGGCGATTTTCGAGACCATTCCGCCCGATCCCATGCCCGATGCCGAACCGCGATCCGCCATCGCCTCGATCGTACCATCGATCCGTTCGACACGGCCGATATGCACCGCGCCCGGCAGCGCCGGATTGCGATCGTACAGCCCATCGATATCCGAGAGCAGCACCACGCCCTGCGCGCCCGCCGCCTGCGCCACCCGCGCCGCCAGCCGGTCGTTGTCGCCAAAGCGGATTTCCGCGGTCGCGACGCTGTCATTCTCGTTGAGCACCGGCACGACGCCCAGTCCCAGCAGCCGGTCGAGCGTTGCGGCGGCGTTGAGATAGCGGCGCCGATCCTCGAGATCGTCGAGCGTGACGAGGATTTGCGCGGCGGTCAGCCCCTCTGCGCCGAGCGTCTCCGCCCAGACCTGGCTAAGCGCAATCTGTCCGGTCGCGGCGGCGGCCTGCGCATCCTCGAGGCTCGCACGGCCGCCCTTGGGCAACCCGAGCCGCCGCGCGCCAAGCGCGATCGCGCCGGAAGACACCACCGCAACCTGCTGGCCCGCCCGCGCGCGCTCGGCGATATCGGCGGCGATCCCCGCCAGCCACGCGCGCCGCACGCCGCCGTCGGGATCGACGAGCAGCGCCGAGCCGATCTTGACGATCAGGCGCGGGCAGGTGGCAGGCGGAAACAAAACCATCGCGGCGGCGCTTAGCGCGGGGCGGGCGATCCGCCAATCGAATCAGGCGTCTTCAAAAATTTCGACGTGCGTCAGTTCGGCGCCGACCGCCGGAAGGACCAGGTCGGTCGGCTCCCGATAGGCGATATCCGTCCAGCCGCTGGGGCCAGTGCGCTGAATGACGCGGAGTCGTTCGCTGGCGATATCGACAAAGACGATGGTGTCGACGCTCTGCACCGCTTTATACTCTTCGAGTTTGACCGTGAGATCGGTGCGTGCGGTGCCGGCCGACAGAACTTCGAAAATGATGCAGGGATCGTCGAATGCCTTTTTATCGGCGTTCGCTTCGCCGCCGCGCCCGCAATACACCGTAACATCCGGATACCGGACCGAGTAATCGCGGGTCTTGGCGGCCATGTCGGAATTGTATGGCGTGCATCCCGAGCCGCGCAGCCGTGATCTCAAAGCTGCATAGATATTGCCTTGCACATGAGCATGCCGGGCCGTTCCCCCGGCCATCATCCGTATCACGCCATTGTCGAGCTCGGCCTTGCGCTCGCCAAAGTCGATGTCGAGGAACTCCTCAGCGGTCAGCAGCGGGTATTCGATCTGCGTTGCCATGAGGGGCTTATACCAGAACCATGCGGTCGCTCAAACCGGCGACTCGGGGCGACGACCTGGTATCGTCAAGTCTCGTGTCCACCGCAGGCGCGCGCGAATCGCGTCATGCACAATGTCGCGTTAACCACATCTTTGGCCGCCTGCCGCATAGCGGCTCGATGCCTCCACTCCACCGCTCTCCATTCGATCTGTTGCTGGTCGCCTTGATCGCCGGAGCGCTCTTTTTGTGCTTCTACAACGTCGCGATGCTCGATCCGGGCAATGTCGGATGGTTGCTGCGCGGCACCGACAATGGCGAGAACGCACTCGGCCTTCACGCCTGGCTCAACGATCCGGTCGCGCGTGGCTTTCGGACATATCTGCTCAACGCGCCCGACGGCGTGACGCTGCTGTTCACGGACAGCAACCCGCTGCTCGCATTGCTCGTCCGGCCGTTCGCGCCGCGTGGAGACTTTCAGATGGTGGGGCCGTGGTTGCTGTCCTGTCTGGTTCTGCATGTGGTGTTTGCGCGCGCGCTGCTCGCACCGTTTGCGCGCACACACCTGGCGCTATGGTGCGGCGTGTTGCTGCTGACGCTGCTACCGACGCTCTATGTCCGACAGGTCCATGCCAACCTCTCCGCGCACTGGCTGATCCTGTGGGCGCTTTGGGTGTTCGCCGATCCCAGGCGCGCTGGTGACTGGCGCTGGTGGCTCGCGGTGCTCGGCGTGGCTGCGACGATCCACAGCTATCTGCTGGTGATGGTCGCCGCAATCTGGGGATCGGCGTTGATCGAGCGGCTGGCGCGTGCCGACATGCGCGCCCGGATCGGGGTAATGCTGGGCGCGGCGGCGACGATGTGCGTGGTGATCGGCATAGTATCATTGCTCGTCGATCGTGGCGGGCTGGTGTCGTCAGGGACGTTCGGGCGCTTCGGGATGCCGCTCGACGCGCCGTGGAATCCGGCGCTGCCGGGTTTGTCGCCGTTCCTTCCCGCGCACGCACAGGCGGCAGACCGGCAGATGGAGGCGTTTCAATATCTCGGTGCCGGTCTGTTGTTGCTGATCGTCGCCGCACCGCTGCTCGCGTTGCGTACCGCAGCGGCGCCGGCGATCACCGCGCTGCACCGGCGGTTGCTATGGCTGATGCCGGCTTTCGTCGTGCTGACGCTGCTGGCGATCTCCCGCAGGGTGGATTTCGCCGGGCAGACATTGCTGACCATACCTATGTCCGCACAGGCGATGGCGCTGGTCGATCCGGTTCGCGCATCGTCCCGGTTGTTCTGGCCAATCGCTTACGGGCTGACATTTTGGGCCGTCACGGGGGTCTATCGATTGCCACCGGAACGCGCCCAGGTGCTGCTCGCTGCGGCCTTGGCGCTACAAATGCTCGATCTGGTGCCGCTCTCGGCGCTGATGCGGCACGACGCTGCGATTGCGGCGGACCATGCCAAATGGCGCCGCACGCGCGACTCGCGCTGGACGGCGGTTATCGCCCGCGCGCGCGATGTTACCTTCATGCCACCCGATCCGACCGCACGGCTCGATCTGTTCCAGGAGGTCGCATGGCGCGCAATCGATGCGCGGCGGCCGGTCCGGCTGGTCTATGCTGCACGAACCAGTGCGGAGACCGCGGCGAGGCTCGCCCGCGAAACCCGCGATTTCGCGGACGGCCGCCTCACGCCCGGACGTCTCTACGTGCTGCTACCGGGAACACCTGTGCCGGCAGCAGCACGAGCGCGGACTGTGGTGCTAGACGGTGTGCGACTCGTGCTGCCCTGAAGCTCCCGGCTCTATACCGGCGACCACTCGATCGAATCTTCGCCCTCATCATCCGCCGCAACCGTCGCCGCGTCCGGCCCGATCGCCTCCAGCAGCCGGTCGAGCGCCCAGTCGGTGCCGGTGCCGGCCGCGCCCGAGATCGCGATCACCTCTTCGCCGCTCGCTTCCTCAAGCTCGGCGAGCAACGCCGCGATCAGTTCGTCGTCGAGCGTGTCGATCTTGTTCAGTGCGACCACGACCGGCTTGTCGGTCAGCCCGCCGCCGTAATTCTCCAGTTCGTCGCGCACGATGCGGTAGCTTTCGCCGACATCCTCGTCATTGGCATCGACGAGGTGGAGCAGCACCTTGCAGCGCTCGATATGGCCCAGAAAGCGGTCGCCGATACCCGCGCCCTCGGCCGCGCCTTCGATCAGCCCCGGAATGTCGGCGACGACGAACTCGCGCTGGTGATGGCGCACCACGCCGAGCTGGGGGCGGGTGGTGGTGAAGGCATAGGCGCCGACCTTGGCCTGCGCGTTGGTGACGGCGTTGATGAAGGTCGATTTGCCGGCATTGGGCAGCCCGACCAGCCCGGCATCAGCGAGCAGCTTGAGCCGCAGCCACAGCCACGCTTCCTGATAGGGCCAGCCGGTGCCGTGCTGGCGCGGTGCGCGGTTGGTCGAGGTCTTGTACGTTGCGTTGCCGCGCCCGCCGTCGCCCCCGCGCAGGAACACCTCGCGCTGGCCGGCATGGGTGAAGTCGAGCAGCACTTCCTCGCGCGCCTCGTCCATGATCTGCGTGCCGACCGGCACCTTGATGACGAGATCGTCGCCGCCGGCGCCGGTGCGGTTGCTGCCCGATCCGCCGTGGCCACGCGGCGCGCGGAAATGCTGGGTGTAGCGGAAGTCGATCAGCGTGTTGAGGCCCGCGACCGCCTCGAAGATGATGTCGCCGCCCTTGCCGCCGTTGCCGCCGTCCGGGCCGCCATATTCGATGAACTTCTCACGCCGGAAGCTGACGGCGCCAGGGCCGCCCGCGCCCGAGCGGACGAAGATTTTTGCTTGATCGAGAAAATGCATGGCGCGCTGCCTAACGCTTTAGCGCAGCTAAAGCGAGGCCCAAGCGCGCCCGGCCGGCCTCGCTGTCAGGCGAGGACCGACGGCGCGCCAGCAGCACGCGGTCACCCCACGCCCTTCAATGCCGCCGCCCGCGCCGCGACCAGCGCGTCGGCCGCAAGCCCGCGCGCGGTCTCGCGTGGCAGCCCAAGCGCCTTCGCCATCGCCGGCCCGAGCAGCGCATCCCCCATCGCGACCAGCACGAGCCGAAGCGTCTCCTCACGGATGTGAGTCGCCTGATCGGCCTCATCCTCGGCGAGATCGTCGACCAGCCGGTGGATCGCGCTCAACACCGGATCGAGCGCGTCGTGATTGCCCGACAGGATCATCCAGCTCGCCATCGCCCCGCCGCCCTGTGCGAAGGCGTCGAAGGTGAGATCGACCACATCGCGCGGATCGGCCTCACCCGCGCGCGCCTGTTTGGCCACATCGCCGATCCGCGCCGTGATCGAGTCCGCGAGGTGGGCGATCAATGCGCTCTGCAGGCCCGCCGCGCTGCCGAAATGGTGCAGCAGATTCGCGTGGGTGCGCCCGATCCGCGCCGCTACCGCCTTGAGCGTCACCGCCTGCGGGCCGTCCTGGATGAGAATATCGCGCGCGGCCTCGATCGCCGCGATTCGCGACCGTTCCGGGCTGAGTCGTTTCGGCACTATTGACACGAGTGTAAGTAATACCCAGTTGATGGTCTGACTGAAGCTGTCTGGAGGTTTCCATGGCGAAAGCAACCACACCCGCCGATCTGACGATCACCCCGCGCGACCTGCGCTTCGGGCGGGGCACGCGCCGGGCGCGCTGGTGGATGAACGACGATCCCGTCGCGACCGCCTTTTACAATGCGCTGTCGATCACCTTCCCCAAGGGCGAGGGCTTTTTCATCGACAGCGTGCGCGCGTTCCGCGAAGGCACGCCGCCGCGCCTGGCCGCCGAGATCAACGCCTTCATCAAGCAGGAGGTGATGCACACGCGCGAGCATGTCGCGTTCAACCGCCACGTTACCGATCAGGGCTATGACGTGTCGCTGCTCGACCGGCATGTCGATGAGGCGCTCGCGATGACCGAGGGCAAGCCGGCGATCGCCAAACTCGCTGCGACGATGGCGCTCGAACATTTCACCGCGATCCTCGCGCATCAATTGCTCGCCGAACCCCGCCATCTCGCCGGCGCGGAGCCGCAGGCGGCGGCGATGTGGCGCTGGCACGCCGCCGAGGAGATCGAGCACAAGGGCGTCGCGTATGACACGTGGCTGCATGCGACGCGCGACTGGCCGCGCCTGCGCCGCTGGGCGGTCAAGGCGCTGGTCATGCTCACCACCACGCGCAAGTTCTTCGCCGGGCGCTATCTCGGCATCATCGAACTGCTCCGGCAGGACGGCATCGCCGGTCCGCGCGCGCATCTGGGGGTGCTGCATTATGCGTTCGTGCGACCGGGCATGGTGCGCAAGATCCTCGGCGCGTGGTTCCGCTATTTCCTGCCAGGCTTCCACCCGTGGAACGAGGACGACCGCACGCTGATCGCCCGCGCCGAAAGCGACTATGCGGCGGCGATGCTGCCGGCGACGTAATCGTCGCCCCGGCGGGGGTCCGGCCGCCGCGTATGTTACGCAACAGCGGCGACGCGATCAGGCGGCAAGGCTAAGCGCTTGATCCCCGAGTCGCCCATCCTCCAGATCGCACGCCAGCATCACGCTCGCCACCTCGCGCCCGCGTGCCCGCGAGAAGGTCGCGCCGCGCCCGGTCTCGTGAAAGCCCAGCTTGCCGAGCACGCGGCCCGAGGCGGGGTTGTCGACGAAATGCCGCGAGCGCAGCCGCTTCAGCCCGAGCGCGTGGCGCGCCATGTGAAGCACGGCACGCCCGGCTTCGGTCGCATAGCCGCGCCCCCAGGCGTCCGGCGTCAGCCAATAGCCGAGTTCCGGCGCGTCACCGCTTTCACGATCGAGCGCGATCGTACCGATCAGGCGCGGGGCAGGAGTGTCATGTGTGAGGATCAGCAGCGTTACGTCGGTCGGGCCACGCGGCATCGCCAGCCACTCGGCGGCATCTGTGTCCGCATAAGGCCAGGGCAGGCGCGACAGGTTCATGGCGACGCTCTCGTGCGCGACCGCCTGCGTCAGCGCGGGCGCGTCCTCCGGCCAGCCGGGGCGCAGCGTCAATCTGGGAGTCCGGGCGAACATTTCGAAAACTCTCCTCGTCGTTGCGCGGGCACCTGCCATGTCGGGATGACATGGGGGCGACAGCGCCGTGGAGGGAGCATGAAAAAAGGGAGCCGGGGCGACCCGTCTCCCTTTTTCGGTATCCTGACGGACACCCGGATCGCCCTGGTGGGCAACCCGGCCGGTTGCCCGTTATTCGGCGGCTTGCGCCACCAGTTCTACCGAACAGAATTTGCGGCCGAGCTTGCCTTCCTTGAAGGTCACGCGGCCATCCGTAAGCGCGAACAGGGTATGATCCTTGCCCATGCCGACGTTGGTGCCCGGGTAGAACTTGGTCCCGCGCTGGCGCACGATAATGTTGCCCGGCACGACGATCTCGCCACCGAACTTCTTCACGCCAAGGCGACGACCGGCCGAATCACGACCGTTGCGCGACGAACCGCCTGCTTTCTTATGTGCCATCTCGTGAGACTCCTTACGCCTGCGCCGACTCGCCGCCGATGGCGGTGATCTTCAGGATCGTGTGCTGCTGGCGGTGGCCGTTTTTACGACGATAGTTGTGACGACGACGCTTCTTGAAGACGATGACCTTCTCGGCCTTCGCCTGCGCGATGATCTCGGCGGAGACGGTGAGCCCCTCGACCGACTTCAGCTCCGAGCCTTCGCCCGCAAGCAGGATGTCGCCGAGCGTAATCGACGAACCGGCTTCGCCGTCGAGCTTCTCGACGACGATCTTGTCTCCAGCGGCAACGCGATATTGCTTGCCGCCCGTGCGCACGATTGCGAACATGGCCCTCATCACTTTCAAAACATCGATACCCCGCGCTCGGGCAGGCCCGGCACGGGAAAGAAGCGCCAGCTATGCGAAGGTGGCTCCGCTGTCAACCGCTGAAGCGTGGCGCGGAGGCGCGATCGCCCCGCAGTCGTAAAAGCGTTGCATCGATGCACCACATCGGCACGAAAACGATTTTCCTGACGATAGGTGGCCCGCGACATGAAGTTTATGTTGCAATGCGGGAAAGGTTATGGCGTCTTCATGTCGTCGGAAGGGTTCGCATACTGCCGGGGCAAGTCTCCGGTCCGGGGCGGTAAGTCCGGCAGGCGAGTCGGCATGTCGTCAGGCCGACGCGTCGTAGGGGTGTAAGTTCAAGCGTCGTGCGTCTTCAGATGCTGCTTTGCGGCAGGGAGACATGCGTGCGTCCGGTCAGAGCCGATACGGTGAAGAAAGCCGGCGGTGGTGGGCAGGCATGAGGAAATACTTGGAGCGGATACCTGACAGTTACGGATTCACCTGGGGGACTGAGATCAATGGTAAGGAACTCGATTTCGTTGTTCGCACTGGCCGTCGCCAGCGCCTGGAGCGTACCTGCACTCGCCGCGCCAGAACCGGCACCGGCTGCCGATCCCGCGCCGCAGGCGGAGGAGGGTGGCACCGACATCATCGTCACCGGCACGCGCACCACGGGCATGCGTGCGGCGGACAGCCCCGCGCCGATCCAGATTCTGGGTGCCGACGCGCTGCAACGCACCGGCTCGCCCGATCTGCTGCAAAGCCTCGCCCAACAATTGCCCTCGATTCAGGCGCAGTCGTTCGGTGGCGATCTTCAGGCGCACACGCTGCAAATGAAACTGCGCGGCCTCAGCCCGAATCACACGCTGATCCTCGTCAACGGCAAGCGTCGCCACGGCACCGCCAACGTGTCGGTCGCCGGCGGTCCCTTCGGCGGCAGCGCCGCGCCCGATATCAGCTTCATCGTTCCCGAATCGATTGAACACGTCGAAGTGCTGCAGGACGGTGCCGCCGCGCAATACGGCACCGATGCGATCGCCGGCGTCATCAACTTCATCCAGAAAAAGGCCGATCACGGTGGTTCGTTCGACGCGACCGGCGGCAAATATTATGACGAGGGCGGCCAGACCTATGCGGTCGGTGGCAACATCGGCATCGCGCCGTTCGACGGCGCCTATCTGAACGTAGCGGCGCAGAAGAAGTACAAGAATTACAGCTTCCGCGGCGATATCAACCCGCAGGCAACCAGCCTGTCGACCAAATATCCGGCGATCAAGGATCTGCCGGGCTATCCCTATACCAACCGTATCATCGGCGATCCCCAGATCGACCAGACCGTGGTCAGCTACAATGCCGGTTATGAATTCGGCGACTTCAAACTCTACAGCTTCGGCAGCTACGGTCATAAGAAGGCCAAAGCCTATGAGAACACCCGTCCGCCGACGACCGTTGTGAGCGGCGCGGGCACCAAAGCTGCGGGCGGCGTGGCGGGCGTGCCCTTCTATCCGGGTGGTTTCCAGCCGCAGGAGACGATCGACGAGACCGATTATTCGTTCACCGGCGGTTTCAGCGGCAGCGTCGGCGAAACGACCTTCGATCTCGCCAGCACCTACGGCAATGATGATATCAGCGTCGACATCATCAATACCGCCAACGCCCAGCTTTATCGCGACACCGGCTACACGCCGACCAACATCCACGACGGTTCGTTCTTCAACACGCAATGGACCAACACGCTCGACCTGACGCATCCGTTCGACATTGGTCTGGCCGGGCCGGTCAACGTCGCGGGCGGTCTGGAATTCCGGCACGAGGAATATGGCATCCGTGCCGGTGATCCGGCGTCTTACTACGGCGGCGGCACGCAATCCTTCTTCGGCTACAGCCCCAAGGATGCCGGCAAGTACAAGCGCGACAACTTCTCGCAATATCTCGATGTCAGCGTGAAGCCGATCGACGCCTGGCTTATCGACGGCGCGGTCCGCCATGAACACTATAGCGACTTCGGCGACACGACCGTGTTCAAACTGACGACCCGCTACGACTTCTCCGATGCGTTCGCGCTGCGCGGCACGGTCAGCACGGGCTTCCGCGCGCCGACGCTGGCGGAAGGCGGCTATTCGGGCCTCAACGTCGGCCCGAGCTCGATCAGCGGCGTGCTGCCGCCAGCGTCAGCCGGTGCCGCGGCACTCGGCTTCGGCGGGCTGAAGCCGGAGAAATCGACCAACTTCAGTGCGGGCTTCGTCTTCCACCCGACCCCCAAGCTGAGCATGACCGTCGATGCTTATCAGATCACTATCCGCGACCGAATCATGATCTCGTCCGGCTTCAACGGCTTCACCGGCAACCGGTGTCCGCAGGGCTATAACGGCTCGAACGCAAAGGCGTGCTTGCCGTTCGATCAAGACCGGTACAACATCAACAACCAACTCGCGGTGCTGTCAGCCGTCAACACGGCGCTCGGCGGGAGCGGCAATCTGACCTCGCTGGCGCAGGCGACGGCGATCCCCGTCTATGTGCTCTACGCGCCGAACGGCGTAGACCGCGCGACGGATGGCAGCGTTGCGGTGCAGAGCTTCGTCAACGGGGTGAAGATGCGCACGCGCGGCGTCGACGTGGTGGTCAACTATCCGTTCGATCTCGGCGATTTCGGCAACCTCGATCTGACGTTCACGGGCAATTACAACGAAAACAAGGTGCTCAAGATCAACCCACTGCCTTCGGCACTCTATTCAAGCACGCAGAATCCCGGCCTGACCCAGCTCATCGCCACCAGCGACGTGACTCAGCTCGAAAACAGCACGCCGAAATTCCGTGGCACGCTCAACGGCTATTGGCAGCTCGGCGGCTTCAGCGTGAACCTGCGCGAGAGTTTCTATTCCGAAGTCTATGCGCTTGAGACCGCGCGCAGCACGGTCGGCAACGTCACCGCCGGTTCGCTGTTCAAGGTGCCGGTGAAGGACTCGTTCCTCACCGATCTGGAAGTCGGCTATCAAATCGCCAAGCCGATCAAGATTTCTTTCGGCGCCAACAACCTGTTCAACAAATACCCGACCGAGCGGAGCAAGGCGCTGATTCGGCAGGCCGAGCTCGACAACAACGAACGCGGCTATTCGAGCGACAAATACCCGACCTTTTCGCCCTTCGGCATCAACGGCGGCTATTATTACGCACGGTTGAACCTGACCTGGTAACGAAACGGGCGGCCGCCGCGACAAGCGGCGGCCCGCTTGACCGGGTCTGCGAAGGGGCGATGCGGGCCTTTTGGCAAGCACCGCCCCTTCGCGCAGATCAGGCGATCAATGCCGGTGCTCGCGCCGCAACGTATAGCGCCCGTCGGCGAAGTCGGTGAACAGCCCGGCAATCGCAGGATGATCGACCGGCTCGTCGGTGTCGTCCGCAACCAAATTCTGCTGGCTCACATAGGCGACATAGGTCGATTCCATGTTCTCGGCGAGCAGATGGTAGAACGGCTGGTCCTTGCGCGGGCGGGCGCTCTCGGGGATCGATTCGTACCATTCGTCACTGTTGGCGAAGATCGGATCGACATCGAAGATCACGCCGCGAAAATCGAAGCTGCGATGGCGCACGACATCGCCGATGGCGAAGCGCGCATGCGCGATCGCGGGCAGGGGAGTCGCCGAATCGAACGGCGGAACCGAAAGGGTGGTGCGATGCATGCCCTCAATCTAGGGTGTGTTCGCGGGCGCACAAGAAGATAGCGACGATCGGTCTTGTGTCCTGATCGGTGTTGCGTTAGAGGCGCCCGCTCACCGACCGGTGCGGGTTCGCGGTACTCCTGCGGGCAAGCATCATAAGACCTCGCGGAGAGGTGGCAGAGTGGTCGAATGTACCGCACTCGAAATGCGGCGTGGGTGCAAGCTCACCGTGGGTTCGAATCCCACCCTCTCCGCCATTTCCTTTCGTTATACAGGATCGTAAGACCGCCGCATGGCCTATAAGGAACCGACCTTCCGCGATCGCGCGACGCTGTCCGCAGACGCGAAGCAGCGCGCGCTCGAAAAACTGAAAGCCAAGCCGGCGCTCGACCCGGTTGTCGTCGCAGAGCGAATCGCCGCGCGCGAGGCGAAGGAAGCCGCCGAAGCGCAGAAGCGCGCCGACAAGAAGGCGGCGATGGAGCAGGCCAAGCTCGACAAGATCGCCAAGGCCGAAGAGGCCAAGCGCGCGATCGAGGAAGCGGCGCAGAAGGCCGAAATGACCGACGCCGAGAAAAAGGCCGCGCGCGACGCGAAGTACGCTGCGCGGAAAGCCCGCAAGAAATAAACCCGTCGCCCCGGCGTAGGCCGGGGCCGCTGCGTAATCTGGCGATCGAGGCGCCCAACACGGGCCGGCCCCGGCCTGCGCCGGGGCGACGATTCTGGCACGTGCCCGAACCCCGCGCCGCTAGGGCAGATTGTCCCCCAGCTCCTTGAGCCATACCGCCGCCGTCCCATCCGAAGGCGCGCGCCAGTCACCGCGCGGCGACAGCGCACCACCCGCCGAGACTTTCGGCCCGTTCGGGATCGCCGAGCGCTTGAACTGGCTCGTCGCGAAGAAGCGCGCCAGGAACTTCTCCAGCCAGTCGCGAATCACCGGCAGGTCATAGGCGACTCGCGCCGCCTCGGGCAGGTCACGCGGCCAGCGCCCGGCGGCGGCATCACGCCACGCGTGCAGCGCGAGGAAGGCGATCTTCGAAGGCGCCATCCCATGCCGGACGACATAATGGACGAAAAAGTCGTTGAGCGCATACGGGCCGATCTTCGATTCGGTGCTCTGGATCGCACCGTCCGCACCTGCCGGCACCAGTTCGGGCGAAATCTCGGTATCGAGGATCGCCGCCAGCACATCGTCGGTCGTCGCATCGAACTGGCCGCTGGCGATGCACCAGCGGATCAGGAACTGGATCAGCGTCTTGGGCACGCCGGCGTTGACGGCATAATGGCTCATCTGGTCGCCGACGCCATAAGTACACCAGCCGAGTGCCAGCTCCGACAAATCGCCGGTGCCGACCACCAGCCCATTGTTGTGGTTCGCGAGCCGGAACAGATAATCGGTGCGCAGGCCCGCCTGCACATTCTCGAAGGTGATGTCATACTGCGGCTGCCCGTCCGCGAAGGGATGGCCGAGATCGCCAAGCATCTGCCGCGCGGCGGGGCGGATGTCGATCTCGTGCGCGGTGATGCCCAGCGCCCGCATCAGCGCCCAGGCGTTGCTCTTGGTGCCCTCGCTGGTCGCGAAGCCGGGCATCGTATAGCCGAGGATGTCGCTGCGCGGCCGCCCCAGCCGGTCGAGCGCCTTGGCGGCGACGATCAGCGCGTGCGTCGAATCGAGCCCGCCCGAAATGCCGATCACCAGCCGCTGCGCCCTGGCCGCCTCGAAGCGCTTGGCGATGCCCTGTACCTGGATGTTGAACGCTTCGTAGCAATCCTCGTCGAGCCGCTCGGGCGTGTTGGGCACGAACGGGAAGCGCCGGATCTCACGCTTCAGCCCGACATCGGCGAAATCGGGCCGATGGTCGAAAGCGATTCGCCGGAACCGCGCCTCGGGCCGGCCGGCGAGTACGTCCGAATCGTTGAAAGTCGGCGCGCGCATCCGCTCCTGGATCAGCCGCCCGCAATCCACATCGGCATAGACCGCCGCATCCGCCGTCGCGAACCGCGCCGATTCGGCCAGCAATTCGCCGAGTTCGTGGATCATGCCCTGGCCGTCCCACGCCAGATCCGTGGTGCTCTCGCCCGGCCCGGCGGCGGAATAGACATAGCCGCACACCGCGCGCGCACTCTGGGAGGCGCACAGCAACGCCCGCTCGCGCGCCTTGCCGATCACGATGTTCGAGGCGGAGAGGTTGCAGCAGATCAGCGCACCCGCCAGCGCGCCGGCGGTCGAGGGTGGGGTCGGCGCCCAATAATCCTCGCAGATCTCGGCATGAAAGATGAAGTGGGGGAGGTCGCTTGCAGCGAAGATCAGGTCGGTGCCGAACGGCGCGACCTGCCCCGCGACCGTAATCTCCAGCCCGGCCAGCCCGGCCCCGCTCGCGAACCAGCGCTTCTCGTAATATTCGCGGTAATTGGGCAGGAACGTCTTGGGCACCACACCGAGCACGCGCCCGCGCGCGATCACCACCGCGCAATTGTACAGCCGCGCCTCCCGCACCAGCGCCGCACCCACCACCAGCACCGGCCGCAACTCGGCGCTCGCCGCGACGATCGCCGCCAGCGCCGCGTCGGTCGCGCGCTGGAGCGCGTCCTGCAGATGCAGATCGTCGATCGCATAGGAGGTGACGTTCAGTTCGGGGAATACGAGCAAATCCGCCCCCTCGGCGTCCCCGGCCTGGGCGAGCGTGATCGCCGCCTCGGCATTGGCGGCGGGATCGCCGACGCTGGCGCGCGGCGTGCAGGCGCCCGCGCGGATCATCTGGTGGCGGTGGATGGAGAGAAACGGATGTGTGTTCGCCATGACTCGGTCCTAAACGCGTTCCCGCATGATTGCCACGCGTGCTAACGTCGCGGTGGGCGGAATGGAGCCACATATGCGGATCTTCGTGGCGCTGCTCCGCGCCGAACCGCCCGCGCTTTCCGATTGACGCACCGCAGCAACCGCATAGCTTGTACGCTTCGGTAAGGAGAATGCGGGTGGCGGTGTTTCGGGGCGTAGCAATGGTTTCGGTACTGGCGGCGACGGCGCTCGCACCTGCGCAGGCGAAGGTCGCAGTGCATCCGATCGCGGAGGCGCAGGCGCTCGACATGGCAAAGAAGGCGATCGCCTTCCGCTCGGTGCGCGGCCCCGGCAACCAGACCCCGCAGGTGCTCGCCTATCTCAAGGCGCAGCTCGTCGCTGGCGGTTTCAAGTCCGACGATATCGAGATCACGCCCGTGGATGACACCGCCTATATGATCGCGCGCTGGCCGGGCAGCGACCCCAAGGCCAAGCCGCTCGTCATCTCAGGGCATATGGACGTGGTCGAAGCCAAGCCCGCCGACTGGCAGCGCGATCCGTTCACGCCCGTGGTCGAGAACGGTTATCTGTTCGGGCGCGGCGCCACCGACATGAAGCTGGACGGCACGATCGCGATCGCATCGCTGCTCGAACTCAAGCGTGAGGGCTACAAGCCGCGCCGCGACATCATCATCGAATTCTCCGGCGACGAGGAAACGGTGATGAAGACCAGCGAGATCATCGCCGGCAAGCTCAGCAATGCCGATATCGTGCTCAACATCGACGGCGGCGGCGGCGCGCTCGACGAGAAGACCGGCAAGCCGCTCTATTTCACCTGGCAGGGCGCTGAGAAGAGCTATTCGGATTTCCAGCTCACCGTCACCAACCCCGGCGGCCATTCCTCAGCGCCGCGCAAGGACAATGCGATCAACCAGCTCGCCGCCGCTCTGGTGCGGATCGGCAAATACCAGTTCAAGCCCGAAGTCAGCGACCTGACCCGCGCCTATTTCATCCAGGCGGCGAAATACGAAAGCCCCGAGACCGCCGCAGCCATGCGCGCCTTCGCCGCCGATCCGACCGACAAGGTTGCGATCGCGACGCTCACCGCCAACCCGGCGACGATCGGCAAGATCGGCACGACCTGCGTGACGACCTTGGTGAGCGGTGGCCATGCCGAGAACGCTCTGCCGCAGCGTGCGACCGCCAACATCAACTGCCGCATCTTCCCCGGCCACAAGCCCGCCGACATCATGGCCGAGCTGGCGCGCGTCGCCGACGATCCGGCGGTGACGTTCAAGGATGTCACGGAAGGCTCGGTCGCCACCCCCGCCTCGCCGATGCGCGCCGATTTCGTGAATGCGGTGACCAAGGCTATGGGGCAGGTCTATCCCGGCGTGCCGGTGTTCCCGAGCCAGTCGTCGGGCGCGAGCGACAGCATGTGGTTCCGCGCCAAGGGGGTCGACAGCTACGGTGCCAGCCCGGTGTTCATCAAGGCGTCGGACGAATTCAGCCACGGCCTGAACGAGCGCACCCCGGTCGCCACCATCGCGCCGTCGATCGATTATTATCTGTCGCTGTTCACCGATCTGTCCAAATAGGAAGGGGACGGTCGCACGGTGTTCCGTTGCGACCCGCGCCCACTCCTAGAAAGAATAGGCGACGACCCAGATCAGCGGCGCCCACAGCACCAGCGAGAGCGGCACCGCGAGCGAGAGCGCACGCATCACCTCGGTCTCATGGCCGAGGTCACTCGTCTCGCTGGACTTGGCGACGGGCGCCGAGGTCCAGACCGAACGCTGCGTGCGGCGCGTGATCCGTGCCGGGAGGGAGGAATATTCAGCCGAATTGGACCTGTTGGCAAATATCATCGGAGCGACCCTGATGTGGAAATCATTACGGCTCGATGTCTGTACTGGCCAAAATCACGCGTCAATCGGTGAAGAAGGTGCTGCTTTTGCTAAGTTTTATTGCAGTGCGGTGTAAATGCCCCGGCGAACCATTCGCATGTGGGTTTCCGCGTATCGAAACAGCCCATTACCGCCACTTCGAAGCAACCCCGTGCGCGCCAACCCGTTTTGCGTTGCCACACCGGAATGCCAAATTTATTTTTCGCTTCGTCTCGTCGAAGCCTCGTTTCACCGCTCTTGTCAGAAGCGGAACGAGTCGTGGGCTTTGTCGAGGCACGGCCGCTTCCGCTTACGGCGCGAATCGCCACCCGATTCGCGCTCACGAGACGAAGGCTGGCCGACCTCCGCGGTTCGCGGCTAGGATCGCGGCATGACGCCACAACCCGCCCCCGCCGAGCAGACCACCTCACGCTGGCCGCAGCGTCTGATCGAGGCGGCGCTCGCTTTGCATGACAACCGACTGGGCGATGCCGAGCCCCGGCTGCGCGCGCATCTCAAGGAAGATCCGTTCGATGTCGCCGCGATCCGCATGATGGCGGAACTCGCCGGTCGGATCGGGCGCTACCGCGATGCCGAGGCGCTGTTGCGCCGTGCGTTGGAACTCTCGCCGGCCTTTACCGCCGCGCGCGCCAATCTCGCGATCGTGCTTCACCGGCTCAATCGTCCGGTCGAGGCGATCGAGCAGCTCGACATCGTCACCGAGGACGAACCCGACCATCTTGGCCACGCCAACCTCAAGGCGGCCGCGCTCGGGCGGATCGGCGGGTTCGACGAGGCGATCACGCTTTACGAACAGGTTCTCGCCAAGGCGCCCGGCCAGCCGCGCGTGTGGATGAGCTACGGGCACATGCTCAAGACCGTCGGGCGGCAGGCGGACGGCATCGCCGCCTATCGCCGCGCGCTCGATCTCGCGCCGGCGCTGGGCGAAGTGTGGTGGAGCCTCGCCAACCTCAAGACGATCCGCTTCGACGATGCCGATATCGTCGCGATGGAGGCGGCGCTGGCATTGCCCGACATCTCGGACGAAGACCGCTTCCACCTCGATTTTGCGCTGGGCAAGGCCTATGAGGACCGGCGGCAGGCGGACCGCGCGTTCGCGCATTATGCCGCGGGCAACACGCTTCGCCGACGGTCGGTGGTGTACGAACCCGATGAAACCCGGCGCTTCGTCGATCAGAGCATCGCTCTGTTCACGCCCGATTTCTTTGCGGCGCATGCGGAGCAGGGGCATAATGCGCCGGACGCGATCTTCGTCCTCGGCATGCCGCGCGCCGGATCGACGCTCGTCGAGCAGATCCTGTCGAGCCACAGCCTTGTCGAGGGCACCTCCGAACTGCCCGACATCCCGATGCTCGCGCGCCGGATCAAAGGCTATCCCGGCGCGGTCGCCGATCTCGCGCCTGAAGATTTCGCCGCGATGGGCGCCGAATATCTCAAGCGCGCCGCGATCCAGCGCCGCACCGACGCGCCGTTCTTCATCGACAAACTGCCGAACAACTGGGCGCATGCCGCCCTGATCCGGCTGATCCTGCCCAATGCCACGATCATCGACGCGCGCCGCCATCCGCTCGGCTGCTGCTTCTCCAACTTCAAGCAGCATTTCGCGCGCGGTCAGGCGTTCAGTTACGATCTCGCCGAAATGGGCCGCTATTATCGCGATTACGTGCGGCTGATGACGCATCTCGACACTGCGATGCCGCGCCCGCCGCACCGCGTGTTCTACGAAGCGATGGTGGATGATACCGAGGCGCAGGTCCGCGCGCTGCTGGCAGCCTGCGGGCTGGACTTCGAACCCGCCTGCCTCGCCTTCCACCAGACCGAGCGCGCGGTCCGCACCGCCAGCTCCGAACAGGTCCGCCGTCCGATCTTCAGTGAGGGCAAGGCGGCATGGCTGCCGTTCGAACCGTGGCTCGATCCGCTCAAGGACGCGCTCGGAGACGTGCTGGCGGCCTATCCCGCGGTGCCTGCGTAACATCTCCGCCAAGACGACGCCCGTTCGCCGCCAGACACATAACGTTGCAAATCTGCCACGCGCCGTTAGCGAAATGACGCTCCCGTAACGGACCCGATTGACGGTTGCTGCAACGCGGCACACCCTGTCGGGAACGGTTGCTTCCTAGGGGGAATGGGGAATGAAGTTCGGGGCTGGCGCGGTTGCGTCGTTGTTGCTCGCGTCGGCGGCTTTCCTTCCTGCGCTCGCAGAGGCGCAGAGCGCGCCCGCGTCGGAGCCGGCGCCCGCCACGGACCAGCAGCCCGAGACCAGCGATATCATCGTCACCGCGCAGAAGCGTGAGGAGAGCCTGTCGAGCGTGCCGATCAGCATTCAGGCGATCGGCACCAAGCGGCTCGATCAGCTCAACATCAGCAATTTCAACCAATATACCCAGTTGCTGCCCTCGGTCTCGTTCCAGACCACCCAGCCCGGCTCGACCACCGTCTACATGCGCGGCGTCGCCTCGGGCGGCGACGGCAACCATTCCGGTTCGCTGCCGTCGGTGGGTTTCTACCTCGACGAACAGCCGATCACGACGATCGGCGGCACGCTCGATGTCCACATCTACGACATCGCCCGGATCGAGAGCCTCGCCGGTCCGCAGGGCACGCTGTACGGCGCCTCGTCGGAAGCGGGCACCGTCCGCATCATCACCAACAAGCCTGACCTCAGCCACTTCTACGGTCGCGTCGATGGAGAGGTGAACACCGTCGCGCACGGCGGCGTCGGCGGCAAGGTCGAGGGGATGATCAACGCGCCGCTCAACGCGATCATGGCGCTGCGCGTGTCGGGTTTCTACGAACGCGACGCGGGCTATATCGACAATGTCGCGGGGTGCCGCAGCTATCTGCCCGAACCGACCACCAACGCCTGCACCCCGACCAACGGCGGCATCGTCGTCAACAACAAGGCCTTCGTGAAGAAGGACTATAACGAGTCCGATCTGTGGGGTGGCCGCGCCGCGCTGAAGATCGATCTCGACGACAGTTGGACCGTGACGCCCACGGTTCTCTATCAGGAAGCGAAATACCACGGCGCTTATGCGATGGATGCCTCGGTGGGCGACCTCAAGGTCCAGCATTTCTTCCCGGAATATCGTCATGACCGCTTCATTCAGGCCGCGCTGACGATCCAGGGCAAGGTCGGCAATTGGGATCTGACCTATGCCGGCGCCTATCTCGACCGGCAGGATCAGCAGTCGAGCGATTATACCGATTATGCCGAAGCCTATGACCGCCTCTATTCCTCGGTCGGTGGCAATGCCGGCTATTTCTATTTCCACGACAAGAGCGGCAACACCATCGATCCGCGCCAGAACATCCTCGGCAGCGATCATTTCAAGAAGATGAGCCAGGAACTGCGCGTCGCCTCGCCGCAGGACGAGCGTTTTCGTGTCGTCTCAGGCCTGTTCTACCAGCGCCAAAGCAACCTTATCCATCAGGATTACCGGGTCGACGGCCTTGCCCCCGAACTTTCGGTCAACGGCCATCCAGGCACCTTGTGGCTCACCCAGCAGCACCGCGTCGACAAGGATTATGCGATCTTCGGCGAAGCGGCGTTTGATATCCTGCCGACGCTGACCCTCACCGCCGGCGGGCGCGGCTTCATCTACGACAATTCGCTGATCGGTTTCTACGGCTTCGGCCGCAACCCCGGCGACGGCTATACCGAGACGCCGTATAACGCTTCAGGCAGTTCGAAGACCGGCGTCGCGGCGTGCTTCACATCGAGCGGGCAGCGGCTGCGCGATGCTTTGAACGCGGGCGTCACCAATCCCACGCTCGCGCCGGCCGCGGTCGCGGGCGGCCCCTGCACCAATCTCGGCAACTATGTCATCGGCGAGGGCATCACCCCGGTGAAGGCGTCGGGGCAGGGCTTCACCCACAAGCTCAACCTCACCTGGAAGCCGAGCAAGGACTTCCTGCTCTACGGCACCTGGTCACGCGGCTTCCGCCCGGGCGGCATCAACCGCCGTGCCGATCAGGCGCCCTATGAACCCGATTTCCTGACCAATTACGAAATCGGCGCGAAGACGACGCTGCTCGGCGGCAAGCTTCATATCAACGCCGCGATCTATCAGCAGGATTGGAAGAAATTCCAGTTCTCGTTCCTTGGCCAGAACAGCTTCACGATCATCAACAACGGCCCGAACGCCCGTATTCGGGGCATCGAGGCGGACGCCAATCTGACGGTCGGCGGCCTCACGCTGACTGCGGCGGGTGCCTATACCGATGCCAAGATCCGGCAGAATCTGTGCGGCGCCGACGATCCGAATCCCAAGTGTGACGGCGTAGAAGGCGACTATGTGGCCGCTCCGGCGGGCACGCGCATGCCGATCACGCCCCGCTTCAAGATCAACGGAACCGCGCGCTACACGGTGCCGGTCGGCGTCGCCAAGGTTTATGGTCAGGTGCTTGTCGCGCACCAGAGTTCGGCCTCGTCGGATATCCGTCTCGTCGCGTTCGGCCCGACGGGCGAGGAATACAACCCGGCGCAGTCGCTCGGGCGTCTCAAGCAATATACGACGGGCGATCTCGCACTGGGCGCGGAGTGGCCGGCCTTTTCGCTGGAAGTCTTCGCGCAGAACGTCTGGGACGAACGCGCGCAGCTTTCACGCTTCGCGGAGTGCGGCACGTGTTCGCAGCGCCCGTATGTCGTCACCAGCACGCCGCGCACGATTGGCATTCGCGGCGGCATGAAGTTCTGAGGCTCCTAAGGGGGGGAGCGGACGCGTCGGTGCTTTGGGGAAGGCTCCGGCGCGTGATCGCCTGATCGGGTTCCCATCATGCTGGTCAGGGGGTAAACGCGCCTGATCTCATGATGAGGGTTCATCAATGCGCCGCGACGATCTCGTTGATCTGAACGCTTTCCTCGCCGTCGCGCAGGAGCGCAGCTTCACCCGCGCCGCCGCCCGGCTCGGCGTGTCGCAATCGGCGCTCAGCCACACCGTCCGGCGGCTCGAGACGCGGCTCGGCGTGCGGCTGCTGTCGCGCACCACGCGCAGCGTTGCCCCCACCGAGGCGGGCGAGCGGCTGGTCGCCAAGCTCGGCCCGGCGTTCGACGAGATCGAGGGGCAACTTTCCGCCCTCGGCGAGCTTCGCGAGCGTCCGGCGGGCACCATCCGCATCACCGCCACCCAGCAATCCGCCGAGGCGTTGTTGTGGCCCGCCGTCCGCCGGCTGATGGCCGATTATCCCGAGGTGAAGGTCGAGATCAGCGTCGACGCTGGCTTTCGCGATATCGTCGCCGAACGGTTCGACGCGGGCGTGCGGCTGAGCGAGCGCGTCGCGGCGGATATGATCGCGGTACGGATCGGCCCCGATCTGCGCATGGCGGCAGTCGCTTCGCCTGACTATTTCGCGCGCCACCCCGCGCCGGTGACGCCGCAGGATCTCGCCGCGCACGTGTGCATCAACCTGCGCCTGTCCACGCTCGGCGATCTCTATGCGTGGGAGCTCGACCGTGAAGATCAGCATCTGCGGTTGCGCGTCGATGGGCAATTCACCTCGAACCATGTGCCGATGATCCTGCGTGCCGCCCGGGCCGGCTTCGGCATCGCCTTCCTGCCCGATCACCATGTCGAGGACGATATTGCGAGCGGCAGGCTGGTGCGCGTGCTGGAGGACTGGTGCCCACCCTTCGCCGGCTATCACCTCTATTACCCGAGCCGCCGCCAGCCCACCCCGGCGTTCGCGCTGCTGCTGGATCTCCTGCGCGAGGGCGCCCGCGAATAGCCATACCCCGTTTGCGGATTCGGTCTGGAAATCCGCGCCCGGCTTGCATATAGCGCATGCCTTCGCTGACCGGCTCCGCCGGCCGCCGTGCGGGCGTGGTGAAATTGGTAGACGCGCGGGACTCAAAATCCCGTTCCGCAAGGAGTGTCGGTTCGACCCCGACCGCCCGCACCATTTACGAGACATCGGGTGCTGTCCGCGGCGCCGCCCGGCCTACGGCAGCAGCAGCGATGCATCCCCGTACGAGTAGAAGCGGTAGCCGTTCGCGATGGCATGGGCGTATGCAGCCTGCATCCTATCCAGCCCCATCAGCGCCGAGACCAGCATGAACAGTGTCGAGCGCGGCAGATGGAAGTTGGTCATCAGCCCGTCCACGCCCTTGAAGCGATAGCCGGGGGTGATGAAGATCGCGGTATCGCCCTCGAACGGCCGGATGATGCCGTCGCGATCGGCCGCGCTTTCGATCAGGCGCAGGCTGGTGGTGCCGACCGCGATAACGCGGCCGCCGGCGGCGCGCACGGCGTTGAGCCGCGCGGCGGTGGCGGGGTCGATCCGGCCCCATTCGGTGTGCATGCGGTGCGCGGCGGTGTCCTCGGCCTTGACCGGCAGGAACGTACCCGCGCCGACGTGCAGCGTCAGCGTCGCATGGCCGATCCCGGCGGCATCCAGCGCCGCCATCAGCTCGGGCGTGAAGTGCAACGCTGCGGTTGGGGCGGCGACCGCGCCTTTCTCGGCCGCGAACATCGTCTGGTAATCGTCGAGATCGCGCGCGTCGGCGGCGCGTTTCGAGGCGATATAAGGCGGCAGCGGCATCCGCCCGGCGCGTTCGAGCAATAGCTCGACCGGCTCGTCGCCGGCGAAGGTCAGCGCGAAACTGCCATCCTCCTGCCGCTCGCTCGCAACAGCGGACACGCCGCCGCCGAAGTCGATCGCCTCACCATCGCGGATGCGTCGGGCGTTGCGGATGAACGCGCGCCAGCGGTGCGGCCCTTCGCGCTTGTGGAGCGTCGCGCCGATCTTCGCGTCTCCCCGAATGCCCTCCAACTGCGCGGGGATGACGCGCGTGTCGTTGAACACCAGCATGTCGCCCGCGCGAAGCTGGCCGGGCAGGTCGGTCACGGCGAGGTCGCGCGTCGCATCGCGCTCGAGCACCAGCAGCCGCGCCGAATCGCGCGGGCTCGCCGGGCGCAGCGCGATTCGCTCGGGTGGCAGTTCGAAATCGAACAGATCGACCTTCATGTCAGCGCTTCGGGCAGCGTTACTGCGCTTTGGCCTTGGGCTTGACCACCGCCGGCGCGCGCAGAGTCTTGGCGTTCGGCGTTTTCGGCGCGGCAGGCTTGCCCGCCGGGGTGCTGGGCGTCAGGAACGCGCCGCCAAGGCTGCTCGGCGACAATGTCGCGGCGGGGGCGGGGGGCGGCGCGGGCACGTAGGCAGGCGGATGGTCCGCCGCGATATAGGCATGGACGATCCGCGACGGGTTCGCGGGCGGCTCGCCACGCGTGATCGCGTCGACATATTGCATGCCGTCGATCACCCTGCCGAACACGGTGTATTTCTTGTCGAGCGACAGCTTGGGGTCGAACACGATGAAGAACTGGCTGTTGGCGCTGTCCTCCTTCTCGGCGCGGGCGGCCGATACGGCGCCGCGCACATGCGGCAGCCAATTGAACTCCGCCTTGAGATCGGGGAGCGTCGAGCCGCCGGTGCCGTCGCCCTTGGGGTCGCCACCCTGCGCCATGAAGCCCTCGATCACGCGGTGGAAGGGCAGGCCGTCATAGAAATGCTGGCGGGTGAGGATCTTGATTCGCTCGACCGTCTTCGGCGCGGCGTCGGGGCGCAGCCAGATGATGACTCGGCCGCCGGTCGACAGATCGAGATACCACAGGTTTTCGGGGTCGGTGATGGACGGGATCGGCGGGCGGCCGGCGATGGGGGTATCGATGACCTGCGCGAATGCCGGGGCAGCGAGGATGGCGAGGAGGAACACGACGAACCGAACAAGAAAACGCATTATGTCCCCGCGATAGGCAGATGGTGGCGCCAGCGCTTAAAGCAAATCCCCGCTTGCGCCAATCTGAACCTACGCGAGGAAAACGTCGCCCCGGCGGAGGCCGGGGCCGTCGCGTAATTTGGCGATGTGAGTGCCACAAACCCAGCGGCCCCGTCCTGCGCCGGCGCGACAGTTACGAACCCTTGCGCCCCAGCGTCTCCACACGCGCCGCGACTTCCTCCGCCACCATCGGCGTCACGAAGCGCCCGATCGGCCCGCCATACAGCGCGATTTCCTTGACGAGCCGGCTGGCGATCGGTTGCAACGACACGTCGGCCATCAGGAACACCGTTTCGATGCGCGGGTTGATCTGCTGGTTCATGCCGGCCATCTGATATTCATATTCGAAATCGGCGACTGCGCGCAGACCGCGCACGATCACGCGCGCGCCCTCGCGCTCGGCGAAATCCATCAGCAGCGAATCGAAGCTGACGACCTGAACGTCACCTTCGATCTGCGCCACCTCGCGTTGCACCATCGCGAGCCGCTCGGGCAGGCTGAACATCGGCGATTTGGACGCGTTGGTGGTGACGCCGATGACGAGCCGATCGACCAGCTTCGCGCCGCGCCGGATGATATCCATATGGCCGAGCGTGATCGGGTCGAAGGTGCCGGGATAGACGCCGGTTCGCACCATGATGGTTCTCCGTCGCTCCGGCGGAGGCCGGGGCCGCTGGAAGGGGTACGAACCGGCTGCCTCACATTGCAGCGGCCCCGGCCTCCGCCGGGGCGACGATTATCTGTCGCGCTCCAGAATGAAGCGGGCGATGTCGCGCAGCAGATCGGCCTCGGCGCCGTAGCTGCCGAGATGCGCGATCGCCTGATCGACCAGCATGCGCGCCTGTTCGCGCGCGCGCGGCAGGCCGAGCAGCGACAGGAAGGTCTCCTTGCCGGCGTCGCCATCCTTGCCAAGCTTCTTGCCGACTGCCGCCTCGTCGCCCTCGACGTCGAGGATATCGTCGGCGATCTGGAAGGCGAGGCCGATGTCGCGCGCATAGCCGCGCAGGTGCGCACGGCCCTCAGCGGGGAGCCGCCCGAGGATCGCGCCGGCCTCGACCGAACAGGCGATCAGCGCGCCGGTCTTCATCGCCTGAAGCCGCGTGATCGTCGGCAGGTCGAAGCTCGATTTCTCCGCCTCGATGTCCATCATCTGTCCGCCCGCCATACCGGCGGGGCCGGCGGCGCGGGCGAGATCGAGCACCAGTTCGCTTCGCACGAACGGATCGGTATGAGTCTCGGGATCGGCCAGCACCTCGAAAGCGAGCGCGTGGAGCGAATCGCCGGCGAGGATCGCGGTCGCCTCGTCGTAGAGCTTGTGGACGGTCGGCTTGCCCCGGCGCATGTCGTCGTCGTCCATCGCCGGCAGATCGTCGTGGATCAACGAATAGACATGGATACACTCGATCGCGAGACCGGCACGGCCCGCGCAGTCGCGATCGACGCCGAACAGCCGTGACGTGGCGTAGGTCAGCAGCGGGCGAAGCCGCTTGCCGCCGCCGATCGCGGCATGGCGCATCGCCGCGTACAGGTCGCGGCGCGGATCGTCGGGTAGCGCGAGCAATGTATCGAATCGCGCATCGATATCGGCACCGACTTCGGCAAGGGCATCACCGAGCGAAAGGGGGGCAAGCGGGATCATCAGGAACTCGCAGCGAAGGGTTGCACGGCGGCGGGGCGTCCTTCCGCGTCGAGCCGGATCGCCTCGATCCGCGCCTGCGCGGCGTCGAGCCGCTCGGCACAGCGGCGGCGTAGCCGGTCGCCACGCTCGTAGAGGCGGATGGCCTCGTCGAGCGGCGCGGTGCCGGTCTCGAGCTGCGAAACGATGGTTTCGAGCTCGCGTAGCGCATCCTCGAACGTCAAATCTTCAATCGGTCGATCCATCGCGCCGCTATGCGCGAGGCGCATGACGAGGGTCAAGGAGTGCTGCGCACGCGCCGAGCCGTTCGCCCGAGAAAGCCGAAGGAACCACGCAGTTTATTCCAGTTCATACGACACCGCGCCGCGCCGGTCCTGATCGACCACGATCCGCCCGGCGGCGGGCGGGAAGGCGCGTTGATCGCAGTCGCGGCGCGTGCAGATCCGGCAGGAGGTGCCGATCGGCGTCGCCGCGCCGTCGATGCGCAGGCCGTCGGCATACACGAAATCCGCCGCGAACGACGCCTCGCAGCCAAGCGCGAGCGCGTACCGGCGCGGCACTTGACCATAATCCTCGGTTGGCTTCACCAGCCCGCGCGCGATCGAGATATAGCGCACCCCGTCGGGCGTCTCGGCGAGTTGGACGAGGATTCGGTCGGGAATCGCCACGGCTTCGTGGACGATCCACAACGGGCACGCGCCGCCGAACCGCGCGAACTTGAGCCGCGTCGCAGAATGACGCTTGGTGATGTTGCCCGCCATGTCGACGCGGCAGAAGAAGAACGGAATGCCGAGCGCACCGGGGCGTTGCAGCGTCGAGAGGCGGTGGCAGGTCTGTTCGAAGCTGGTGCCGAACCGGCGCCGGAGCCGGTCGATATCGTGGCGCATCGCGCGCGCGGCGGTACGGAACACCTCATACGGCATCAGCAGCGCGCCCGCCGCATAGTTGAACAGGCCCGCCGTCAGCAATTGCCGCCCCGAATCGGAACCGATGTCGGACGTATCGACGATCTCGGCGACCAGATCGGTCGCCGCGAGCCGCATATAGCGGTCCGCCAGCGCGAAGCGGATCGTTTCGGGCGGCTGGCCGCCGTCGATCCGCAGCACGCGCGCCTCGGCATCGAACGCGCGTACCAGATCGGGCGCATCGACATATTCGGTGGCGATTCCGTAGTCCGTGTGTAGCCGCGCGGCGATCGCCGCCGCCGGGTCGCGATCGTCGATCCGTGCGGCGAGCGCCTCGGCGCGGCGGTCGATCGCGTCGACATAGTTGCTGGCGTCGTTGAACCAGTCGCGCACCGCGTTCCACGGCAGATGGTCGGTCGCGCTCGCGCTCGAATCGAGCTGATCGTCGAGGATACGTAACTGCTCCTGCGCGCGCAGGAGCGCCTGGTGCGTGGCGACCAGCCGGCGGGCGAGGCGTGGCTGCTGCTGCGTCGCCCGGCGCAAGGTCGCCTCGTCGATCGGTTCGGCGGGCACGCTCGGATCGGCGGCGGCGTCGAGCGCTTCGGCGAACAGCCGACGATCGTCGTTGGGGTCGAGCGGCGCCCAATGCGCCGGCGCCTCGCTCGACAACGCCGCCAGCACGCGCGGGGTGAGCGGGCGGTGGCCGCTCTCGATCTGCGACAGGTAGCTCACCGACAGCCCGATCCGCGCCGCCATCGCCGCCTGGCTGATGCCGAGCCGGTCGCGCAAGGCGCGCAGTTCGTGGCCGGCATAGATTCGTCTGGTCGCCATCAATTCCGTCCGGCTGCAATTCCCCTGCCGTTCGTGCTGAGTTTATCGAAGCACGTGCCCCAGGCGGTACCGCTTGGAACACGCCCTTCGACGGGCTCAGGGCGAACGGGCTGGGTATCGCATAGTTTGCAAACGGGTCTCGCACAACTTTGCAAGATCACAGTTGCGCGCACGCCGCCGAGCGCGAAGAGAGGGCATGCCTACAGGAGACCCTGATGTCCGCAACGATCGCCGAACTCGACCGCAAGCGCGCCGCCGCGAAAGCCGGTGGCGGTGAGAAGCGCGTCGCCGCCCAGCACGCCAAGGGCAAGCTGACCGCGCGCGAACGGCTCGACGTGCTGCTCGATCACGGCTCGTTCGAAGAATATGACATGTACGTCGAGCACAATTGCACCGACTTCGGCATGCAGGACCAGATCGTGCCGGGCGACGGCGTCGTCACCGGATCGGGCACGATCAACGGCCGGCTCGTCTTCGTGTTCAGCCAGGATTTCACCGTGTTCGGCGGCTCGCTGTCCGAACGCCACGCGACCAAGATCTGCAAGGTCATGGACATGGCGATGAAGGTCGGCGCCCCCGTTATCGGCATCAACGATTCGGGCGGCGCGCGAATCCAGGAGGGCGTCGCCAGCCTGGCCGGCTATGCCGAGGTGTTCCAGCGCAACGTGCTGGCGAGCGGCGTGGTGCCGCAGCTCAGCCTCATCATGGGGCCGTGCGCGGGCGGCGCGGTCTATTCGCCGGCGATGACCGACTTCATCTTCATGGTGAAGGATTCGTCGTACATGTTCGTCACCGGCCCCGACGTGGTGAAGACCGTCACCAACGAGGTCGTCACGCAGGAGGCGCTGGGCGGCGCGATCACCCACACCACCAAATCCTCGGTCGCCGATCTCGCGCTCGAAGACGATATCGAGACGTTGCTCGCCGCGCGCGACTTCATCGATTTCCTGCCGTCGTCGAACCAGTCGCCGGTGCCAGAACGGCCTACGTCGGACCCGTGGGACCGGATCGAGGACAGCCTCGACACGCTGATCCCGGCCTCCGCCAACCAGCCCTACGACATGCACGAGCTGATCCGCAAAACCGTCGACGAAGGCGATTTCTTCGAGGTCCAGCCCGCGCACGCGGGCAACATCATCACCGGCTTCGGCCGGATCGAAGGCCGCACGATCGGCATCGTCGCCAACCAGCCGATGGTGCTGGCCGGCTGTCTCGACATCAATTCGTCCAAGAAGGCGGCGCGGTTCGTGCGCTTCTGCGACGCGTTCGAGATCCCGATCGTCACCTTCGTCGACGTGCCCGGCTTCCTGCCCGGCGTCGGGCAGGAGCATTCGGGCATCATCAAGCACGGCGCCAAGCTGCTGTTCGCATATGGCGAGGCGACCGTCCCCAAGATCACGGTCATCACGCGCAAGGCTTACGGCGGCGCCTATGACGTGATGAGCTCGAAGCATCTGCGCGGCGACCTCAACTACGCCTGGCCGACCGCCGAGATCGCGGTGATGGGCGCGAAAGGCGCGGTCGAGATCATCTTCCGCGGCCTCAACGCCGACGGCATTGCCGAGAAGACCGCCGAATATGAGGCGCGCTTCGCCAACCCGTTCGTCGCCGCGAGCAAGGGCTTCATCGACGAGGTGATCCAGCCGCATTCCACGCGGCGGCGGATTGCGCTCGGCCTGCGCAAGCTCAAGAACAAGAGCCTCGAGAATCCGTGGAAGAAGCACGACAACATTCCGCTGTGATCTGGTGCCTCGCTCAACCGTTCGTGCCGAGCGAAGTCGAGGCATGGGCAACGAACGACAGCGCTCGGGGCCTGTCCCTCGACTTCGCTCGGGGCGAACGGGTCCGGATGCGCGGGAAAGAACGGAGTATTAGCGGTGACCGATAAACCCACGCTCGACCAATGGTCCGCCGCCGCCGCGAAAGAGGTGAAGGGCAAGGATCTCACCTGGCAAACGCCCGAGGGGATCGACGTCAAGCCGCTCTACACCGCCGAGGACGTCGCCGATCTCGACCCCGGCCTGCCCGGTTTCGCGCCGTTCACGCGCGGCGTGCGCGCCTCGATGTACGCGGGCCGGCCGTGGACGATCCGCCAATATGCCGGCTTCTCGACCGCCGAGGCATCGAATGCTTTCTACCACCGCAACCTCAAGGCCGGGCAGAAGGGCCTGTCGGTCGCGTTCGATCTCGCCACGCACCGCGGCTATGACTCGGACCATCCGCGCGTCACCGGCGATGTCGGCAAGGCCGGCGTGGCGATCGACACGATCGACGACATGAAGATCCTGTTCGACGGCATCCCGCTCGATCAGATGTCGGTCTCGATGACGATGAACGGCGCGGTGATCCCGATCCTCGCCTTCTTCATCGTCGCGGGCGAGGAGCAGGGCGTGCCGCGCGCGCAGCTCGACGGGACCATCCAGAACGACATCCTCAAGGAGTTCATGGTCCGCAACACCTACATCTACCCGCCCGAACCCTCGATGCGGATCATCTCGGACATTTTCGGCTACACCAGCCGCGAGATGCCCAAGTTCAACAGCATCTCGATCAGCGGCTATCACATGCAGGAAGCCGGCGCGACGCAGGTGCAGGAGCTTGCCTTTACCATCGCCGACGGCATGGAATATGTGAAATACGGCGTCGCCTCGGGCCTCGATATCGACAAGTTCGCCGGACGGCTCAGCTTCTTCTTCGCGATCGGCATGAACTTCTTCATGGAGATCGCCAAGCTGCGCGCCGCGCGCGTGCTGTGGCACCGCGTGATGACGCAATTGGGCGCGCAGGACGAGCGCTCGAAAATGCTGCGCACCCACTGCCAGACCAGCGGCGTCAGCCTCACCGAGCAAGACCCCTACAACAACGTCATGCGCACCACGATCGAGGCGATGGCGGCGATGCTCGGTGGGACGCAGAGCCTTCACACCAACGCGCTCGACGAGGCGATCGCGCTGCCGACCGATTTCTCGGCCCGCATCGCGCGCAACACGCAGATCGTGATTCAGGAAGAGACGGGGATGACCAAGGTCGTCGATCCGCTCGGCGGCAGCTATTATATCGAGAGCCTGACTCAGCAGCTCGTCGACAAGGCGTGGGAAATCATCGAGCGCGTCGAGGCCGAGGGCGGCATGGCCAAGGCGGTCGCGGCGGGATGGCCCAAGGCGATGATCGAGGAAGCGAGCGCCGGCCGCGCCGCCCGCGTCGATCGCGGCGAGGACGTGATCGTCGGCGTCAACAAGTACAAGCTGGCGCAGGAAGATCCGATCGATTTCCTCGATGTCGACAACCATGCCGTGCGCGAGGCACAGATCGCGCGCATCAAGACCTCCAAGGCGGGTCGCGACGAGGCGAAATGCCAGGCCGCGCTCGATGCGCTGCGCGAGGGCGCGCGCGGCACCGCCAACCTGCTCGAACTGGCGGTCGAATGCGCCCGCCAGCGCGCCACGCTCGGCGAGATCAGCCAGGCGATGGAGGATGTGTTCGGTCGCTACGGCACCAAGCCGACCCCGGTCTCGGGCATCTATGGCGGCGCATATGGCGACGACGCCAAGTGGCAGGGGCTGATCGACGGCGTCGGCTCGGTCACGCGCGCCAAGGGCCGCCGTCCGCGCCTGCTCGTCGCCAAGATGGGGCAGGACGGGCATGATCGCGGCGCCAACCTCGTCTCCTCGGCGTTCGGCGATCTCGGTTTCGAGGTGGTGCCGGGGCCCTTGTTCCAGACGCCCAAGGAAGCCGCCGATCTCGCCATCGCGAGCGATGTCGACGTGGTCGGCGCATCCAGCCTCGCCGCCGGCCACAAGACGCTGATTCCCGAACTGATCGGCCATCTGCGCGAGGCCGGGCGCAGCGATATCAAGGTGATCGCGGGCGGCGTGATCCCGGCGCAGGATTATCAGGGCCTGCGCGATGCGGGCGTGCAGGGGATTTTCGGCCCCGGCACGAATCTGGTGGACGCCGCGGGCGAGGTGTTGAAGTTGCTCGGGCACAATATGCCACCAGTCGAGGAAGTTGCGTAATGCGTGATGTCATTGATCTCCCCTCCCTGGAAGGGAGGGGCCGGGGGTGGATCGGCTCGTTGGAGAACGAGTCCGTACCCCCCACACCGACCCACCCCCAGCCCCTCCCTTCCAGGGAGGGGAGCGTAAGGACGGATTGGACCCGCGCCGAAATCGCCGACCTGTTCGCGCTCCCGTTCGACGAACTGATGTTCCGCGCGCAGACCGTCCACCGCGCGCACCACACCCCCTCGCAGGTGCAGCTTTGCACGCTCTTGTCGATCAAGACCGGCGGCTGCCCCGAGGATTGCGGCTATTGCAACCAGTCCGCCTCGGCCGAAACCGAGCTCAAGGCGTCGAAGCTGATGGACGTCCGCGCGGTGCTGCAATCGGCGGCGCAGGCGCGGGACGCCGGCTCGCAGCGCTTCTGCATGGGTGCGGCGTGGCGCAACCCGAAGGACAAGGACATGCCCGCCATCGTCGAGATGGTGAAGGGCGTGCGCCAGATGGGGATGGAAACCTGCATGACGCTCGGCATGCTGACGCCGGGCCAAGCCGCGCAGCTCGCCGACGCCGGGCTCGATTACTACAACCACAATATCGATACCTCGCCCGAGAAGTACGGCGAGGTCATCACCACGCGCACCTTCCAGGACCGGCTCGATACGCTGGAGAACGTGCGCGAGGCGGGCATCAACGTGTGCTGCGGCGGTATCGTCGGCATGGGCGAGACCCGCGGGGATCGCGTCGGCTTCGTCCACGCGCTCGCCACCTTGCCGCGCCACCCCGAGAGCGTCCCGGTCAATGCGCTCGTGCCGGTCAAGGGCACCGTGCTCGGCGACATGCTCGCCGACACCCCGCTCGCGCAGATCGACGACATCGAATTCGTCCGCACGGTCGCGGTCGCGCGCATCACCATGCCGCTATCGATGGTGCGCTTGTCGGCGGGCCGCGAGAGCATGAGCGAGGCCACGCAGGCGTTGTGCTTCATGGCGGGCGCCAACTCGATCTTCACCGGCGATCGGCTGCTCACCACCGGCAATCGCGGCGACAGCGCCGACGCCGCGCTGTTCGCCAAGCTCGGCGTCGTCGCGATGCAGGGCGAGGAGCCGGCGCGCGCCGCGAAGGCGTCGGCGGGGGGCTGCACCGCGTGCTGATGTTCGCGCTCGCCGCCGCGACGGCGCCTCCGACACCCAAACCGACCGCCACGCCCGGCCCGCAGACCCAGCGCGCGCTCGCCGACTACAAAGCGGCCGATAGCGCGATGGCGAACCAGTGGCGCATCACCAACGCCTTCATGAAGGGCAAGGACGCGCAGGACCACCGCCGCAGCCACTTCGCTTATGCCGACGCGCTGCTCACCAGCCAGCGCGCGTGGATCAGCTATCGCGATGCCGCCTGCCGGGTCGAAGGCGGCGTCCACGCCGGTGACGTGCGGCAGGCGCTGATCGTCGCACAGTGCAAGACCGCGCTCACCAATGCGCGGCGGCTCCAGCTCAAGGGGCTGATGGCTAACGAATGATACGAGTTCGCCGTCTTTCAATTCTGTTCGCAGTAGCATCTGCGATTTACTGGGAGGGCATTGCCTGGTTCTGGTCGATCATCAATCCGATAGCCGGCATCGACGCTGCGCCATATTGGATGGTGATGCTCGCCAATTCGGTTCCGGCCTCGCTCTACGCCGTCTTTACGTTGGTTTTCTGTCATTGGCTCGCACGACGGGCCGTCAAGCAGGTACTTGAGAGGTCCGGGCAATAATGTTCAAGAAAATCCTGGTCGCCAACCGTGGCGAAATCGCATGCCGCGTGATGCGCACCGCCAAGGCGATGGGCATCGCCACCGTCGCGGTCTATTCGGACGCCGACGCCCGCGCCCCGCACGTGCTGATGGCGGACGAGGCGGTTCGGCTCGGGCCGGCACCAGCGGCGGAGAGCTATCTCAAGGCCGAACTGATCCTGCTCGCCGCCCAGGAAACCGGCGCCGACTGTATCCACCCCGGCTACGGCTTCCTCTCCGAACGCGAGAGCTTCGCGCGTGCCTGCGCCGAGGCCGGCATCGCCTTCGTCGGACCTCCCCCGAAAGCGATCGCGGCGATGGGCGACAAGATCGAATCGAAGAAGCTGGCCAAGGCGGCGGGCGTCAACGTCGTCCCCGGTTTCCTCGGCGAGATCGCCGATACCGAGGAGGCGGTGAAGATCGCCACCGACATCGGCTATCCGGTGATGATGAAGGCCTCGGCCGGCGGCGGCGGCAAGGGTATGCGGCTCGCCTGGAGCGAGAAGGACGTTCGCGAAGGCTTCGAGGCGACCAAACGCGAAGGCCTCGCCAGCTTCGGCGATGACCGCGTCTTCATCGAGAAGTTCATCGAAAGCCCGCGCCACATCGAAATTCAGGTGATGGGCGATCAGCACGGCAACATCGTCTATCTCGGCGAGCGCGAATGTTCGATCCAGCGCCGTCACCAGAAGGTCGTCGAGGAAGCGCCCTCGCCGTTCGTCACGCCCGCGATGCGTAAAAGCATGGGCGAGCAGGCGGTCGCGCTCGCCCGCGCGGTCGGTTACTACAGCGCCGGCACGGTCGAGCTGATCGTGTCGGGCGCGGACAAGACGGGGAAGGGCTTTTACTTCCTCGAAATGAACACCCGGCTTCAGGTCGAGCATCCCGTTACCGAGGCGATCACCGGGCTCGACCTGGTCGAGCTGATGATCCGCGTCGCCGCCGGGGAGAAGCTGCCCTTCCAGCAGAAGGACGTGACGCTGACCGGCTGGGCGATCGAGAACCGCGTGTATGCCGAAGACCCGTATCGCGGCTTCCTTCCCTCGATCGGCCGGCTCGTCCATTACGATCCGCCCGCCGACGACCGCCCGGCCTACGGCCCGGTGCAGAAGGGCGCCGAATACGTCCGCGTCGATGACGGCGTGACGGAAGGCGGCGAGGTCAGCATGTTCTACGATCCGATGATCGCCAAGCTCATCACTCATGCCGACACCCGCGAGGGCGCGATCGACCTCCAGATCGCCGCACTCGACCGGTTCGAGATCGACGGGCCGGGCAACAATCTGGATTTCCTGTCGGCGCTGATGCAGCACGATCGCTTCCGCTCAGGCAACATCACCACCGGCTTCATCGCCGAGGAATATCCCGACGGCTTCACCGGCGCGCCGGCCGCGCCCGCTCTGCTCGCCGACCTGGCGGCGGTGGCGGCATTCGCGGCGACGGCCGAGGCCGATCGCGCCCGCCGCACCGACGGCCAGCTCGGCCAGCGGCTCGATCCGCCGGCCGACTGGGTGGTGCGGATCGCGGGCAAGGACCACACGGTCGCGGTGTCGGAGGATGCGATCACCGTCGACGGCACCGAGATCGACATCGCGATGGAATATACGCCGGGCGACCGCGTGATCGAGGCGGAGGTTGATGGCACGCCGCTGTTCGTCAAGATCGCGAAGACCCGCACCGGCTTCCGGCTCAACGCGCGCGGCGCGATCCACATCGCCCGCGTCCTGCCCGCGCATGTCGCGCCCTATGCCAGGCACCTGCTCGTCAAGGTGCCGCCCGATCTGTCGAAGTTCCTGCTCTGCCCGATGCCGGGGCTGCTCCAGAAGCTCTACGTGGCCGAAGGCGATTCTGTCGAAGCCGGCCAGCCGCTCGCGGTCGTCGAGGCGATGAAGATGGAGAACATCCTGCGCGCTGAAAAGGCCGGTGTGGTAAAGGCGGTGAATGCAGCGCCGGGCGAAAGCCTCGCGGTGGACGCGGTGATCCTCGAAATGGCGTGACGCCTCCCGCGTCGTCACCCCAGCGCAAGCTGGGGTCTCTCTGGGGCGGGCGCTGCGACAGCCAGGGGGAGATGCCAGCTTGCGCTGGCATGACGTTTTGAGAGCAGGGAGAGCTATTCCTCCGCCCGCTCCGACAGCTCCATCAGCGTCCGCGCCGCATCGCGGTCAGCCGCATCCTTGAACGCCACGTCGAGATCGGGTGCCACCCCCAGCATCTGCATCAGCGCCCACATGCCGAAGCGCCGCCCGCGATCGGTCTCCAGCCCGAACTCGACGCGCAACCGTTCCGCGCCAGCCTGCAACGCATCCGGCGAGACCGAGTCGAGATCATCGCTGCCGAAATAGCGCACGAACAGATCGTCGAGCCTCATTCCGCGATTTTCGCGCCGTCGAGCGTGCGCTCGCGATGCTCCGCTTCGGTCTCCTCGGCCCGCTTCTGCGCCAGCGTGCGCCCGTGCAGCGTGCGGTTCTGCGCGGCGGTGGCGGCGGCTTGCGTGCGCGCTTTCGCCTTGCGGGCGGTCCTCAGGTTGATGATCTCGGCCATGCGCTGACGTGTAGCACACTTGCGTTTCGCGGCCAGATCGGCATTAGCCGCCGGCCCGGCCAGCCGATGAGGACAGCACAGTGCAAGACGCGATCGGCCTCGATTTCGGAACGACCAACAGCGTCGTCGCGCGCGTGCGTGCCGACGGGCAGCCGCATCTGGTCGACTTCGCCGCGCCCGAGGAAACCAGCGCGGTGTTCCGCTCGGCGCTGTGCTTCTGGGAGGAGGACGGCCTCGCCTATGAGGCCGGGCCGTGGGCGATCGCCGACTATCTCGAATACCCGCAGGGCAGCCGCTTCCTGCAATCGTTCAAGTCGGTCGCCGCCAGCGCGACCTTCGAACACGCCTCGGTGTTCGACAAACGCTTCCGCTTCGAGGAACTCGGCAAGCTGTTCCTCGCCAAGCTGTCGGCCCACGCCGGCGGCGCGCTCGCCACACCGCCGAGCCGCGTCGTCGTCGGGCGTCCGGTCCATTATGCCGGCGCGCGCCCCGACGAGGCGCTCGCGCGGCAGCGCTACGACGCGATGTTCGCCGGCTTCGGCGCCGAGATCCATTACGTCTACGAACCGCTCGGCGCCGCATTCAGCTACGCCGCCCGGCTTGAGGACAGCGCGACCATCCTCGTCGCGGATTTCGGCGGCGGCACCAGCGATTTCTCGGTGGTGCGAGTCGCGCCGCCGGGTTCGCCCAAGCGCTGCACCCCGCTGGGCCACGCCGGCATCGGCATCGCCGGGGACCAGTTCGATTCGCGAATCGTCGACAAGCTCGTACTGCCGATCCTCGGCTTCGGCGGCCTCTATCGCTCGTTCGACAAGCAGCTCGAAATCCCGCGCGGCTATTTCGCCGATTTCAGTGATTGGTCGCGGCTCGCGTTGATGCGCAACCGCCGCACGCTGGAGGAACTGCGCAAGCTGCAACGCTCCGCGCTCGATCCCGAGGCGATCGGGCGGATGATCGCGATCATCGAGCAGGAACAGGGTTACCGGCTCTACGATTCGGTCGGCCAGCTCAAGCGCGCGCTGTCACGCGACGACGCCGCCGATTTCCACTTCGACGGCGAGGACGTGCGGATCGACGCGACCGTCACCCGCGCCGAGTTCGAAGGCTGGATCGCCGCCGATCTCGCCCGGATGAAGGCGACGGTGGACCGCGCGCTCGCCCAGGCCGGCGTGGACGAAAGCGGCATCGACCGAGTCTTCCTGACCGGCGGGACCTCGCTGATCCCGAGCGTGCGTGCGCTGTTCACCCAGCGCTTCGGCGAAGACCGGATCGCAAGCGGCGGCGAACTCACCTCGATCGCCAACGGCCTCGCGCTGATCGGACAGGAAGAGGACGTCGCCGCCTGGGCGGTGTGAGTTTCCGTCGCACCTGGCCTAAAGAAGTCTGGTTCGCGCAGAGGCGCAGAGGACGCAGAGGCGGTAACGCGATCCGCGACGGCGCGCGCCGGTCGTCCGGTTCATGCTCCTGCGGCCTTCGGCCGCTACATCTCTTCTCTATCTCTTCTTTCTGCGTCCTCTGCGCCTCTGCGCGAATTCTTATTTCTTCAAGCCTCGGTCGACTCGGTCGTCCAGCCCAGCCCGGGAATCGTGATCGATCGTCGCCCCGACAGGTCCACCCGAGTCACGAAGATGTCGCGCCCCTCGATATAGCTCATCACCCGCCGCGCCCGGCCCAGCGAACTCGTGCCGTAGATTCGCGCGATCTGCTCGTCGGTCGGGCAGGGCGTGCCCTCGCGCGCCGCGCGCGCCACCAGCAGGAACGCGCCGAGCATGTCGTCGGGCAAGGTCGCCGCGACGGCGAGCGCCTGCGCCCATTCGCCGTCGAGCCCCTCGAAAATCCCCGCCCGCGCCGCTGCCAGCCGGCGTGCGAACGCCGATGGATCGAGCGGTGCGCGCCGCACCCCGACCATCCGGCAGCGCACCTGGAAATCCTGATACAGCACCGCCGCCGCGCGCCCGCCCGATTCGGGGTCTTCCGCGATCGCGCGCAGCACATCGACGATGATCTGCTCGCGCTCCTCGGGCGTGATCTCCGGCTCCGGCTCGGCGCGAACCGGCTCGGGGCGCGCGATCACGCTGTCCATCAGGTCGGCCGATGCGGCCGGGCGCGGCGGCGGCGGGTTGGCGGCGGCGTGCATGAACAAGGTCGGCTCGTCGACCTCGACCTCGGTCATCAGCAGGTCGCGCATGTCGGTGCCCTGCGCTTGCGGAAGCGGCGTCAGCACCGGGCTGCTGCTGCGCGCCGAGGTGAGTACCTGCCCGATCCTGACCATGATCGGCCGTCGCGCGATCGCCGGCCCCAGCCCCAGAAAGGTGCCGCGCGTCAGGTCGCGGATCTGTTCCGCCTGCCGCCGCTCCATGCCGAGCAGATCGGCCGCGCGCGCCATGTCGATGTCGAGGAAGGTCCGTCCCATCAGGAAGTTCGACGCTTCCGCCGCGACGTTCTTCGACAATTTGGCAAGTCGCTGAGTCGCGATGATGCCGGCGAGGCCACGCTTGCGCCCGCGCGACATCAAATTCGCCATCGCCGACAGCGAGGCGCGGCGCACCTCCTCGGTCACTTCAGCACCGGCGGCGGGCGCGAAGATCTGCGCCTCGTCGATCACCACCAACGCAGGATACCAATGTTCGCGCGGCGCATCGAACAATCCCATCAGGAAGGCGGCGGCGCAGCGCATCTGTCCCTCCATCTCGAGACCCTCGAGACTCAACACCACCGATGAGCGATGCTCGCGCGCGCGCGCGGCGAAGCGCGTGATCTCGGCGATCGAATAGTCGACCGCCTCGATCACGACATGGCCATACGGCCCCGAAAGCGTGACGAAATCACCCTCGGGATCGATGATGATCTGCTGAACCTCGCGCCCGCTGCCTTCCAGCAGACGGCGCAGCAGATAGGATTTGCCCGAACCCGAATTGCCTTGCACCAGCAGCCGCGTCGCGAGCAGTTCCTCAAGGTCAATCGTCACCGCGCCGCCGTTCGCGTCGGTGCCCATGTCCACACGGAATGTCATGGGCGCCGAATGGCGGAAAGCGGGCAGGGGGAGCAAGCGTTAATGCGGCACCACGCCCATCTCGACGCCGGTCTTGTCGTGGAGCGCGAAACGATCGACCAGATCGGCGCTCGCCTGATTATAGCCGATCACCGCGACCTGCGCGCCGCCCTGCCGCAGCCGCGCCACCGCCTTGTCGAGCGCGCCCACGCCCGAAATGTCCCAGAAATGCGCCGCCGACACGTCGATCGTCACGCGCGGCGCCGGCTCATCCCCGGCGAACGCGCGCGTGAAGCGATCGACCGAGGCGAAGAAGATCTGACCCGTCACGCGGTAGGTCGCGGCGTCGCCGTCGGCGATCCGCTCGACCGCGAACATCCGCCGCACCTTGCCGGCGAAGAAGATGCCCGACAGCAGCACGCCCACCAGCACGCCGCGCGCGAGATCGTGAGTCGCCACGACAACCGCGACCGTCGCCAGCATCACCACCGAAGATGTCGGCGGGTGGCGGCGCAAATTGGGAATCGAATTCCAACTGAACGTGCCGATCGACACCATCACCATCACGGCGACCAACGCGGGCATCGGGATTCGCCCCACCCACGGCCCCAGCACCGCGAGCAGGAACAGCAGGAACGCGCCGGCGGTGAAGGTCGACAGCCGCTTGCGCCCGCCCGAGGTGACGTTGATCACCGACTGGCCAATCATCGCGCAGCCGCCCATCCCGCCGACCAATGCGGCGGCGATGTTGGCGCTGCCCTGGCCGAAACATTCGCGGCGCTTGTCGCTGCCGGTGCCGGTCATGTCGTCGACGATCTGCGCGGTCATCATCGATTCGAGCAGCCCGACCGCCGCCATCGTCAGCGCATAGGGCAGGATGATTCGCAGCGTCTCCAGCGTCAGCGGCACCTGCGGCCACGTCAGGCTCGGCAGACCCTCCGGCAAGCGGCCCATGTCGGAGACGGTCCGCACCGGCAGCCCCAAAGCGATGCCGATCGCCGCCAGCACGAGGATCGCGACCAGCGGGGAGGGCACCGCTTTGGTGATGCGCGGCAGCAGGTAGATGATCGCGAGCCCGCCCGCGACCATCGCATAGGTGTGCCACGTCACGCCCACGAACTGCGGAAGCTGCGCCATGAAGATCAGGATCGCGAGCGCGTTGACGAAGCCGGTGATGACCGAGCGCGACACGAACTGCATCAGCAGGTCGAGCCGCAATGCGCCCGCGATCATCTGGAACACGCCCATCAGGATCGTCGCCGCGAACAGATATTGCAGGCCGTGATCGCGCACCAGCGGCGTCACCAGCACCGCGACCGCAGCGGTCGCGGCCGAGATCATCGCCGGCCGCCCGCCGATGAAGGCGGACACGATCGCGATCGCGACCGAGGCATACAGGCCGACGCGCGGATCGACACCCGAGATGACGGAAAAGCCGATCGCTTCCGGGATCAGCGCAAGCGCGACGACGATGCCGGCGAGCATCTCGCGCCGGGCTTCGGTGGCGTCGGCGAACCATTCGCCGCGCCAGCGGGACAAAATGTGAGTCATTGGAAATACCATGAGGCAGGCGTCGCGAGGCGGACGCCTGTCATTGTCCGGCGGATCGGCGGCCGGAATAGCCACCCGGAATCGCACCGGGTCCATGTGAGTACCGCCTTCATACCGGCGCGCGGCGTCGGCGCAAGGTATTGCATCGTCGCCCCGGCGAAGCCTGTCCTGAGCAGCTGGCTTGCCAGCCAGTCGAAGGGGCCGAGGCCGCTGCATGTAGGCCACCCGCCCGCCAAATTTCAGAACGGCCCTGGCCTCCGCCGGGGCGACGCTCATTCCGCCAGGCGCAACTCCGCATCGAGAAAGTCGAGAAACGCCCGCACCCGCAGCGCCAGCCGGTCATGCCCGCTGTAGAGCGCATGGATATCCTCGCCGTCGCCCGGATTGGATTCCGCCAGAACCTCGACCAGCCGCCCGGCGGCAAGATCCCCCGCGACATGGAAGCGGCCCAATCGCGCGATGCCGCCGTCGGCCATCGCCATCAGCCGCACGACTTCACCCGAATTGCCGAGGAACGGCCCATCGACCGGCCGCTGCACGACTCGCCCGCCGCTCAGGAACGGCCACGAATCGACGCTGCGGCGGAAGCTGAACTTGAGGCAGATGTGCTGCGATAGCGCGCCGGGGTCGCGCGGCATGCCGCGCCGCGCGAGGTAACCGGGGCTGGCCACCAGCACCATCGTGCTATGGCCGAGCTTCTTCGCGCGCAGCCGCGTGTCGCGCAACGGGCCGATTCGGATCGCGATGTCGGCACGCTCCTCGATCAGATCGACCAGCGTGTCGGAGAGGGCAAGATCGACCGTCACCTCGGGATTGGCGTCGAGGAAACGCGGCAGCATCGGCAGCAGGCAATGCACGCCGAATGGCACGGCGGCGTTGACGCGCAGCAAGCCGCGCGGCCGGTCCTGCTCGCGCCCGAGGCTTTGTTCAACGGCATCGACCTCGGCGAGCAGCGCCGAGATGCGGCTGCGGTACGATTCCCCCTCCGGCGTCAGCGAAAGCGAGCGCGTGGTGCGCTGGACCAGCAGGACGCCGAGTCGCGCTTCGAGCCGCGCGATGCTGCGGCTCACCGCCGATGGCGTGAGGCGCAGTGCCTTGGCGGCGGCGGCGAAGCTGCCGCCCTCGGTGACAGCGAGGAAGGTCTGCATGTCGCCGATGCGGTTGTCCATGTCGCGCCCTCATGATCGCAGATCACTTCTATTGTGCGCTGCTGCCGGCTAATCATCAATGCCGCGCCGGCATATCTCCTCCTTCGTCATTCCAACGGAGGTTTTGGACAATGGACCTGCAACTCAAGGGCAAGACGGCACTCGTCACCGGCTCGACCGCCGGTATCGGCCTCGCCATCGCCGAGCGGCTCGCCGCCGAGGGTGCCGAGGTGATCGTCACCGGCCGCGCCCAGGACAAGCTCGATGCCGCCGCCGCGAAGGTCGGCGCCACCCGCGCGGTGCTCGCCGATGCGGGCACGGCGGAGGGCTGCGAGGCGCTGATCGCGGCGGTGCCCGCCGTCGACATTCTCGTCAACAATCTCGGCATCTACGAGGCCAAGCCCTTCGTCGACATCACCGACGCCGACTGGTTCCGGTTCTTCGAGATCAACGTGATGAGCGGCATCCGTCTGTCGCGCCATTATTTCCCGAAGATGCTGGAGGCCAATTGGGGCCGCGTGATCTTCATCGCCAGCGAGAGCGCGCAGCTCATCCCGGCGGAGATGGTCCATTACGGCATGACCAAGACCGCCCAGCTCGCGATCTCGCGCGGGCTTGCCGAGCAGACGCGCGGCACCGGCGTTACGGTCAACACCGTGCAGCCCGGGCCGACTCGCTCGGAAGGGATCGTCGAGTTCATCCGCTCGACCGTCTCCAACAAGGACGCGTCGGAAGCCGAGCGCGAGGCCGAGTTCTTCGAAAAGCTGCGTCCCCTGTCGCTGATCCGCCGCCTGATCGAAGCTGAGGAAGTCGCCGCGATGACCGCGTTCCTCGCCAGTCCGCTCGCGGCGGTCACCAACGGCGCGGCGATCCGCGTCGAGGGCGGCATGGTGCCGACGATCGCCTGATTGCGTCCAGACGTGAAAAACCCCGGCGATACCGTGTATCGCCGGGGTTCAATCCGCTGCCGCTAAAACGCGGAAAAATCAGGAGCTGGCGGGGTGGTCGCTGTAGCAACCGCCGGCGGCGGCGCAAGTCCCGGTCGAGATCGCGAACAGCGCGCCGATTCCGACCAGAATCGTGCCGACCTCGAGGAATTTCTTGGACTTCTTGCGCGGGGTATACGCCGCGCGCTCGACCAGCTTGGCGCGAACGCCGGTCGTCGGCGCATCCTGCATAGCGACGGCGGGCTGCGCCACCGGCGCGGCCATCACGGGCGCGGAGGTAGCCATGAGCATGCAACTGGCGGTTGCGATCGCAACGAACGTCTTCATGATCTGCCTCCCTGAATATCTGAAACCTACGTATTACTTAGTCAAATCCAACAAAGAGTCAACTTTCTTTGCCGGTTGGGTGGCCGCGATGCCGCGGTAGAGATGCGCAACCTTCGCGATCATACGTTCTTCAGTAAACTCCGCCAGGAACAGATCGCGCCCGCTCCGCCCGAGCGCGCGCAATTCAGCGCGATCAAGCCCCGCCAGAACGTCCGCCAACGCTGCTACGTTCCCACGCGGATACAAATAGCCCGAAATGCCGGGGCGCACGATCTCCGGCAGCGCATCCGCGTCGCTCGCCACCACCGGCCGCGCCTGCCGCATCGCCTCGATCGCGGCGAGTCCGAAGCCCTCCCAACGCGACGGCATCACGATCGCATCGGCCGCGGCGATATAGCCCGGCAGCAGTTCGCGTGGTTTCCAGCCGTGCTCGGTGATATTGGACCGGGCGGACCGCGTTTCGTCCATCCTGTCGCCGACGGTGTGCAAATGGATCGCCCGGTCGCCAAGCAATGCCATCGCCGCGAACAGGTCCGGCAAGCCCTTTTGCGGCGTGGTCCGCCCGATGAACAACAGGTTGAGCGTGGTGGACTCGAACCCCGCCGCCGGCGCCACATCGCCATCGAGCGGCGGCAGGCCGTTGTATACCATCGCCAGCTTCGCCGCCGGCAGTCCGACCGCGATGGCACTGTCCTGCTCGAAGCGTGAGATGCACAGGATGCGATCGGTAACCCGCGCGAGCAGCCGCTCGATGGCGACGTAAATCCGCTTCTGCCACGCGGGGATCTGCATGTTGAACGCCCAGCCGTGCGCGCAATAGACGATCGCCGGCCGCCGCTCGGCGCGCATGAACAGGTAGCGCGCACGGATCAGCACGCCGGCGAAGGTGCTGTGGATGTGGAGGATATCGGGCCGCTCCGCCGCGATGACGCGGTGCGCGAACCGCGCCATGCCCGCGAACGCGCCCGGCCGACGCGCGGAACTGCGGAACAGGCGCAAGGTCGATTGCGGGATCGCTTCGAAAAAGTGCCTCTCGTCCTCGCCGACGACGATCACGACGTTGCCGACGCCGTGCTCAGCCGCCTGCGCCACGACGAGTTGCGCCATATGCGTCGCGACGCCGCCCTTCGTCTTCTGCGCGACATGCAGGATCTTCACGCAGGCGCTCGGGGCATCACGGCGTATCGTCAGTCGGCGCCCGCTCCGGCAGAGGCTCGGGTTCAGTCGCCGTAGGCACGAATGCCGGCGGCAGCCCCGCCACCGCTGCCGCCGCCCCGCCGCGCGTGCGGTTGCCCGAAACAACACCCAGCGCTTTGGCTTCCACATAAACTGCGCTGACCGTGTTGCCGGTGACGGTGGCATGCCCCGCCGTCCCGAACAGCACGATCGGCAACGCGGTGTCCTTGCCCGTGTCGATCACACTGTTGCGCGAAATCTCGGCGCGGTGCTCGCCGGCGGCCGGTGCGGTATCGGCGATCGCGATCGTGCCGGGGGTTTGGGCCGCGGTCACGCGTATCTCATTGTCGGTAAAGGTCGCCTGCACCGCACTGTCGCCGAGCACACGGTAGGGCGCCACGATCGCCCGATCGAAGCTGAGCTTGTTGCGCGTCACCACGAGCGTACCGGTGGAACCGCAGGTGAGGTCGCACGCGACGTTCTCGAATGTGTTCCCGTCGAGCACCAGCCGCGAGAAATAGCTGGGCAGGCACACGCCGCTCCCGGTCTTGCCGGCAAAGACGAAACGGTTGCCGATGAACGACACGTCGATCGCGCCCGGCGAGCGCCCGAAGCCGGCGCTGCGCAGCGCGAACAGCGCGCGCCCGCCGCTCTTGCCATAGCGCTTGCCATAGCGGGCGGGTAGCTGCGCGGCGCTGCCGTCCTGATAGACCTGGTTGTTGCGAAACACGATGTTCTTGGCGGCGTAGAAGGTCGCCAGACCGTAATTGGAGGCATTGCGCACGATATTGTCGTGCGCCAGCGCGTTGAAGCAGCCCTCGAAGTCGATGCCGACGTCGAGCATCTCGCTGACCTCGTTGTGGGCGACGAGGATGCCGTCGCCATTGTTCCCATAAATGCCGCCGTTGGCGCCGTGCACTTTGTTGTGCGTCACGTAGATATCGCGCGCGCGGCGCAGATATTGCGGCGCTCCGCCCATGGTGATCTTGGCCGATCCGCCGAACCAGCTGATGTTGGCGAAGCGCCCGGTGTTGCCCACCGCGATGATCCGCCGGCCATAATTCACCCGCAGGATCTGGCTCATGTAGGCGCCGCCATCGACCCTGTTGTCGTAAGCGAGGATATCCTCATTGAGATCGTCGCCGCGCGGCGAAAAGCCGGCGTCGAGCGCGAGGTCGTGGATGTCCTTGCGATCGTCGCGCGTCAACTTGCGCAGGTGCCCGACAAACAACGCCCCGAACCGGTCGGTCGAACAGCGTGTGACCGACACCTTGCGCACGTTGAGGCCGCGCAGAATCGTGCCGTTCGACGGCAGTGGCGCTGGCCGCACCAGCCGTAGCGAATCGATGTGAACGCCGGTAAGGAAGCTTGCCGGGTTCTTGTCCGCCGGCATCGCGATGAAGGGATCACGCTGCCGCCCCTCCCAACGTAGCACCGTGGCATCGCCTGCGCCGAGGATCGCGATCGGCGCGGTCAGTGCGATCGGCCGGGTCAGCCGCAACGTGCCGGCCGGGATCAACAGCACCGCCACCCCCGATGCGATGGCTTGCTGAAGCGCGAGCGTATCGTCGGCCTGCCCGTCGAGCTTCGCGCCGAACTGGCGGATATCCTTCCCCTTGGCCCGCCACTGCGCGATCTCGGCATAGAAAGCGGTGCGCGTCGGCGCCCATTTCGGCCAGCTGGCGTCTTCGGTGGTGCCATGCTGGGCAAGCGTCGCGCGCACGCACAATGCGCCCCCGGCGACGCCGAGCAGCGGCAACACGGCGCGGCGACTGAGCTTCGGAAGGTCGAGGTCACGCATCGAAGAGACTCCTGCATTTGCCCGTTGGCATATCCGCGCCGACGCGCCTAGCCGCGCCGCCTGCGCGCATCCCACAACGCCAGTCCGCACAGCAGGCACGGCCAAAGCATCGTGTTGAACACATCCTGCTGCGTATCGCGAATCTGCCAGTTTTGCAGAACCGGCCATGTCGCGGCGAGATCCATTGCCTCGTTGAGCGCTTCGAGCAGCGCAACGCCCGCCAAGGCCCATAGCGGCCCAAGGCGCCGCCGCGTCGCCAGCCGCAAAACGATATAGATGGCGATGCCAAGATGGATGTGGAGGATCGATCGGCCCAATTCGCCTCGGGGTGCGACGAGATTTTTCAGCGCTTCGAAGTCTGCGATACCGCTCATCTTCACCGTCTACCCAGTGGGCGCCCCGCAGCGGAAGCATAGCGGCGTTCGATAGGAGAACAACCGCCATATTGGAACGAGTTGATGCATTGCACCATTTATGGCATCGTCCCACAGCAATCCTGTCGCCCCATCGACATCGAGAGAAGGGGATCGATTCGCGTGGCCACGTTCGAGAGCAAGCAGGGGGAGAGCGAACGCGTGTCGTTTGATCCGGTCCCGCTCGCACCGCGCGGCATATCCAAGCAAATGATTCGCGGTCGGCTGGTGCTCTCGGTGCTGGCGGTCGATCTGGTCGCGATCGTCGCGCCGATCGTGCTCGCCGCATGGGTGCATCTCGGCTATTTCTTCGGCGTGCGCGTGGTCAGCCTGCTCATTCTGGTGCTGCCGCTCTATTATCTCATCGCCTTGCAGATAAAGGCGTTTTCGCTCCGCAACATCATCAAGCCGCCGCGTAGCATGCGCAAGGCGTTCTCCGCATTGCTCGGAGCCTATGCGATCGGCCTGGCGATCACCTTCGCCACGCGCTCGAACGAGGAATTGTCGCGTGTGCTGGTGGCGACCGGCTGTCTGCTGAGCTGCTTTTCCCTGATCCTCGCGCGCGGGATCTTCGCCGATCTGGCGGCGCGCGCGCTCGGTGGAACCCCGGCGACCGAGATCGTCATCGTCGATGGCGTCGAGCCTCCCCCGCAATGCACCGCGACCCGTGTCGACGTGCAGGGGGCTGGCATCATTCCCAATCTCAGCGATCCGATGATGCTGCATCGCATCGGCGAATGTGTGTTTCAGGCCGATCGCGTCATCATTTCCTGTCCGCCCGAGCGACGGGGCAAATGGGCGTTGGCGCTCAAGGGCGCGGGCGTTCAGGTCGAGGTACTCGCGCCTGAGCTCGACGCATTGGGCGCGATCGGCACCAGCCAGTATCATGGCTTTGCTACCGCGGTGGTCGCGGTCGGCCCCCTCAGCGGTATCGATCGGGTTACCAAGCGGATATTCGATCTCGTCGTGGCAGGCGGCATGCTGATCGGGCTGCTGCCGCTGCTGCTGATCGTCGCGATCGCGATCAAATGCGATTCGCGCGGACCGGTTCTGTTCGCTCAACAGCGTGTCGGGCAGGGCAACCGGCTGTTCAGGATGCTCAAGTTCCGCAGCATGCACGTCGCGCAGGCGGACGCGAGCGCCAGCCGCCTCGTCACGCGTGGCGATCCGCGTGTGACGCGGGTCGGCTGGTTCATTCGCCAGACCAGCATCGATGAATTGCCACAGCTTCTAAACGTTCTGCGCGGCGAGATGAGTATCGTCGGCCCGCGCCCGCACGCGACCGGCGCGCTGGCGGGCAGGGCGCTCTACTGGGAGGTGTCGGCGCATTACTGGAACCGTCACGCCGTCAAGCCGGGGCTGACCGGGCTGGCACAGGTACGCGGGTTTCGCGGCAATACCGAGACAGGTGCCGATCTGCTCAACCGGCTTCAGGCTGATCTCGCCTATCTCGAATCCTGGACGGTGTGGCGCGACGTGATTCTGGTTTTGCAGACGTTCAAGGTGCTGATGCACCGCAACGCTTTTTAAGTAGGTCGCCCGCTTTCTGGCAGCATATTTGCGTCGATGACCATTTTCGCATCGCAGCGAAATCGCGGCATTTGGTGCCGGATCGGCGTTGTATGCCAATCGACAAGGCGACACGCGCCCCGGTATAGGCATGGCGGCAGCGGCCCTGTTTCCGGCGGCGCATTTCATGGATTCCATCGCAATTTCGGAGTTAAACAGGCATGACGATCAAGCCGGTGCGCAAGGCGGTTTTCCCGGTGGCGGGTCTGGGTACGCGGTTTCTACCAGCGACCAAGGCGATGCCGAAGGAAATGCTCACGGTTCTTGACAAGCCTTTGATCCAATATGCGGTCGAGGAAGCGCTCGAAGCGGGGATCGAGCAGATCATCTTCGTCACCGGCCGCAACAAATCGGCGTTGGAAGACCATTTCGATATTTCCTACGAGCTTGAGGACACGATGCGCCGTCGCGGCAAATCGCTCGCCGTGGTCGAGAGCATTCGTATGAAGCCGGGTTCGCCCGTCTATGTCCGCCAGCAGGAGCCGCTGGGCCTGGGCCATGCGGTGTGGTGCGCGCGCGAGATCGTCGGCGACGAACCGTTCGCGGTGCTGCTGCCGGACGAGTTGATGGCCGGCACGCCCGGCTTCATGAAGCAGATGGTCGAGGCGTATCAGACGGTCGGCGGCAATGTGGTGGGCGCGCTCGAAGTGGCGCCGTCGGAAACGCACAAATATGGCATCATCTCGCCGGGCAAGGTCGATGGCCGGCTGACCGAGGTCAAGGCGTTGGTCGAGAAGCCAGCGCAGGGCAGTGCGCCCTCGAACCTGATGATTCCGGGCCGCTACATCCTCCAGCCCGAAGTGATGCGGATTTTGGAGAAGCAGGAAACCGGTGCCGGTGGCGAGATCCAGTTGACCGATGCGATGCTGCAACTGATCGGCAAGCAGCCGTTCCACGGCTTCACCTTCTCGGGCGAACGTTACGATTGTGGCGACAAGGCCGGCTTCATTCAGGCCAACCTCGCGATCGCGCTGGCGCATGCCGACATCGGCCCGAGCGTTCGCGCGTTCGCTACGGAATTGCTGGCAAAGTAAGCACCGGATACGGGGGTGAGATCGCAGTCCACCGATTAGTTCGAGGAACTGCGACTATACCCCCAACCGTTCGCACTGAGCTTGTCGAAGGGCGTGCCTAGAGCGCTACGCTTATCGCACGTCCTTCGACAAGGTCAGGACGAACGGAGTGGATCAGGCCGCGCTGCGGCGCGCGGTTTCGGCTGCCGGTTTCGCGGCCGATTCGAACAGCCACCGGCGCGTGCCGTCGATGCCGAGCACGGTGAGCCGCCCGCTATACACCGCTCCGGTATCGATACCGATACGGTTGGTGCGCAATTCCGCTTCTTCGGTTACGGTATGGCCGTGGACGATGATCCGGCCATGATCGGCATTGCTTTCGAGGAACGGGTTGCGAATCCAGCGCAAATCGTTCTCGGATTGCTCGGCGAGCGGTATGCCGGGCCTGATCCCGGCATGGACGAAGACATAGTCGCCGCGAAACACCATTTCGTCGCAGTCGTTCAGCAAAGCGAGATGTGTGGGCGGTACCAGCTCCCGGATCCGTTCGGCGAGCGCCTCGTTCGAAAGCGTGTCGTATTCGTGGCGCGTGATGCCGTAGCTGAACAGCGTCTCGCGGCCGCCGATCTTGATGAACATCGGCAGGAGGTTGGCCTCGCCCTGCAGGATGCGCAGGAACACTTCCTCATGGTTGCCCAGCAGGACGCTGATGCTGCGCCCGCTCGCGCGCAGCGCGACGACGCGCTCGACCACCTCGGCCGATTCGGGGCCGCGGTCGATCAGGTCGCCTAGAAAGATGATCTCGGATGGATTGCCGGCGTTCTTCGCGTCCTGTGCGGCAATCTGCTGCAACACGTCGTCGAGCAGATCGCATCGGCCGTGGATGTCACCGATCGCGTACAAACGTGCGCCATAAGAGGCAGCCACCGTTCGCCGCTCGGGCTGTCGCTCGCGGCGACGGTTGAGAAAGCGGGCTAACATCTAGGTCGAACACTTGCCTCGTCAATTTGTTCAGCCTGAAGGGGCTCAATCTTTCACGGATCATGCCATGCTGCACTGCAATGGAGCGAATCGCCACCCGGCTCAATCCCGTATCGGCAGGCCGCGACGAGAGTGCGACGGGCCGAGCACCTTGCTCCTCAGTCCCGCAAGGCCTATTTCACCGCGTATGGCGAGCCTTCATCATCATCAGGAACCGCACGGCGAAGATCTCGCCCGCGCTGCACAGGACGCGCTCGAGCGATCCGGCGAGCAATGGACGACGATGCGCGCGCACATCTTCGCCGCGCTGGCGGGCTTCGACAAGCCGGCGTCCGCCTATGACATCGCCGAGGCGGTGTCGAAAGCGGAGGGACGCCGTGTCGCCGCCAACAGCGTGTACCGTATCCTCGATCTGTTCGTGGCGGCCAATCTCGCGCGGCGGGTGGAGAGCTCGAACGCCTATATCGCCAACGCGCATCCCGATTGCCTGCACGACTGCATTTTCCTCGTCTGTGACACGTGCGGGCAGACGACTCACCTTGACGACGACCGCATCACCAACGGCGTGCGCTCTGCGGCGGAGAAGGCCGGTTTCGCGCCCGAGCGTCCGGTGATCGAAGTGCGCGGCAAATGTGCCGAGTGCGACGCGGCAAGCTGAGCCTAAAGCACCTTGCCCATGCGAACGCCCGGCACCGGCACGCCGCTGCCGTTCATCTTGTCGACCCGCTCGATCACGTCGTAACCGCACGCGCGATACAGCGGCTCGCCCGCGAGCGTCGCCATCATCTCCGCGCGCGCAAAGCCGGCGTCCCGCGCGGCGTTCTCGCAAATCCGCAGGATCATCCGGCCGATCCCGCGCCGGGTGAAATCGGGATCGGTGTACATCGCCCGGATACGGGCGGCATCGATGGCGGGATCGAGCACCGTACCGTCGCGCAACGAAACGCTATGATTGCCGCCGTACAAGGTCGCGCGAAAACTCCAGCCACCGCAGCCGGCGAGTCGATCGTTCGCGATCACGACGAAATAGGTGCCGTCTTCGATCAATTGCGTATCGAGCCCCATACTCAGCCGGCTCGCCGCAACCTGCTCTGGGGTCAGGAAATCGTGTTGGAGCGCAGCGATCGCGCGGTCCATCAGCGCGGCGATCGCGGGAATATCGTCGGCGGTGGCGATGCGGTGTGATGGATCGGACATGCAGCCGTTGTCCAATTGCAACGCACCGCACGTCAAGTCACGTGGACAACGATCGCAACAATCGACAGTCGCGCCGGGCTTCGCTAATGACGGCCGATGGTTGACGCTTCCACCACGCCGCTTCTCGACACCGTCGACACGCCCGCCGATCTCCGCAAGATCGCACCCGCCGATCTTCGCCAGCTCGCCGACGAGTTGCGCCAGGAAACGATCGCCGCTGTCGGCGTGACCGGCGGTCACCTCGGTTCGGGCCTGGGCGTGGTCGAACTGACCGTGGCGATCCACTATGTGTTCGATACCCCACGCGACCGGCTGGTCTGGGACGTCGGCCATCAATGCTATCCGCACAAGATCCTCACCGGCAGGCGTGATCGCATCCGCACGCTGCGCATGGGCGGTGGCCTGTCTGGCTTCACCAAGCGCAGCGAGAGCGAATACGATCCGTTTGGCGCGGCGCATTCGTCCACATCGATCTCGGCGAGCCTCGGGTTCGCGATCGCCAACAAGATCGCCGCGCAGCCGGGCAAGGCGATCGCGGTGATCGGCGATGGCGCGATGTCGGCGGGCATGGCCTATGAGGCGATGAACAACGCCGAAGCTGCGGGCAACCGCCTCGTCGTGATCCTCAACGACAATGACATGTCGATCGCGCCGCCGGTCGGCGGCCTGTCCGCCTATCTGGCGCGGCTGGCGTCGAGCAAGGAGTTCCTGGGGCTGCGCGATCTCGCGAAGCGCGTCGTCAAGCGCCTTCCCAGGCCACTCGCCACCGGCCTCAAGAAGACCGACGAGTTCGCGCGCGGGATGGCCATGGGCGGCACCTTGTTCGAGGAACTTGGCTTTTACTATGTCGGCCCGGTCGACGGGCACAATCTCGACCAGCTCATCCCGGTGCTCGAAAACGTCCGCGATGCGGCGGATGGCCCGATCCTCGTGCATGTCGTGACCCAGAAGGGCAAAGGGTATGCGCCTGCTGAGGCGGCGCCCGACAAATATCACGGCGTCCAGCGTTTCGACGTCATCACCGGCACGCAGGCCAAGGCGCCGCCGGGGCCGCCGCAATATCAGAACGTGTTCGGTCAGGCACTCGTCGAAGCGGCGAAGACCGATCCGACCATCGTCGCGATCACCGCAGCGATGCCCTCGGGCACCGGGCTCGACAAGTTCGCGAGTGCCTATCCAGAGCGTTTCTTCGACGTGGGCATCGCCGAGCAGCATGCCGTCACCTTTGCGGCCGGACTCGCCGCACAGGGGATGCGGCCGTTCTGCGCGATTTATTCGACCTTCCTTCAGCGCGCCTATGATCAGGTCGTGCATGACGTCGCTATCCAGAACCTGCCGGTTCGCTTCGCGATCGATCGCGCCGGTTTGGTCGGCGCGGACGGTGCGACTCATGCCGGCAGCTTCGACGTGTCGTATCTGGCGACCTTGCCCAATTTCGTGGTGATGGCGCCCTCGGACGAGGCCGAACTGGTTCATATGGTCCACACCGCCGTCGCGCATGACAGTGGCCCGATCGCGGTGCGTTATCCGCGCGGCAACGGCGTCGGCGTTGAACTGCCTGCAACGCCCGAGGTGCTGGAGATCGGCAAGGGCCGCATCGTCCGGCAGGGCCAGAAGGTCGCGATCCTTTCGCTGGGCACGCGACTCGGTGAGGCGCTCAAGGCGGCCGATGCCCTCGATGCGCGTGGGCTGTCGACCACCGTTGCCGATCTGCGTTTCGCCAAGCCGCTTGACGAGGCACTGATCCGTAAGCTGCTGTCCACGCACGAGGTTGCGATCACGATCGAAGAAGGTGCGATCGGTGGGTTCGGCGCGCATGTGCTGACCTTCGCATCGGACAACGGCCTGATCGACGCGGGCCTAAAGCTGCGCACGTTGCGCCTGCCCGATATGTTCCAGGATCAGGACAAGCCCGAAGTGCAATATGCTCAGGCTGGTCTCGATGCCGACGCGATCGTCGATTCGGTGCTCAAGGCGCTGCGCTACAATTCGGACGGCGTGGTCGAGAGCGCTCGCGCCTGACGCGTGGCTTCAGGGCTGCACGATCGCGGGCAGGATCGCGTCTAGCAGCAGCATTCCGGCCTCGCTGACGGCAAGCCGGTCGCCGGCGCGGATGAGCAGCCCTTGGGCTACCAGCCGCGCTGTGGCGGGTTCGTCGATCAGTTCGGCGATCGGCACCGCGCCGAGTTGCGCGATTCGCCTGAGATCGATCCCCTCGCGCAGTCGCAGGCCCATCAACAGCGCCTCCTTGGCGCGCTCGCTCGGCGCGAGCGCATCCTCGATCTGCGCGCCGTGGCCGTTGCGCGCGACCGCGCCGAGCCAGTTCTCCGGCTTCTTGTGGCGCGCGGTGGCGAGACCGGCGCGACGGCCGTGGGCGCCGGGGCCGATGCCGGCGTAATCCTGATAGCGCCAATAGACGAGGTTGTGGCGGCTCTCCGCGCCCGGTCGGGCGTGGTTCGATATCTCGTAGGCCGGCAGCCCCGCCGCCGCCGTGATCGCGCGTGTCGTCTCGAACAGGTCGGCGGCGGTGTCGTCGTCGGGGATCGTCAGGCGCCCCGCCGCTGCTTCGGTCGCGAAGCGTGTGCCGGGTTCGATGGTGAGTTGGTAAAGCGACAGATGCTCGGTGCCGAAGCCGAGCGCGCGGCGCAGTTCCGCTTCCCAGACGGCGAGGCTCTGCCCGGGGCGAGCGTAGATCAGGTCGAAGCTGACACGCGCGAACGCGGCCTGCGCGGTCGCCAGCGCGGCCAGCCCTTCATCGACGCCGTGCGCGCGACCGAGGAAGCGCAACGCCGCGTCATCGAGCGCCTGCAACCCGAGCGAGACGCGGTTGACCCCCGCCGCCGCCAGATCGGCGAAGCGCGCCGCCTCGACCGAGGAGGGATTCGCTTCCAGCGTGATCTCGATATCGTCGGTGAAGCCCCATGCACTCTCCGCCGCCGCGAGGATCGCCGCGACGGTCGCGGGCGGCATCAGCGAGGGCGTGCCGCCGCCGAAGAAGATCGACCCGAGCCGCCGCCCCGGCAACGCCTGCGCCTCGTACGCGAGATCGGCGAGCAGCGCGTCGCGCCATGCGATCTGATCGACGCTCTCGCGGACATGGCTGTTGAAATCGCAATACGGACATTTCGAGACGCAGAACGGCCAATGGACATATAGGGCGAGTGGCGGCGTTGGGTCGGTCATATCGGGCGGCCTATGCGCGCCTGCGGAGGAAGTGGAAAGATGCGGATCGTCGTGATGTTGGCGCTGCTGCTCGCGGCGTGTTCGCCGTCCGGGCCGCCGCGGATCGTCGAGCCGCGGCTCAAGGAGCAGCCGGCGCGGGGGCTGAGTTTGCTCCGGCAGGCGATGCTCGACGGCCACAATCGCGCGCGCGCGGCGGTCGGCGTCGCGCCGCTGGTGTGGGACGACACGCTCGCGGCGCATGCGCTCAGCTATGCGCGCACGCTCGCCGCCGAACATCGCTTCGAACATGCCGTGCAACCGATGGGGCCGGGCCGCGAGGGCGAGAACCTGTGGACCGGCACGCGCGGCGCGTATCGCTATGACGAGATGGTCGGCGGCTTCGTCGATGAGAAGCGCTTCTTCCGCAACGGCGTGACGCCCGATTTCAGCACGACCGGCAAATGGGAGGATGTCGCGCATTACACGCAGATCGTGTGGCGCGGCACCACCCGCTTCGGCTGCGCGCTGGCGAGCAACGCGCGCGACGATTATCTGGTGTGCCGCTACACGCCGCCGGGCAACGTGGTGGGTGAGGTGGCGTTTTAGGGCTGGGGGAAAGATAGCAAAGGTTGTCCACTGGAGGCACCGTGCGGGAGTGTCACTTTTGGGCGTGGCTGACGGCCGGGGCCGTCCCTCGCAAGCCGCGAGTGGGAGCCGTTACGATTGGGGCTGGCACTGTCAAAGAGCGGGGGGCGGCAGTATGCCAAAGGCGATGTCTGTAGGACAGGCGCGGCAGCGGCGCTGATCGGACAAAGAGCGACAGGCTTGTTCCCGATGCTCAATCGCGAAGCGCGACTCTCCTTACCAGCAAGATAGCTAGGCGACATTCTTTCGAAGCGAGGGCTTCAACTCTGCCGCACTCAAGGCGCCATCGTGATTTACGTCATATCGCGTGAAGGTTTGATCGCTGAGCGACTTGACCAGCCGCTCTATATTTTCCGGGGTGATTTTTGCCTTCGCGGCGGGATTTGAATCCACGGCCTCCCGAAGTCTCGCACGAACGCCGGCCTTGAATTCCTCCGGCGTCAGCGTCCCGCTTAGATCCGCGTCGTAACGCTGCACAAACGCGTCATCGAACGCGAGATTGATCGTCAGATTACGGTTTGGATCACGAGCTGGACCCATTGCGGCAGCAGCCTGTAGTGCGATCAAAGCCAGTTGGTTCATGCCGCACTCTCTTCGCGTTTGGAATCAGGCCTGCGTGCGGATTATGCCTGATATCGCCGCTCTGACCAACGTCCGCTGCTGGTGTCGGCTTCCCCAATCGCAAATGTCGCGACTTGGTGGAAAACGGACGTTCAGCCCGACAGCACGTCAACCTGCGCTTGGCGAACCCACCCCCGCTTACAGGTAGTTGTCCGTTGTACGTGTAGGCCGTTGGCGGTTCCCGGACAGGGATGACGATCGGCTTGGAACCAGACCTCCACCCATTCTCTTGTTTCATCGCAGATGTAGACATTCGTTCCTGATTTCAGCACCTTCACCTGCCGCGCGATTTTGCTTGGTGCCGCATGAACGGTCACGCTGCCTTGCTGGCGAGGCGCTCTGATCTTGGCGTAATTGCAGGTATATGACGGTGCTGGATGGGCCAAGGCGAGGATAGCTATAAAGAACATCCCCAAAGCATAGCGTGTCGATGAACGTCTACAACTGGGCGCGTGCTCCCGATTCCAGCCCCCCTCAGAACACCGCCGCCACCAGCGCCTTGAACGCCGCCGTGCGGTGGCTGATCGCCGCCTTTTCCTCCGCTGGCAGTTCCGCGAAGGTCTGCTCGTGCCCGAACGGGACGAACACCGGATCGTAGCCGAACCCGACCGTGCCGCGTGGCGGCCAGGTCAGGTGGCCTTCGGCGCGGCCTTCGAACCATTGGACGTGGCCGTCGGGCCAGGCCAGTGCGAGCGTGCAGACGAAATGGGCGTCGCGCGAGGCGTCTGGCCCCTTCGTCGCGAGCGCGTCCTCGACCTTCTGCATCGCCAGCCCCCAGTCGCGCCCGGTCGGGGTTTCGGCCCAATTGGCGGTGTAGACGCCGGGATCGCCGTTCAGCGCCTCGACGCACAGCCCGCTGTCGTCGGCGAGTGCGGGCAGGCCGGACAGATCGGCGGCGACGAGCGCCTTGAGTTCGGCATTGGCGACGAAGGTGGTGCCGGTCTCCTCGGGCTCGGGCAGGTCGAGTTCCTTGGCCGAGACCGCGTCGATGCCATAGGGCGCGAGCAGCGCGCGGATTTCGCGCACTTTGCCTTCGTTATGGCTGGCGATGACGAGCTTGCCGGGGGCGAGCTTGCGGATCGCCTGGGGGGTGACCCCGTCCTCCGCCGGCGCGCTCATTTGGCGACCGCGCGGGCTTGCGCGGCGAAGATGTCGGTGCAGCCGATGCGGGCGAGGCGGAGCAGGCGAAGCAACGCTTCCTCGTCATAGGTCGCGCCCTCGGCGGTGGCCTGCGCCTCGGCGATGTTGCCGTTTTCGAGCAGCACGAAATTGGCATCGGCGTCGGCGTTCGAATCCTCGTCGTAATCGAGATCGAGCACTGGCGTGCCGTTGTAGATGCCGCACGAAATCGCCGCGACCTTCTGCGTGAGCGGATCGGCGGTGAGCTTGCCCTGCGCCATCAGCCCGTCGATCGCGAGCCGAAGCGCCACCCACGCGCCCGAGATCGAGGCGGTGCGGGTGCCGCCGTCGGCCTGGATGACGTCGCAATCGAGCACGATCTGGCGCTCGCCGAGCAGCTTGAGATCGGTCACGGCGCGGAGCGATCGGCCGATCAGCCGCTGGATTTCCTGCGTGCGCCCCGATTGCTTGCCCTTGGCCGCCTCGCGATTGCCGCGCGTGTGGGTGGCGCGGGGGAGCATGCCATATTCGGCCGTCACCCAGCCTTCGCCCTTGCCGCGCAGGAACGGCGGCACCTTCTCCTCGACCGAAGCGGTGACGAGCACCTTGGTCTCGCCGAAGCCGATCAGCACCGATCCTTCGGCATGCTTGGTGAAGCGCGGCGTGATGGTGATCTCGCGCATTTGATCGGGGGTGCGGCCGGATGGGCGCATGGGAATTTCCTTCGTGATAAGCGTCGCGGGGTGCCTAGTCTTTCACTTCGGCGCACGCCAGCCTAGATAAGCAGCATGCACGCGCCACCCGTCACCGACCTCAACGATCGCGCGCGCGACGTGTTTCGCGTCGTGGTGGAAAGTTATCTGAGCACCGGCGCGCCGATCGGCTCGCGCACGATCGCGCATCTGTCGGGGCTGAACCTGTCGCCCGCCTCGATCCGCAACGTGATGCAGGATCTCGAGGAGTTGGGCTTGCTCGCCGCGCCGCATACCAGCGCGGGGCGGATGCCGACCGAGATCGGCCTCAGGCTGTTCGTCGACGGGATGATGCACGCGATGGAGCCCTCGATCGAGGAGCGCGCCGCGATCGAATCGCGCGTCCAGCAGGCCGGGCCGGTCGAGGAGGCGCTGGCGGCGACCACCGCCGCGCTCTCCGGCCTGTCGGCGTGTGCTGGGCTGGTGATGGTGCCCAAGCGCGAATTCGTGCTGCGGCAGATGAGTTTCGTGCCGCTCTCGGCTGAAAAGGCTTTAGCGGTGCTGGTCGGCGGCGACGGATCGGTCGAGAACCGCGTCGTCGATCTGCCGCCGGGGGTGAGCGTGCCGGCGCTGATCGAGGCGGGCAATTACATGACGGCGACGCTCGGCGGGCTGACGCTTGCCGAGGCGCGCGCGCGGATCGAGCGCGAGATGGCGGAGGAGCGGGCGCTGGTCGACAGCGCCTCGCGCGCGCTGATCGAGCAGGGTCTGGCGGTGTGGAGCGAGGACAGCGACCGCCGCCCGGTGCTGATCGTACGCGGGCAGGGGCGGCTGATCGACGCCGCCGCCGCCGCCGATCTCGACCGGATCAGCGATCTGCTCGACGATCTCGAAGGCAAGCAGGAGATCGCCCGGCTGCTCGACAGCGCGAGCGCGGGCGATGCGACGCGGATCTTCATTGGCGCCGAGAACAAATTGTTCTCGCTGTCGGGATCGTCGGTGATCGCCAAGCCGTTTCGTGGTCTCGACGGGCGTGTCATCGGGGTCGTGGGCGTGATTGGCCCGACTCGGTTGAACTATGCGCGCGTTGTGCCAATGGTCGATTTTACCGCCGCGACGCTGGCGCGGCTGATGGGTTAGAAAACCGGGACTGTATGATGATGACCGAAGACGAAAAAATCGACACCGCCGACCTGCGTGAAGAGACCGCCGAGGCGGCGCCCGAAGTGGCCGAGGCGGATCGCACGAGCGCGCTCGAGACCGAACTCGCCGAGGCGAAGAAGGCGATTCTCTACGCGCACGCCGAGGCGCAGAACGTCCGCCGCCGCGCCGAGAAGGAAGCCGCCGACGCGCGCGCCTATGCCGCGACCTCGTTCGCGCGCGATTTGCTGTCGGTCGCCGACAATCTGGAGCGCGGGCTGAGCGCGATTCCTTCCGAGCTGCGCGCCGACGACAAGTTCAAGGCGCTGGTGACGGGGCTTGAGGCGACCGGCCGCGAGCTGGAAGCGGTGTTCCAGCGCCACGGCGTGAAGAAGATCGTCGCGCTCGGCGAGAAGCTCGACCCCAATTTCCACCAGGCGATGCTGGAAATGCCCAGCGACCAGGAGCCGGGCACCGTCGTGCAGGAAATGCAGGCGGGGTATGTCATCAAGGACCGGCTGCTGCGGCCGGCGCTGGTGGCGGTGGCGAAGGCGGGGTGAGTGGAAGGGCGAAGTATCGGCCCGAGTTCGAGGCCGCGCTTCGCCTGTTCGCCCGTGCGAGCGGAATGTTGACCGATCGCGGCTATGATCCGCCAATCGTGGTGGGTGGCGCGGCCGTCGAGTTATATTCTCGCAGTGCTGTGATGACCGGCGACTTCGACATCTCGACTGCGCGGCAGGCAGTGTTTGAAGAGGCGCTTCAAGCGCTGGGTTTCGTGAGGCCGAGCGGCGCTGGAAAGCTCACGCGAGGTTGGCTTCATCCCGACTTGCAATTGGGCTTCGAAGTCGTCGCGTCGAACCTGTTCGACGGTCTGGCAGATCGCGAGCGTCTCTTGATCGTGAATCTCGACGATGACGGAACGGCAGCGTTCGTGTCGATTGAAGATATGATCGCAGACCGCGTCGCACAGTTCGCGTCCGGGTCGGCGCCGGAGATGTTGGAGCAGGCCCGAGCCTTGCTTGCACTTCACAGTCATGTCGATCGATCGTATCTATCTCGCAGAATTTTCGAGGAAACGGCAGGCGATTATGACCTTGAATCGTTCGAAGCCGATTTCGCTTGATGATCTCGCGGCCTATATCGAGCGCCGCCGTATCGAAACCGGCATCACCGAACTACCCCGCAACTCCGGCCTCCGCCGTACCGCCAGCAAGCGCGCGCTGTTGAAGGCAATCGAGGAGGCTGGCGGCAAATGGTGAATCCGAACCTCAATCTCGTCGCCGATCGGCCGACGTTCGTCACGCACCTCGAATGTTCGATGACGGGCGAGCGCTATCCCGCCGACCAGCTTCACAATCTTTCGCGGGCCGGCAAGCCGCTGCTGGTGCGCTATGATCTGGGTGCTGTCCGCGCCGCCGTTCCGCGCGCCATGATCGAGGCGCGGCCGACCGATCTGTGGCGGTGGCGTGAGCTGCTGCCGGTGCGGCAGGTGCGCGATATCGTCAGCCTTGGCGAGATCGAGACGCCGCTCGTGCCGATCCTGAAATCGGGCGGGCCGAACGTGCTGGTCAAGGACGAGGGGCGGTTGCCGACCGGATCGTTCAAGGCGCGCGGGCTCGTCATGGCGGTGTCGATGGCCAAGGCGCTCGGCGTGGCCAAGATCGCGATGCCGACCAATGGCAACGCCGGCGCGGCGCTCGCCGCGTATGCGACGCGCTGCGGGATCGAGACGATCGTGTTGTGCCCCGACGATACGCCCGAGATCAACGTGCGCGAGATCGCCGCGCAAGGGGGGCGCGTCTACCGCGTCAACGGGCTGATCGACGATTGCGGGGCGATCGTCGCCAAGGGCGCGGCCGAGGGGCTGTGGTTCGATTTCTCGACGCTCAAGGAGCCGTATCGGATCGAGGGCAAGAAGACGATGGGGCTGGAGCTTGCCGCGCAACTGCGCTGGACGCTCCCGGACGCGATCTTCTACCCGACCGGCGGCGGCACCGGGCTGATCGGCATGTGGAAGGCGTTCGCCGAGATGGAGGCGCTCGGCTGGATCGGCGCCAAGCGGCCGAAAATGTTCGCGGTGCAGGCGAGCGGTTGCGCGCCGATCGTGCGCGCGTTCGAGGCGGGCGAGGAACATGCCGAGCGCTGGGAGGATGCATCGACCGTGGCAGCGGGTATCCGCGTGCCGCGCGCGGTCGGCGATTTCCTGATCCTGCGCGCGGTGCGTGAGAGCGGCGGACGGGCGATGGCGGTGGGCGACCCCGCCATTCTGAGGGCCGTGGACGATTGCGCGCGCAAGGATGGTCTGCTGCTCTGCCCCGAGGGCGGCGCGACGCTGGCGGCGTATCGCGAGGCGCTGCGGCTCGGGCTGGTCGATGAGGAGGACAGCGCGGTGCTGTTCAACTGCGCGACGGGCCTCAAATATCCGATGCCGGACGCAAGCGAGACACTCGATCGCCACCAGCCGATCGATCTGGCAGCGCTGTAGGGCGATCTTCGTCACCCCAGCGCACGCTGGAGTCTCTTGCGGCAGGGCGAACGCGCGTTACCGGGAGATGCCAGCTTGCGCTGGCATGACGGCTGTGGCGTCAGGGCCGCTCGCGCGACTTGGCGATCAGATGGTAGAGCGCGGAGAAATTGGTCGAGAAATAGCGCGGCGCGAGCCGGCGTGGCTCGATCATCGTGCGGTGAAGCCATTCGAGGCCGACGTTCTGCATCCACATCGGCGCGCGCGGCACATGCGCGCCGACATGATCGAACAGCCCGCCACAGGTGCGTATCCACGCTAGGCCGTGGAGTTGCGCGCGGCGTCGGATGGCGAAGCTCTCCTGGCGCGGCGTGCCCATGCCGACCCACAGCACCTCCGCGCCCGAGGCCCGGATATCGTCGCAGATCGCGTCCTCCTCGGCTTCGCTGAAATAGCCGTCGCGCGCGCCGACGATCTGAAGGCCGGGATATTCGGCGCACAGCGATTCGGCGGCGGCGGCGGCGATGCCGGGGCGGGCGCCGAGAAAGTAGAACTTCACGCCCGTCTCGACCGCCTTGGCGGCGGCGTCATGAATGAAATCGGTGGTGGCCAGCCGCTCAGGCAGCGGGTGTTTCCAGAAAGCGCGCGTGAACAGAACGAGCGGCATGCCGTCCGCGTCGATGACATCGACCGCGTCCATCGTCGCCCGGAACTCGGCGCTGCGGTGATAGAGCGCGATCACGAACCCGTTCGAGGATACGATCACGCGCGGCACCGCAAGTTCACCCGCCCGCGCCATGGCGGTGTCCTGCGCCATGGCTTCAGCCATTTCCGCGCGGGTCGCGCATACGGTTGGTAGCCCTCCAACCAACGCAATTCTGGGTGAAACTCGAATTTGCGCTACTCTCATGCTAATATAGGAACGGGCAGGGCAGGGTATCCGAGCGATAGCCGTTTCAAAAAGGATATGAAACGCCCCGTTTGACCCTGAGTGGCTTTCCTCTTCCCTTTTCCTCGTCACCCGGATCACGCATCTGGACACGCGCGAACCATCATGACCAGATCGTTATAGTGTCACTCTCTCCGTTTGGCGATGTGGCGTCAAGCACCGGCTGCGGACGATCTCGCGATCATTGGGCCTGCGCGGCGCGCAGCGGATCGCCCGAGGGCAGGCGGAAACCGCGCCGGTACACCAATGTGCTGACGAACAGATAGATGACGATCGTCGGCGGGTAGATGAAGGCGGCATCGAAGAAGGACACCAGCAAGTATCCGGCGCAGCCCGCCGCCGCCGCGCGGCGCAGGTTCGAAAGCCGCGATGCGCGGGTGAGCGCGTAGCCGACGGGATAGAGCAAGGCGACGAGCGCGATCAGGAAGCCGATCACGCCGAAGCTGCGCAGCAAACCGGCGTACAGGATCTCGGCGATGCGGAAGGTGTTTTCGCCGAAGGGCGACAGCGTCAGAGTGGTCCACTGCTCGGTACGGCCGCCGAGATTGGTATCGAGCAGCGAGTTGCTCGACCAGCCGAGCGTCGCCATCATCACGATCGCGAGCGTGAGCGAGGCGAGCGCGGCGATCCAGAACGAGATCCGCGACAGCTTGACCTGGCCCGACACGGTCATGAACATGCCCACCATGATGAGGCCGAACCAGGTCGATCGGCTGAGACTGAGCACCACGGAGATCAGGAAGGCGATCACCCAGGCGCGCGATTTCTCGAAGTAGATATAGACGGGCGCGAGCATGATCATGCAGGCGCCGAAGATGTTGCCGTTATTGTACGTGCTGAAGAGCTTCATCAGCGCGCCGCGACGGTTGTTCTTGTTGAACACGCTCGAAAGTTCGCCGGCGTTGATCGTGATGTAGCGGATTTCGATGATGTGCTTGATCAAGAGGAACATCACGAAATTCATCAGGCCCCACACGATGACGAACCGCATGCTCCAGCGCAGCACCGTGCCGATCTGCTTTTCGGTGAGATATTCCAGATGCGCGCACAGCGCGATCAGCATGATCGCCGGCAGCGCGATGAACAGCGCGAGATTGAGCACGACCGATGACTCGGCGGAGCCGTACAGGACGGTTTTATAGACGCCGATGAACCCGACGGCGAGATAAGCGACGAAATTGCCGATCGCCGCCGGCGAGAGCGTCGGGCGTCGGGCGAGGCCGATCAGCCCGACCGGTGCGATCGCCGCGAGCAGCATATAGCCGAAGGTCAGCGGGAAGCCGTACACCTCGACGCCGGCCTTGGGCGAGGCGATGTTGGTGATGATGAGGAGAACGTAGAGCCAGTAGAAGACCGACGGGTTCGACCGGGCCGAGGCGAGCAGGCGCTGGCTCTGCGAGAGCGGTGCCGACCAGGCGCGGGACAGCGCGTGATCCGGGGTAAGGGACTGGCCGATCATGAAGGCGCCGATCTCATGGGAACTCGGCTGGACTGATCCCCGGCACGTGGCGGATCGTCAAGCGCAAATCGTCGCGGTACGGGTCTCATGCGGGCTGCACCCCCCCGTGGCGGCCCAGCAGGCCCAGGATCTCCGCAACGCCGCGCCGGTTGAGCGCAAGGCTGAACAGCAGGAACCCGGCAGCACCGGGCACGAGCGCCAGCGCGGTGCTGCCGAACAGCATCCGTGTCAGCCAGAACAGCGCGAGTGCCGCGATCACGGGCACGGCCGGCGCGACGATCTGGCGATGATAGGCGAGGAAGCTCACGGCGGAGAGCGGGCGCAGCACGGTTAGCCAGGCGACCTCGATGAACAGGAGATACGCCGCTGCCATCGCCAGCGAGAGCGCGACCGGGCCGGCGATTGCGCCGGCCCACGCCGCGCCCGCCACCAGCGCGGCGAAACCGAGCTGGTAGTACAGCGCCGCGCGGCTCCGGCCGAGTGCGGACAGATAGGTGCCGAGCGGATTGACCGTGGCGCGAAGCGCGAACCACAAAGCGATATAGGGCAGCAGGCGCCCGGCGCCGCGCCATCGTTCGCCGAGCAGCAGCGGCAGCAGATCGGCGCCGGACAGCCCGAGCGCCGCATAGACCGGGAAACATACCGAGGCGGACATGCGCAGCACGCGCAGATACAGCGCGCCGACGCGGGCCGGATCGTGCTGATCGCGCGCCATCAGCGGCAGGCCGACGCGCAGGATGACCGGGTTGATCGCGGTCATGATCTTGGCGGCGAGATCGCGCGGCTGGCCGAAGCTGCCGAACACCGGCTTGGCGAAGACGAATCCCCCGATCAGCAGATCGAGCTGCGTGGTGAGCGAGATCGCCATGTTCACCAGCAGCATGTCGAACCCGTAGGACACGAACCGAGACACGTCGGCCCACGCGAAATGCAGCCGTGGCCGCCATTCGCCCGCCAATATCCTCCACGACAGCGCGAGCAGGCTTGCCGAGGTGGCGAGCTGGCCCCAGACCACGCAGAACGGGCCGGCGTGCGCGACGGCCAGACCGACCGCAACGAGGAAGCCGACCGCCGAGGCGGCGACCTCGATCTTGATGACGGCTTCGAACCGCAAGTCGCGCTCGGCAAGGACACGGAGCTGTAGGTAGAAGCCGTTGGCGACGAACATGCCGCTGGCGATCGACAGCATCGGCATGAGGCGCGGGGCGGCGTAGAGGCCCGCCAGCAGCGGCGCCGCCGCCACCGTCGCCACCGCCATCGCCACCCCGACCATGACGTTGAGCCAGTAAAGCGACGATGCCTCGTCCGCGGTCACGTCACGGAAGCGGATCAGCGCGCTCGACAGGCCGGCGTCGGAGAGGCCCTGCGCGAGTTGCAGCAGCGACATCATCAGGATGATGAGCCCGAAATCGGCGACGCCGAGCAGCCGCGCGACGATCAGCAATTGCAGCGTGGCGAGCACCGCGCGCAGGATGTTCCCGGCCGCCGCCCAGCGGACCGATTTGCGCGCGTCGCTCATGCGCCGAGCGCGCGGCGGAACACCGCCTCGTACCTGTCGCAGGCGATCGCCACCGAGAAGTCGCGCGCGCGGGCGACCTGGCGTTCGGGGGCTGCGGGCGCGCGGAGCATCGCGTCGATCGCGTGCGCCATCGCAGGCGCGTCGCCGACCGGCACGAGCGCGCCGAACCGCCCATCCGCGACGATCTCGCGCGGGCCGTCTGGGCAATCGGTGGTGACGATGCTCGCGCCCGCGCCGAGCGCCTCGATCAGCACGTTGCCGAAGCCTTCCCACGCCGAGCTCAACACGAAGCAGCCGGCGGCGGCGATCGACGGGGTGATGTCGGGCACGAACCCCGGCAGCGCGACGCGCTCGGTGAGGTTGAGCTGGGCGATCAGTGCCTCCAATTCGGCGCGGAGCGGGCCGTCGCCGAAGATCACCGCGCGAACGTCTTGACGTTCGACCAGCGCGAGCGCGCGCAGCAGGGTGGCGAAATCCTTCTGTTCGACCAGCCGGCCGGCGGCGACGATCACCGGGCCGTTGGCGTCGCGCGTCCACGGGTGCGCGGCCTCGGGTCCGTGGACGTGCGGGCGATAGGCCGGATTGTGGATCACGGTGATGCGATTCCGATCGAGCCGGGCGAAGCGCGCGAGCGAATCGGCGAGGCCGGCGGAGACCGCGACGATCTCGCTGGCGAAAGGGTAGGCGAGCATCGCCGCCTTGTGCCACGCCTTCTGCTTCCAGCCGACGAGGCGAGCGTAATCGGCCTGCGGATTGGTGCGTTCGGTCAGCACGTTGCGCGCCTTCGTGCCCGACAGGAGCCTCGCGATCACCGCCGCGTTGTTGAACTGCGGCATCGCGCTCAGCACGATGTCGTAGCGTCCCGCGCGGAGCATCCGCGCGAGCGTGACGATCGTGCCGCGTGCGCTGCTGGTCGGGTGGCGCAGCCAGTGGACGCCCACGCCGGGGGCAACCGGATAGTCGCGCGGGGTTGGTGCCCCGGCGAGGATCAGCGTGAGGCTATGCCCGCGCGCGATCAGGTCGTGCGACAGGTTGGCGATCATATGCTCGACCCCGCCCGGCTTCAGCCCTTCGTAGAAGAACGCAATCTTCACGGCGCTCCCCCCCGTTCGTCGCGCGATGGTGTCGATGGGCGATCAGAAACAATCAATCCCGTTCGCACTGAGCGAAGTCGAAGTGCGCGCCACGAGCGCCGTGTTTGCGGCACGTCCTTCGACTTCGCTCAGGACGAACGGAGTGGTTTTGAAGTGTTCCCCAACCCTATTGGAGTCAGATGAAGCAGGCGGAACAAAAAAGCGATAGCAACGCCAGCTTTTATCGCATAGCCAATGGTCCCACATGCCCTGGCTCCTTCGCGTCCGAGTAGCCGACCGGCACACGCGGTTCGTTTCCGCCGCGATACCTGCGCTGTTGCGCGAACCCGATCGATCCGCACGGCTGTTGTCTTACGTGGGGAACGTTCCGCTCCGCTCTCGTAGCGTGCGGTCGGTCGTGACGATTGCGACGATGTACATTCCGGTATTTCTGTTCGTGCTGCTCGTCTTCTCGGGCGTGACGTGGTCGCTGGCGGATTCGCAGGTGGTGGCGGATGCCGGCGGCGATACCGCGATCGGCGTGTTCAGCGGCAAGCTTGGGCTGGTGACCGGGCTGGCGCTGGTCGGCGTGTATCTGCCGGCGCTGCGCAACCCGCTGCGGTCGCTGGGTGGCGCCTTGTGCCTGTTCTGGCTGCTCGCGCTCGCCTCGGTGCTGTGGGCGAGCAATGTCGGCACGGTGCTGTTCGCGGTAGCCAATCTCACGCTGCTGCTCGCCGCGACGATGCTGGCGCATCGGCTGCTCGGCTTCGCGCGCGCGCTGCGGCTGGTCTGGTGGTTGAGTACCGCGCTGATCCTGCTCTCGGTCGTGTTCGCGGCTGTCGGCGAGGCGCATGCGGTGATGGGCGGAATGCACGGCGGGCGCTGGCGCGGGCTGTTCGCGCACAAGAACAGCTTCGGCCCGTTCCTCGTCGTCAATCTGCTGATAGCTTTGTTCGCGCAAGCGAGCCTCAAGCTGCCGGCCGTGCTCGTCTTCGCGATGGTGGCGGTGGATCTCGTCGCGTTGTTCTTCGCCAATTCCGCGACGGCGGACATCGCCGCCGCCGCCGGCATCATCGCGGGCATCGCGCTGCTGCCGATCCCCAACCGCGCGGTGCGGACGCTGTGGCGGGGTGGGTCGGTCGTGGTGGCGTGTCTGCTCGGCGGCGTGCTGCTGATGCAACCGGCGGTGACGGGCGAACTGCTCGGCCGCGACACGACGATGAGCGGTCGGGCGGCGATGTGGGAACAGGCGCTGCCGCTGACGGTCGAACGCCCGTTCGGCACCGGCTATGGCACCGGCGGCGGATCGCAGGTGTCGATCGAGCTGCAGAAGCGCATGCACCGCGCGATCAACCTCAGCGTGCAGAGCGGGTACCTCAACCTCGCGCTCGAACTCGGCTGGGGTGCGGTGGCGCTGTTCCTGTTGTGGGCGGGCGGCGCGGCGGCTTGGGTGCTGTTCAGCCGGCGCGCGTCGTCGGCGCAGACGTTGCTGGCGGCGCTGCTCGCGGCGATGCTGGTCGAGAGCATCTCAGAGGTGAACGCCTGCTTCGCGCCGGGCTGGCTGCTGCTGGTGACGATGCTGCCGATGATCGACGCACGCCGGGCGATGCGACCGCGATGGCGCCTGCTGCGCCGCCGCTATCGCCGGAGCGTTTCCGGCGCGGTGACCTCGCCTGTGCCCGTTCGTGGCGAGTGAGGTTGGGGGCGGGGGCAGCGTGGAACGGGGATTTGCGGGTAGATTGCGGACTGACCGCTTCTGGGCGATTCAAGGAGGGAAGCCGCCGCCGTGTTCGTGCAATGCGCGATAAAAAGCAGAGATCTACGTCCTATGCCAATCAGTCTGCTCACCTTTGGCGACGCCGAGTTCGGCCGCTCACTCCAAGACTGGGGAAATGAGTTCGTCTATGCGATGGGGGTCAATTTCAATTTCGATGAAGCGAATTACGGACCGTCTGAGACCATAGTCTTAGCAATCGTCTGTCTGCCCCCCGAAATGGCGGGAATAGGGAACGGCACGAGTCTTAAACGGAGCAGCTCAGAGTTTTGGTCGACTTTTGAAGCTGACTATGTCGCATTCTCATCCCGTCTACCGGCAAACAAGATTTCTGCCGTCGCCACCGCTCTCGTAGGCGCAATCCAACAAATTCCCGAAAAGTGGATGCCTGTTGAGGCGAAAGATAACTTTACCCAAGCGACGAGGGTGGCTGCGGCCAGTTTGCTGGCTCTGAGCTGCTGCCGGTTTCGTGGACACCAAGATAAGGTGTTTTCGGAACCGGAGGGTGTAAATGCAACGACGGAAGTTCAGCCGAGAGTTCAAGCTTGAGGCGGTGAAGTTGGTCCGAGATCGGGGCGTGGGGGTAGCGCAGGCCGCGCGGGACCTGGACCTGCACGAGAACGTGCTGCGCAAATGGGTCCGCGAAGCGGAAGCTGATCCCCAGTCGGCATTCCCAGGCAACGGTCAGATGAAGCCCGAGCAGCAGGAGATTGAGCGGCTGCGCCGCGAGTTGGCCAGGATGAAGGCCGAACGTGACATATTAAAAAAAGCCGCAGCCTACTTTGCCAGGGACTCGATATGAAGTTCGGGTTCATCGCAAAGCATCGAGGGATCTGGCCGGTATCGTGGATCTGCGAGGCGCTCGATGTCTCGCGCAGTGGCTTCCACGCCTGGCTCGTGCGTGCGCCTAGTGCCCGGTCGCGCAGCGATGAAGCGTATGCAAGGAAGATCCGCGCCAGCTTCCTCTCCAGCTACCGAACCTATGGCGCGCGTCGCGTCTGGCACGATCTCCTGGCCGAAGGCCTTTCATGTGGCCTCCATCGGGTCGAACGGCTGATGCGTGTGCACGGCCTGATGGCGCGGCCGCGGCGCCGCGGTCTGCCCAAGGATCATGGCGAACGCTCGGTGATCGCGGGCAACGTGCTCGATCGGCAGTTCAGCGCCGACGCGCCGAATCAGAAGTGGGTGGCCGACTTCACCTACATCTGGACCGCCGAAGGATGGCTGTACGCGGCCGCGGTGATCGACCTGTTCTCGAGGCGCGTCGTGGGCTGGTCGATGAGCGACACGATGACGGCGCAGCTCGTCACCGATGCGCTGGTCATGGCGATCTGGCGGCGCGGCAAGCCCGATGCGCTGCTGCATCACTCCGACCAGGGCAGCCAATATACCAGTGAGCAGTTCCAGCGACTGATGGCCGACAATGGCGTCACCTGCTCGATGAGCCGGTCCGGTAACGTCTGGGATAACGCTGCGATGGAGAGCTTCTTCTCATCGCTGAAGACCGAACGGATCGCGCGCAAAACCTACCGCACGCGCAATCAGGCAAGGCAGGACGTGTTCGACTACATCGAACGCTTCTACAATCCCACGCGCAGGCACTCGACCTTGGGGTATCTCAGTCCCATGGACTTCGAGAGGCAGGCTCATGTAGCCTAACTTGGTGTCCATGGGACCGGCAGCAGCTCACTCAGCCAGATCGACACCCTCGCTAAACATAGCGTGATACCGTCCAGCGAGTGAACAGATCGAATGTCGGCTATCAAGCAATTAGCAGGTGACCCGCCTCGTCCGACTTTGGGCGAAACGCCACATTGCTTATGGGGCTCCGGCGGCGTTTCAGTAGGCAGGGATCGCGTACGAGCTTGCGCCGGATCGAGAGCCTGTATCGCGACACAGATCTCGCCGGAGCCGTCCTTTCATAAGCCGGCGGAGATCCCCCGGCACCTCCAGGATCGCCCCGGGGTCGATCCGGCCCGCTCATCTCGACACGCCCCCGCGCGACTCGGCCGCTACCCCGGACGCGCGGCGCTGGAGGCGTCCCGCTTCCGCCTCACGCCATCAGCGCTTCGCACTGATCGAGCGTATCCTTGAAGGTCGCGATGATCGCCTGATACGGCGTCGCGCTCGCCATATCGAGACCGGCGCGCTTGAGGATGTCGACGGCATAGTCCGATCCGCCTGACTTCAGCACCGTGAGATACGTATCGCGCTCCTTGGCGCCGCCCTTGAGGATCGAGCGCGCGAAATAGGACGCGGCCGAGATCGAGGTGGCATATTGGTAGACGTAGAAGCTCGAATAGAAATGCGGGATGTACGCCCATTCCGAGCCATAGGTGTCGGCGACGGCGACGTTGGGGCCGTGATACCGGCGGAGCAGATCGAGATAGAGTTTGGTCAGCGTCTCGCCCGATAGCCCTTCGCCCGCCTCGGCCTTGTCGTGGACGAGCAGTTCGAATTCGCCGAACATCGCCTGCCGGTAGAAGGTGCCGCGGATCGATTCGAGCTGCTGGCCGAGGTAGAACAGTTTCTCCTGCTTGGTCCTGGCGCGGGCGACCATATAGGCGGCGAGGAGCTGTTCGTTGCAGGTCGAGGCGATCTCGGCGAGGAAGATCGGGTAATTGGTCTTTTCGTAGACGTTGTTTTTGTTGGCGAGCAACGTGTGCATCGCATGGCCCCATTCGTGCGCGTAGGTCGTCATCCCCTCGTAATTCTCGCCGAGGTTGAGCAGCAGGTACGGGTGGACGTCGAACGCCGCGCCGGGGTTCATGTACGCGCCCGATTTCTTGCCGGGGCGCGGCAGCGGGTCCATCCATGTCTTGGCGGTCGCCTCGGCGAACAGCGCGCCGTATTCGCGGCCAAGCGGCTTGAGCGCCTCGATCGTCGTGGTGCGCATCTCGGGCACGGTGACCTTCTTGTCGAGCTGCACCAGCGGCGGATAGATGTCGTAATAGGCCATGTCGGGCAGCTTGAGCAGCTTGCGGCGCAGCTCGAAATAGCGGTGGAGCTGGGGCAGGCCGGCGTTGGTTTCCTTGACGAGCGCGCGGTACACCGCCTCGGGCACGTTGCCGCCCGACAGGTACATCGCCAGCGAGGTCGGGTATTTGCGCGCCTTCTTGGTGAAGACGTCGGCCTTCACATGGCTGAGGTAGGCGCTTCCGAGCGACGCCTGGAACTTGCCATATTGCGCCCAGAACGTGTCGAACACCAATTTGCGGTCGGCGCGGTTGGGGGCGTCGCGGTTGAGCGTATAGGCCTGATCGTCGAGCCGCACCGCCTTGCCGGTCGACAGCGTGACGGTCGGCCACGGAATGTCCGACGCGACGAGCTGCTCGCGGATGTCGCGCGGGCCGCTGAACGGCGCGGACGTGCCGGCGAGGAGCACTTCGCCCTCGGGCGACAGCGTGTGCGCCTCCTGCCGCAGCACGTCGGCGAGCTGGAAGTCGAAATGCTGTTTGAGCGTCGCGTTGGCGGCGACGAACCGGTCGATCTTCGCCTTGCCGACGCTAAGGATCTCGGGCGCGACCCACGAGGTCGCCTCGCCGAACGCGGTGTAGAGATCGGTGGCGAGCGCCTCCTTCTCCTGATTGGCGGAGATGCGCACATCGGCATCGGCCTTGAGGCTGGCGTAGGTGTAGATGCGCGAGATGGTGCGATCGAGCTTGGTCTGTTCGGACAGCGCCGCCGCCAGCGCGTCGGCGCTGGTGCCGAGCGTGCCCTTGAACTTGGCGAAGCCGGGCAGTTCGGCGAGCGCCTGTTTGCGTGCCGCGTCCCATGCCGCGTCGTCGGGGAACAGGTCGGCCAGATCCCATGCCGCGCCGCCTCCAGGCGCCTGCGCGAAGGCGGGCAAAGCGGCGGCGAGCGTGGCGAGGCTGGCGGCGGCAATCGCCGTGCGGCGGGTGAGGTCTGGCATAAACGGTCTTTCAACAGGCGTGATCGGCGGATGATGCCAAAGCGCCGGGTGTTTGGCTAGGGTAGGGCACTGCGCGCCAGCGCGGCGGCGGAAAGCAAATTTTTGTGTCGGACGTGTAACCAATGTGGTTGAACGGGCGTTCGGACGGTCAGCATCAACATCGTCCATCAGGGATCTAGATCATGCGTGTCATCCCCGCTCTCGTCATCGCCGGTCTGCTCATCGCGCCGGTTACCGCCGCGACCGCGCAGCAGAACGACAATAGCCTCGGCCATACCGTGACCCAGCCGCTGCGCGACGTGCGGATCAAGGACGAGAAAATTCCGGCGGTGCTGCAACGCGCCGCGTCCGCGCCCTATTCGTCGGTCGGCACGCAGAGTTGCGCCGCGATCACCGCGCAGATCCGCGATCTCAACGGCGCGCTCGGCCCCGATGTCGATACCCCCGCCAAGAAGAAGGGCGAGGGGTCCGCGATCGCGGCGGCCGGCGCGCGCGCCGTGCTCGGTACGCTGATCCCCGGCCTCGGGCTCGTGCGCGTCATCACCGGCGCCGACAAGGCACAGCGCCGCGCCGAAGCGGCGGTCTATGCCGGCGCGGTGCGGCGCGGCTATCTGAAGGGTATCGGTGTGGCGAAGCGCTGTCGCGCGCCGGCGGCACCGACGGCTGCGGCGCTGGCCGATCGGCCGGAGTTGCTGGCGGCGGATCAGTAACGGGCGATGAGGCCCGTCCGTTTCGGGCGGGCCTTCAATCGCGCGCGAAGATTTCCGCGTGGGGCAGGGTGATGCCGAGCGACGGTAGCGCGACATCCTGCGGTTGTGCGAACAGGTCGTCGCGCCATGAGGTCGGACCCAGGCGCTGGACGACGCGCGCCAGTTCGCTGACCGGATTGACGAACACGATCGTGTCGATCGAATCCAGCCGGCGATATTCGTCGAGCTTTTTGCCCACGTCGTTGGCCTCGGTCGAGGGGGACAGCACTTCGAAGATGACCTTCGGTCGTTCGAACAGTTTTAGTGTGTCGGTTTCCGGCAGTGGCGGTTCCTCGCACATCACGCTGACGTCCGGGTAGCGCAGGTTGATGTCATCGATGCGGATCGCAGCGTCGGAGCCATAAGGTCGGCACCCTGAGCCGCGCAACTTCTGGGCAAGATAGCTGATGATATTGATCGCGACGCGGGCGTGCGCCCGTGTGCCGCCGGTCATCATTTGAATGACGCCATCGACCAGCTCGAACTTCTTGTCCGTGCCGAAATCGAGCGACAGGAACGTTTCGACAGTGATGGGCTGATAAGCGGGCTCGTGTCGCATCGTCACCTCTCGGGGGAGTATAGCGCGTGTCGCGTAGGTGCACAAAGGGCCGGGGGATCGCTCCCCCGGCCCTTCGTTTTTGCGTTGACCGGCGCGGGCAAAGCCCGCGCTGGGCGTCAGACCGGATCGGCTTCGCCGACCGGCTGGCCGTTCTGATTTCGTGTCGGGAGCAGCTTGCGCTGCTCCCGTCCGAAATCAGAAGTCCATGCCGCCCATACCGCCCATGCCGCCGCCGCCGCCCATCGGCATTGCGGGCTTGTCTTCCGGCAGCTCGCTCACGGCCGCTTCGGTCGTGATGAGCAGGCCGGCGACCGAAGCCGCGTTCTGGAGCGCGGTGCGGACGACCTTGGTCGGGTCGATCACGCCGGCTGCGACGAGGTTCTCGTACACGTCGGTCGAAGCGTTGAAGCCGAACGAGGTGTCGTTCTGGTCGAGCAGCTTGCCCGAAACGACCGCGCCGTCATGGCCCGCGTTCTGAGCGATCTGGCGAACCAGCGCGGTCAGCGACTTGCGGACGATGTCCACGCCGCGGGTCTGGTCCTCGTTCGCGCCGGTCAGGCCGTCGAGAGCCTTCGTGGCATACAGGAGCGCCGTGCCGCCGCCGGGAACGATGCCTTCTTCAACGGCTGCGCGGGTTGCGTGCAGCGCGTCGTCGACGCGGTCCTTGCGCTCCTTGACTTCGACTTCCGAAGCGCCGCCGACCTTGATGACAGCCACGCCGCCAGCGAGTTTGGCGAGACGTTCCTGGAGCTTCTCACGATCATAATCGCTGGTCGTGATCTCGATCTGCTGACGGATCGCGTCGGTGCGGCCCTTGATCGCATCGGCTTCACCAGCGCCATCGACGATGGTGGTGTTGTCCTTGTCGATCGTGACGCGCTTGGCGGTGCCGAGCATGCCGAGCGTGACGCTCTCGAGCTTGATGCCGAGGTCTTCCGAGATCACTTCGCCCTTGGTCAGGACGGCGATGTCCTCGAGCATCGCCTTGCGGCGATCACCGAAGCCCGGCGCCTTGACGGCTGCGACCTTGAGGCCGCCGCGCAGCTTGTTGACGACGAGCGTGGCGAGAGCCTCGCCCTCGATGTCCTCTGCGATGATGAGCAGCGGACGGCCCGACTGAACCACGGCTTCGAGGATCGGCAGGATCGCCTGCAGGTTCGAGAGCTTCTTCTCGTGGATCAGGATGTACGGATCAGCGAGCTCGACCGTCATCTTCTCGGGGTTGGTGATGAAGTAGGGCGAGAGGTAGCCGCGGTCGAACTGCATGCCTTCGACGACGTCGAGCTCGAAATCGAGACCCTTGGCTTCCTCGACGGTGATGACGCCTTCCTTGCCGACCTTCTCCATCGCTTCGGCGATCTTCTCGCCGACTTCACGGTCGCCGTTCGCCGAGATGATGCCGACCTGAGCGACTTCGGCCGAACCCGAAACCGGCTTCGAGCGCGACTTGATGTCCTCGACGACCTTGATGACGGCGAGATCGATGCCGCGCTTGAGGTCCATCGGGTTCATGCCGGCCGCGACCGACTTCATGCCTTCGCGCACGATCGCCTGCGCCAGAACGGTCGCGGTGGTGGTGCCGTCGCCGGCGACGTCGTTGGTCTTGGAGGCGACTTCGCGCACCATCTGCGCGCCCATGTTCTCGAACTTGTCCTTGAGTTCGATTTCCTTGGCGACGGTGACGCCGTCCTTGGTGATGCGCGGGGCACCGAACGACTTGTCGATGACGACGTTGCGGCCCTTCGGCCCGAGCGTGACCTTCACCGCATCGGCGAGGATGTCGACGCCGCGCAGAATGCGCTCGCGCGCGTCACGGCTGAATTTTACGTCCTTGGCTGCCATGTTGGCTGACCTTTCTGATTAGAAGTTGAGGAGAAACGGAAAACAGGGCGGCTCAGCAAACGATGCCGAGCCTGTCGGCGTCAGCCGACAATCCCCAGAATGTCCGACTCTTTCATGATGAGCAGGTCTTCACCGTCGACCTTGACCTCGGTGCCCGACCATTTGCCGAACAGGATCTTGTCGCCGGCCTTGACGTCGAGCGGCGTGACCTTGCCGTCTTCCGCCTTGGTGCCGGTGCCGACGGCGACGACTTCGCCCTCTTGCGGCTTTTCCTTGGCGGTGTCGGGGATGATGATCCCGCCAGCCGTCTTTTCCTCAGCCTCGACACGCTTCACGAGAACGCGGTCGTGCAATGGACGAAAGTTCATACGCTGTCCCTTTTCATAGAACATGTGGAATGGTTGTTAGCACTCGCCAAAGGTGAGTGCCAGCGGTGCTCATATGTGCCTGCGTGACCGGATCGTCAACCACGGCGACGCGAATTTTGCGTCTGTATTGGTGGAATAATACGGGTGTTTACCTGTCCGTGGCGATGCTTTAGCGGGGGCTCTAGCGATGGCGGATCATCCGCCAACAGGAGAGCGGCAGAGTGAAACTCGTTCGGGGTGCTTGGAAGCTTCTGGTCGGGATCAAGGACGCGCTCGTCCTGATCGCGATGCTGCTGTTCTTCGGCGTGCTGTTCGGCGCGCTCGCGGCGCGGCCCGGCGGTTCGACCACCCGGCAGGGCGCGTTGCTGCTCAAGCTCGACGGCCCGATCGTCGAGCAGCCGAGCGAGCCGGGTACGCTCGCCAGCCTGAGCGGATCGCCCTCCGCGCCCGAATATCGCCTGCGCGATCTGGTGCGTGCGCTCGACAAGGCGAAGGGGGACAGCGACGTCAAGGTCGTCGTGCTCGATCTCGACTCGTTCGGCGGCGGCTATCCGGCGGCGGTCAACGAGGTCGCCGACGCGATCCGGCGCGTGCGGGACAGCGGCAAGCCGGTGCTGGCCTATGCCACCGCCTATACCGACAGCGGCTATCGCCTCGCCGCCAACGCGAGCGAGATCTGGGTCAACCCGATGGGCGGTTCGCTGTTCATGGGGCCGGGCGGATCGCAGCTTTACTACAAGGGCCTGATCGACAAGCTCGGCGTCACCGCGCACGTCTACCGCGTCGGCAAGTACAAGTCGTTCGTCGAGCCCTATACGCGCGACGCCGCTTCGCCCGAGGCGAAGGAGGAGGTCGTCAAACTGTATCAGGTGCTGTTCGCACAATGGCAGGAGGCGATCGCCAAGGCCCGGCCCAAGGCCAAGATCACGCCGTTCCTGACCCAGCCCGACAAGGTGATCGTCGCCGCGCAGGGCAATGTCGCGCAGGCCAATCTCGACGCTGGGCTGGTCGACAAGCTCGGCACCCGGCTCGATTTCAACAAGCGCGTCGCGGGACTCGCCGGCGTCGCCAGCGGCAAGGCGGCCGGCACGTTCAACACGATCAAGTACGACGGCTATGTCTCGCGCAATCCGCTGCCGACCGGCGGCGCGGCTGTGGGCGTGCTGACGGTCGCGGGCGACATCATCGACGGCAAATCGACCGCGGGGAGTGCCGGTGGCGATACCGTCGCCAAGCTGCTGCTCGACGGGCTCGCCAAGAAGAACCTCAAGGCGCTGGTGGTACGAGTCGATTCGCCGGGCGGCTCGGCGCTCGCCTCGGAGACGATGCGACGCGCGATCCAGGAGGCGAAGGCGCAGAAGCTGCCGGTCGTCGTTTCGATGGGGTCGGTCGCTGCGTCGGGCGGCTATTGGGTGTCGACCGCGGGCGACCGCATCTTCGCCGAGCCGACGACGATCACCGGCTCGATCGGCATCTTCGGGATCATCCCGACCTTCGAGAACACCTTGAAGAAAATCGGCATCACCACCGATGGGGTGAAGACCACGCCGATCTCGGGCCAGCCCGATATCTATGCGGGCACCAACGCCGAGACCGACGCGATCTTCCAGGCGGGGATCGAGAGCGGCTATCGCCAGTTCATCACCCGCGTCGCCGCCGCACGCCACATGACGCCGCAACGTGTCGACGCGATCGGGCAGGGGCGTGTGTGGGACGGCGGCACCGCGCGCCAGATCGGGCTGGTCGACCAGTTCGGCGGACTCGACGATGCGGTCGCGGCGGCGGCGAAGCTGGCCGGGCTGAAGGCCGACGGCTATCACGCCGAATATCTGGAGAAGCAGCCGGGCGCGCTCGCCAAGCTGATCGCGCGGTTCATGCGCGACGACGATGACGACGCCAAGAGTGACGGCGACGCCTTCACCCGAATCGCCGCGCAGCACCGCGCGGCGTTCGCTCAGGCGCTGGGCGACGTGAAGCGGATCGGCACGGGTGCGGCGATCCAGGCGCGCTGCCTCGAATGCGAAGGACTGGGCGCGACCGCACCGGCACAAGGGGACGTGACGTTGATGAACCTGATTCTGGCGCGCTTCGGATGGTGATCGCGGTTCGCCCCGCCACGCCCGACGACGCTTCGGCGATCGCGGATATCTATCGCCCCTATGTCGAGGCCGCGACGATCTCGTTCGAGACCGAGGCGCCCGACGCCGACGAGATGCGCCGCCGCATGCTCGCCTCGGAGGGCCGCTTCCCGTGGCTAGTGGTGACCGAGGGCGAGGCCGGGACGGTGATCGGCTATGCCTATGCCGGCACGTTCCGCGACCGCCCGGCGTATGAATATACCGTCGAGACCTCGGTCTATCTGGTGCAGGCCGCGCAGGGGAAGGGCTATGGCCGCCAGCTTTACGACGCGCTGATCGACACGGTGCGCGCGCAAGGGTTCGCCCATGCGGTGAGTGTCATCACCTTGCCCAACGACTGGCTGATCCGGCTGAACGAATCGGTCGGCTTCAAGCGGACCGGCGTGCTGCGCGAGCTTGGCTACAAGAACGGCCGGTGGATCGACGTGGGGTTCTGGCAATGCGAACTCAACGACGCGACGATCCCGCCCAAGCAACCCAAGCCGTTCAGCGAGACCGGGATGGTGTGGAATTGGTGAGGGGTGTCGGCGTGCGGCAGGGCTGAGATATTTGGCCGTGCTCGGATCATCTTCCCAACCGTTCGTGCCGAGCGAAGTCGAGGCACCTGCGCGCTGGGCATGTCCCTCGACTTCGCTCGGGACGAACGGATGCGGGCTTGGGTGGGCGTTGACGGCCACGCGCGATGACTGACGCCGCGCCGCTCTGGCAAGGCCCGCTCGCCGGCGTGACGGTGCTCGATTTCTCGCGCGTGCTGGCCGGGCCGGCGGCGGCGATGGCGCTGGCCGATCTCGGCGCGACCGTCATCAAGGTCGAGCCGCCCGGCACCGGCGACGATACGCGCGGCTTCCCGCCGCACCGTGACGGGGTGAGCCATTATTTCCTCGCCAACAATCGCGGCAAGCGCAGCATCGTCATCGATCTCAAGACGCCCGAGGGTGTCGAACTGGCCAAGGCGCTGGCGGCGAAGAGCGATATCCTGATCGAGAATTACCGCCCCGGCGTGATGGACCGGCTTGGCCTCGGCTACGAGACGCTTGCCGAGCGCAACCCGGGGCTGATCTATTGCGCGATCTCCGGCTTCGGCATGACGGGGCCCTTACGCGACAAACCCTCGTTCGATATCGTCACACAGGCGCTGTCGGGCGCGCTCAGCGTCAATGGCGAGCCGGGGGCGATGCCGAGCCGGCTGGGGATTCCGCTCGGCGATCTCGTTGGCGGGGTCAACGGGCCGATCGCGATCCTCGCCGCGCTGCATGAGCGGCACGCGACCGGCAAAGGGCGGCTGATCGACATCAGCCTGCTCGACGGGATGTTCGGAATGCTGAGCTATCTCGCGCAGCTCGCCTTCTTCACTGGCGAAGACCCGACGCCGCAGGGGTCACAGCATCCCAATCTGGTGCCTTACGGCGCGTTTCCCGCGAGCGACGGGTCGATCATCATCGCCTGCCTGACCGATGCATTTTGGGCACGGATCTGCGCGGCGCTGGGGCAGCCCGAACTGGCGACCGACTCACGGTACGCCACCACCGAGCGGCGGCGCGACGCGCGGGGCGAGGTCAATGCTTTGATCTCGGCGTTCACCGAAGCGCGGTCCGTCGCCGAACTGGTCGCGCTGTTCAGCGCGCATCAGGTGCCGAACGCGCCGATCCTCGGCGTTGGCGAAGCGCTCGCGCAGCCGCAGGCGGTGGCGCGCGAGATGGTGGTCGAGGTCGATCACCGCACCCTGGGGCGCATCCCGATCGTCAACCGGCCGTTCCGGTTTCCGGGTGAGACGATGCCGAAGCCAGCCGCCCCGCCCGATCTCGGCGAGCATAGCGACGCGATTTTGCGCGAGATGCTGGGGCTGGACGATGCGGCGATTGCCGCGTTGCGGGCGGGCGGCATCGTCGCCTGAACGGCGTCAGCCGCGTGCCGCCACCCGCGCCTCGATTGCATCCCAGATCAGCCCCGCCACATCGGTGCCGTCGAATGTCTCGATCGCGACGATGCCGGTGGGGGAGGTGACGTTGATCTCGGTCAGCCACTTGCCGCCGATCACGTCGATGCCGACGAACAGCAGCCCGCGCCGCTTGAGTTCCGGCCCGAGTTCGGCGCAGATCGCCTCTTCCTCGGGCGTCAGCACGGTCTTCACCGCCGAGCCGCCGACCGCGAGGTTGGAGCGGATCTCGCCTTCGCCTGGCAAACGGTTGATCGCACCAGCGACGACGCCGTCGACCAGCACGATGCGCTTGTCGCCCTTCGCCACGTCGGGCAGGAACGCCTGCACCATGTGCGGCTCGCGCCAGGCGGTGTTGAACACCTCGATCAGCGCCGAAAGGTTGGCGCCGTCGCTGCCGACCTTGAAGATCGCCTTGCCGCCGTTGCCGTGGAGCGGCTTGATGACGATCTCGCCGTGCTTGGCGAGGAAGGCGCGCGCTTCGTTGAGGCTGCGCGTGACGAGCGTGGGCGGCATGAAGTGCGCGTAATCGAGCACGAACACCTTCTCCGGCGCATTGCGCACGCTGGCGGGATCGTTGACCACCAACGTCTTGTCCGCGATCCGCTCCAGCAGATGGGTCGCGGTGATGTAGCCGAGATCGAACGGCGGATCTTGCCGCATCAGCACCACGTCGGCGTCGTCACCGAGATCGAGCTGGACGGGATCGCCGAAGCTGAAATGGTTGCCGGGCACGCGCTGCACCGTGACGGGGTGGGCGAGCGCCCAGACGCGGCCGTCGGCATAGTTGAGCGCTTCGGCGGCGTAGTGGAACAAAGTGTGGCCGCGCGCCTGCGCCGACAGCATCAGCGCGAAGCTCGAATCGCCGCCGATGTTGATCTGGTCGAGCGGGTCCATCTGGACGGCGACGGTTAACGGCATGGGCGTTCCTCTTGCTTCCGTGCCCCGCCACCATCGTCACCCCAGCGGACGCTGGGGTCTCCCCGGGGCAGGCGCTGCGGCCCACACCGGGAGATGCCAGCGTGCGCTGGCATGACGGACGAGGTTCGCGTTGCAGATAGGGACGCGCGCGCGCGCTGTCACCCGATCCAAGCATTCTCGATATGCCGGAGCGGCACGCCGCGCGCGATGAGGATGACATCGACGCGGATATCGTCGCCGGGGAGCGCATAATCCGCCATCAGCACTTCCGCCGCCGCGGCGACTCGGGCGAGGCGGCGTTCGTCGATCGCGAGGTCGAGGTCGGCGGCGGTGCGGCGCAGCTTGACCTCGACGAAGGCGACGAGGCCGGGGCGGCGGGCGATGAGATCGACCTCGCCGGCTTTGGTGCGAACGCGGCGCGCGACGATCTGCCAGCCTTTCAGCCGCAGCCACCAGCCCGCGATCCGCTCGCCGCGCCGGCCGGCGGCCTCGGCGACGCGGCGGTCCCTCATCCTTTCAATTCCAGTGCCCGCGCGTAGAGTTCGCGGCGGTCGAGGCCGAGCTTCTTGGCGACCTCGCCCGCCGCCTTGGAGGCGGGCAGGCGTTGCAGAGCCTCGGCGAGTGCGGCGTCGGCATCCTCGGCGCTGGCGGCTTCGGGTTCTCCCGGCGGGGCGACGACGATGACGATTTCGCCGCGCGGTGGTGCGTCGGCGTAGCGTGCCGCCAGCGCGGAGAGCGAATCGGTGACCGCTTCCTCGAACTTCTTGGTGATCTCGCGCGCGACCGCAGCGTCGCGGTCGCCCAGCCCCTCGGCGAGCGCCGCCAGCGTCACCGCCAGGCGCGGGCCGGATTCGTACAGCACGAGCGTCGCGCGGATCGCCGCGACTTCGGCGATGGCAGCGGCGCGCGCCTGCGCCTTGGGGGGCAGGAAGCCGAGAAAGAAGAAGCGGTCGGTCGGCAGCCCGGCGAGCGTCAGCGCGGCGATCGCGGCGCAGGGGCCGGGGATCGTCACCACGCTATGCCCGGCCGCGCGAGCATCGCGGACCAGCTTGTAGCCGGGATCGGAGATCAGCGGCGTGCCCGCGTCGGACACCAGGGCGACCGCCTCCATCCCCATCCGCGCGATCAGGCCGGGGCGGACGGCCTCGGCATTGTGATCGTGATAGGGCGTCATGGGGCGCTTCACGCCGATGTGGCGGAGCAATCCCGCCGTCACACGCGAGTCTTCCACTGCGATTACGGCAGCTTGTGACAGGATCTGGGCGGCACGCGGCGACAAATCACCGAGATTGCCGATCGGGGTGGCGACGATATAGAGACCGGGCGCGAGTACAGCGTTCATCGGAGGGGTTCATGACAGACGTGGCAAGGGTACGGCAACCAGGAAGGCCGCTCAGGCGGGTTGCGATCGTCATGGCCGCGATGCTGCTGGCGGGCTGCCAGACGGTGCTGCCGCGCGGCGCGACCGAGCCGGGCCGCCGCCCGCCGCCGCCGCGCCAACAGCCGACTCAGGTCGAACCGGGCATCCCGACCGACACCGCGCGCCACCGTGTCGCGCTGCTGGTGCCGCTGTCGGGGCCGAATGCGGGCGTGGGGCAGAGCCTCGCCAATGCCACGCAGATGGCGTTGCTCGATTCGAACAACCAGCGAATCCGCATCACCACCTATGACACCAATCTCGGTGCCGCCGCCGCCGCGCAAAAGGCGATCGCCGATGGCAACCGGCTGATCCTCGGGCCGCTGCTCGGTGACGACGTGCGCGCGGTCACCCCGATCGCGCACCGCGCGGCGGTGCCGGTGGTGGCGTTCTCGAACGATGCCTCGGCGGCGGGGCAGGGTGCGTATCTGATGGGCTATGCGCCGACCCAGTCGATCGCGCGCGTGGTCGATTACGCCAAGGCGCAGGGCATCACCAGCTTCGCCGGGCTGGTGCCCAACGGCACTTATGGCGAGCGCGCCTCGACCGCGTTCCTGCGTTCGGTGGAAAGCGCGGGCGGGCAGGTCGTCTCGCTCCAGACCTATCAGCGCGCGCCGGGGTCGATCACCGCCGCGATCACGCGGATGGGCAAGGATTCGCCGTATCAGGCGATCCTGATCGCCGACAGCGCCAACACCGCCTCGGCGGCGGTGCCGGTCATCCGCCGGATCGGCACGAGCAGCGCGCATGTGCTCGGCACCGAACTCTGGAATTCGGAAAGCTCGATGGCGAACAAGCCATCGCTCAACGGCGCGTGGTTCGCGAGCGTGTCGAACGGGCTGTACCGCCAGTACGCCGCGAAATACCGCGCGCGCTTCGGCGCGGCGCCGTTCCGGCTGTCGAGCCTTGGCTATGATGCGGTGCTGCTGACGATCCGCATCTCGGCGGACTGGACGGTCGGCACGCCCTTCCCCGAGCGGCGGCTGTCCGATTCGGGCGGGTTCGCGGGCATCGACGGTGCGTTCCGCTTCGGCAAGGATGGCGTGGCAGAGCGTGCGCTGGAAGTGCAGGAGATTCGCGGCGGCACCGCCGTGACCGTCTCGCCCGCGCCGCGCGGCTTCGAATGAGCGACGGCGGCATCTTCATCGGTGCAGGTGAGGGCGGGGCGAACCCGCAGAGCCTCGACCTCAGGCGCGCCAACCGCCACGGGCTGATCGCCGGCGCGACCGGCACCGGCAAGACGGTGACGATCCAGGGCATCATCGAGGGCTTCTCGGCCGTCGGCGTGCCGTGCTTCGTCGCCGACGTGAAGGGCGATCTGTCCGGGCTCGCGATGGCCGGATCGCCGCAAGCCAAGACGCATGACGCCTTCGCCGCGCGCGCCAAGGCGATCGGCGACGAGAGCTGGACCTATGCCGACACGCCCGTGCAGTTCTGGGATCTGTATGGCGAGCAGGGTCATCCGATCCGCACCACCATTTCGGAAATGGGGCCGCTGCTGCTCGCGCGGCTGATGGACCTCAACGACGTGCAGGAAGGCGTTCTGACGATGGCCTTCCACGTCGCTGACGCCGAAGGGCTGTTGCTGCTCGACCTCGACGATCTCCAGTCGATGCTGAGCTATTGCGCGGCGCGTGCCGACGAGCTGACCACGACCTATGGCAACGTCTCCAAGCAATCGATCGGCGCGATCCAGCGGTCGCTGCTGCAATTGCGCAGCCAGGGCGCGGAGAATTTCTTCGGCGAGCCGGCGCTGGCGATGGCGGATTTCATTGCCGCCGACGACAAGGGGCGCGGCATTGTCAACGTGCTCGCCGCCGACAAGCTGATGCAGAGCCCCAAGCTCTACGCCACCTTCCTGCTGTGGCTGATGAGCGAATTGTTCGAGCATCTCCCCGAGATCGGCGATCCCGACAAGCCGGTGATGGCGTTCTTCTTCGACGAGGCGCATCTTCTGTTCGACAATGCCCCCAAGGCGTTGCTCGAAAAGATCGAGCAGGTCGTGCGCCTGATCCGATCGAAGGGCGTCGGCGTCTATTTCATCACGCAGAACCCGATCGACGTGCCGGATACCGTGGCGGGGCAGCTCGGCAACCGCGTGCAGCACGCGCTCCGCGCGTTCACGCCGCGCGATCAGGCGGCGGTGAAGGCGGCGGCGACGACGTTCCGCGCCAACAAGGACGTGGATGTCGAAAGCGCGATCACCGAGTTGAAGGTCGGCGAGGCTCTGGTCTCGCTGCTGCAACCGGATGGGTCGCCCGCGCCGGTGCAGCGCACGCTCATCAAGCCGCCTGCCTCGCGGGTCGGCCCGATCACCCCGGCCGACCGCAAGGTGCTGATCGAGACCGATGCGATCGGCGCGAAGTACGACACGCGGATCGACCGCGAATCGTGCGAGGAGATTCTCGCCGCCAAGGCGCAGGAGGCGAGCGCCGCCGCCGCGGAGGCGAGCGCGAAGGATGCGGCGGACAAGGCCGCCGCAGCGCAGGCCAAGGACGACGCGCGCGCCGCCAAAGAGGCCGAGCGCGCGAAGATCGCCGCCGATCGCGCGGCGGCGAACAGCCCCTGGGCCAAGATTGCCACCACCGCCGCGCGCACCGCGACCTCGACGATCACGCGGCAGGTCGCGAACGAAGTGGCCAAGCAGGTGTTCGGCACGGGATCACGACGCGGCACGAGCGGCGGCGGCGATCTCGTCGGCGGCATCCTGCGCGGCGTGCTGGGCGGAATCTTCAAGGGGCGGTAGGCGACGCTGGCGGTTCGGGGCCTTCGCACGAACGGGGGGGGTATTCCGAGCATTCTGTGCCGTGATCTTTTTGCTGACGGGCGAGCCAGCCGCCCAACATGCGAAGGGCAGAGTCGCAGCCGCCCCGCTTGGTACACGCCCTTCGACTTCGCTCAGGGCGAACGGATAGGGGAATATCCGCAGACTACACGTGCGGCGTACGGTCGATGCGCTCACACCAACGTCCGTTCGTGCTGAGCGCAGTCGAAGCACGTGCCCCGCGTGCTGCGCTTGCCCTCTGACTTCGCTGTGCTTGGGATTTCTACTGATCCCCGTCGTCGTCGTCGCCGTCGTGGCCGACCACCCAGGTGTGGTCTTGGTTCTCGATCCGCGACCGGATCTTCTTGCCGTTCGCGTCGCGCGCTGGCTCGTAGCGATAGCGTTGCTCGATCAGCCGGCAGGTGGTGGCGTCGATATCGGGGTTGCCGCTGGTCTTGCGGATCGTGCAGCCGGTGGCCTGGCCGTTGACCTCGACGGTGAAGCTCACCCAGACCGTGCCGCCGACGCGGGCCTTCAGCGCGCTCCTGGGATAGTCGGATCCCCTGATGCGGCCGCTCTTCTGATACGCCTCCGATCCCCCGCCGCCGTCGCCATTTCCCGTGCCGCCGCTGCCGGTACCATTGCCGCTTCCGCCCGCGCCCGTGCCCGGCCCAGGCTTGTCGGAGGCGCCCGAACTCGCCTGCTTGCCCGCCGCCGGGGTCGGCGCGGTGACGATCGGCGGGGGGACCGGCATCGGGATCTTGGGCGGGGGCGCGACCACTTCGGTCGCCTTGGAGCGGATATTGGGCGGGGCCGCCGCGCCGGCCTTGTGGATGCTCGGCTTGGGGCGCGGTTTCGGCGGCGGGGGTGGTGGCGGCGGGACCGTTACGCCGAACAGCTTCAGGTCTTGCGTCACGACGTGCGGTATCGTCACGGTGAAGCCGGTGGCGAGCAGCACCCCCAGCCCGACCTGCAGCACCGCCGCGCCGATAGCGGCTATCACCTTCCTGTCGCTGCTGGCGCGGTATGTCGTCATTGTTGCGTGCCAACCTCGGATCGTGCCGCTAGGTTCCAACGCCAAGCCGCGCCTTTCGTCCAGCCGAATCATCCCGGAGCCTTTGCATGTCTGATTTCCGCGACCGCGCGATCCAGCTTTACGATGCCTTCACCCACGAACATCGTGACCGCCGTGCGCTGTTGCGCGACATGGTGGCGCTGACCGGATCGCTCGCCGCCGCCGAACTGCTGATCGCTGGCATCGCCGCCTCGCCGGCGGCGGCCGCGATCACCGACGCGGCGGACCCGACGCTCGATATCGTCAAGGAGGCTTATGGCGTCGGGCCGGGCAAGCAGATCACCGGCTATTTCGCATCGCCCAAGGGCAAGGCCAACCTCGGCAGCGTCATCGTCTTTCACGAGAATCGCGGGCTGACCCCGCATATCGAGGATGTCGCGCGCCGCTTCGCGCTGGCCGGCTTCCGCGCGGTCGCGCCCGATTTCCTCAGCGATCAGGGCGGCACGCCCGACAACGAAGACAAGGCGCGCGACCTGATCGGCAAGGCCGATCTCGCCGCGATCACCAGCGAGGCGGTCGGCACGATCGGCGCGATGCGCGCGCGGCCCGGCGGCAACGGCAAGGTCGGCATCGTCGGCTTCTGCTGGGGCGGCGCGCTCGTCAACCGGGTCGCGGTGGCGGCGGGTGATGCGCTGGCGGCGGGCGTCGCTTATTACGGCCCCGCGCCCGACCCGGCCGAGGCGGTGAAGGTCGCGGCACCCTTGCTACTGCATTACGCCGGCAAGGACGCGCGCGTCGCCGCGACCGGCGCGCCGTGGGTGGCAGCGCTCAAGGCGGCTGGCAAGGACGTGACCGATTACACCTATGACGGGGTCGACCACGCCTTCAACAACGATACCTCGGCCGAGCGCTACAATGCGGCGGCGGCGTTGCTGGCGTGGGACCGCACGATCGCCTTCCTGCACGCGCATCTTGACGGCTGATGTCGGCTATGTTCCACTAATGTTCTGATTCGAAGGGGGTGGATGATGGCGAGTGACCTGGTTTTATATACCAACCCGATGTCGCGCGGGCGGACGGCACGCTGGATGCTCGAAGAGGTCGGCGCGCCGTATGAGGCGGTGGTGCTCGACTACGCATCGTCGATGAAGGGGCTCGAATATCTGGCGATCAACCCGATGGGGAAGGTGCCGGCGATCGTCCACCGCGGCAAGGTCGTCACCGAGGTCGCAGCGATCTGCGCGTATCTGGCGGATGCCTTCCCGGAGGCCGGGCTGGCGCCGCCACCGGCCGAGCGGGCCGACTATTATCGCTGGCTGTTCTTCGCGGCGGGGCCGGTCGAGCAGGCGTTCACCAACAAGTCGCTCGGCGTGACGCCCACCGACCAGCAGAAGCGCATGGTCGGCTATGGCTGTTTCGAGCAGACCATCGACGCGTTGGAGGCGGCGGTTTCGGCGACGCATTATGTGACCGGCGATACGTTCACCGCCGCCGACGTCTATGTTGGTGCGCAGATCGGGTTCATGCTCCAGTTCGGCATGCTCGAACCGCGCCCGGCGTTCGTGGCGTATTGGAACCGCGTCTCCGCCCGTGATGCGTTCAAGCGCGCCGCCGCAGTCGACGACGCGCTGATCGCCGCCGCGCAGGAGGCCACAGCGGAGGGCTGAGATCCGCCGCTCACGCGCCCAGGTGAAGGACGACGAGCAGCCCCGCGAAAACCGCATAGAGCAGCCCCATCGACGCGAGCAGCGCGCGCGAGATCCAGCCGCCGCGAAAGGCGGCGAACAGGATTGCGATCGCTGTCGCCGTGACGCCGGCGGCGAGCAGCAGCGAGCGATCGAGCAGCCAAGGGGTGAAGAACAGCCCGAGCGCGGTCGGGATGGTCGCCTGGATCATCATCGCGCCCGAGATGTTGGCGAGCGCGAGCCGGTGCTTGCCCTGCCGGACCCAGATCACCGCGTTCATCGTCTCGGGCAGTTCGGTGGCGATCGGACTGAGCAGCAATGCGAGCAGTTGCGGCTTGAGGCCGAGCACGGGGCCGAGCTGTTCGAGCTGATGCACGAACAGCCGCGACGCGAGGAAGATCACCGCAAGCGCGGCGAGCGTCTGGACGATGGCGATTGCGGTGCCGGGGGTTTCGGCCCTGGGCTGGAAGTGGAGCGGCTCCAGCGCGCCTTCCTCCTCGTCATCGTTGTCCGCCTGCATCTCGTGGCGGACGTAGAGCGCATAGGCGGCGAGGAAGAGCAGCCCGAGCCACGGCTTTACCGCGAACAGCACGAGGCCGAGCGCGATCTTGACCACGAAGATGGCGAGGAACCAGCCCTGATCGCGGCTCAGCCGGCGCAGGTCGGCGCGCATCGCCGGCGTATCGGCGAGGTGCCGGCGCGACAGCAGCAGCATGATGCCGACGGTCGCATAAGCGATCGTCGCCAGCGCGAGCGGGCCGCCGAGCGCCGCGCCGATGCCGAGATCCTTCGCCGCTGCCGTCGTCCCGAACGCGACCGCGACCAACGTCACCACGCTTTCAGGGAGCGCGGTGCCGAATGCGGCGAGCACGGTGCCGGTCGCTTTCTCGCCGACCGACAGCTTGCGGCCGACCCATTCGACGCCGTTCACGAAATACTCGCACGACAGATAGATCACCACCGCCGAGCCAAGCAGAAGCGCGACCGTCACCCACAGCGAAGCCAGTTGCACGACAATCCCCCGGGGCCGGGACGGCAGACACACGGACAGGCGCGACGCCCGACCCCGAACGTCCACCGATCCATGGTCTCGTCAAACCATCAGGCCGCGCGCGCCACGGCCGAAGCCGATTGTGTTGACGCGCGCCCCGCTGCGATGCGGGCGACTACTCCCCAGGAAGCGGGGCGGGCTGTGGCCGATCGCGGCGGCGTCGTCAACCGGCTGGCGCCTGGCGGGCGTGTCAAAGGCCGGCTTGTACGCGGCGAAGCATTTCTAATAATTCCTATTTAGAGGCTGGGATATAGTCACGTCACTGTAACGGCGAACACGCCGCACGTTGGCTCAACAGGAGGACGTATGAGAAAGCTCGCTTTTCCCGCGCTGGTCGCGGCCGCGCTCGCGGTGACGGGCTGTGCCAGGCAGGCGGACGATGCCAATGCCACCGCGCTCAACGATATCGTCCTCAACGATGCCGACGGCGCCAATCTTTCCGCGACCGATTCGCTCGACGGCAACGCCACCGATTCGAACGCGACCGAGACATCGGCGAACGCGCTGTAATCCCGCGCGTCCCGCCGAAGACCCGACACGCTGGTAAGCTCCCATGCGTAACCTCGAACCCGGCGGCCTCGCTGCCGGGTCATTTTTTCCACCAGACCTAATCTGGATCGAGCCCCAAAGCCGACCGATCAGGGTACGATAAAACAAAACAAAACAGGGACATTGACCATGAAGACTCTTCGACCGCTCCTCGCCGTCGCCGTTTCGACGATCGCGCTGGCTTATGCCGTGGCCGCGCAGGCCCAGACGAGCCCCGCCACCGACACCGCCGCCGCGCCGGAAAGCGTGCCGTCCGACCCGACCGACATCGTCGTCACCGGGACGCGCACCACCGGGCGCTCGCGGCTTGAGAGCGTCTCGCCGATCGACGTGCTGAGCGCGGCGACGCTGCAGCGGCAGGGCACCACCGAACTCGGCGCATCGCTGGCGGCGGTCGTGCCGTCGATCGATTTCCCGCGTTCCTCGGCGGTGGACGGCACCGATTCGATCCGCCCCGCGACGCTGCGCGGGCTTTCGCCAGACCAGACGCTCGTGCTCATCAACGGCGTGCGCGCGCATACCTCGGCGTTGCTCAACACCAACGGGTCGGTCGGGCGCGGTTCGGCAGCGGTCGATCTCAACACGATCCCGAGCATCGCGCTCGACCGGATCGAAGTGCTCCGCGACGGTGCCGCCGCGCAATATGGCTCCGATGCGATCGCGGGGGTCGTCAACCTGCGGCTGCGCGAGGCGCGCACCGGCGGCGGCGCGTCGGTCACCTATGGCCAGTATATCACCGACGTGAAGACCGCGCGCGGCGACCGCAGCGAACGCGATGGCGAGACCGTCACCGCGAGCGCGTGGCAGGGCCTCGCGCTCGGCTCGGACGGCTTCCTCACGCTGTCGGGCGAATATCTCAACCGCAACCCGACCAGCCGGGGCGATTTCGATCCGCGCAAGACGCCGATCCGCGTGCGCTCGCGCTTCGGCGATCCCGATGTCGAGCAGTACAGCTTCTACGCCAACGCGGCCAAGCCGCTCGATGACAGCGGGTTCACTTTGTACGGCTTCGGTGGCTATCAGCACCGCGACAGCGTGAGCGCCGCGACGCCGCGCATCGTCGGTGGCACGGGCGCGAACGCCAATGCCAGCGCCGACGCGCTTGCCAGCCTTTACCCGGACGGCTTCACGCCGCTGATCGCGGTGACGTCCGAGGATCTCACCGCCACCGCCGGTCTGCGCGGCGACATCGCCGGCTGGAAGACCGACCTCAGCGTGTCCTATGGCCGCAACCAGTTGAAGTTCAACACGCGCAACTCGGGCAACGCCACCTATGGCGCGGCGTCGCAGACCGCGTTCTACGACGGCAAGGTCACCTACGACCAGATCGTCACCGGGCTCGACGTGGCGCGCGAGATCCCGCTCGGCGCCGGCACGATCAACGTCGCGTTCGGCGGGGAATATCGCCGCGAGGGCTTCCAGATTGGCGCGGGCGAACATGCGTCGTATGATCGTGCGCTCGGCGCGCCCACCAACGTCGGGTCGGGCGCGCAGGGCTTTCCGGGCTTCCTGCCCTCCAACGCGGTCAACGCGCACCGCGACAATGGCTCGGGGTATCTCGACCTCGAAGCCAAGCCGATCGACGGCCTGACTTTGGGCGCGGCCGGTCGCCTCGAACATTATTCGGATTTCGGGACGACGGTGAACGGCAAGCTCTCCGCACGCTACGATTTCACGCCGTGGTTCGCGTTGCGCGGCACCGTCTCGACCGGCTTCCGCGCGCCGTCGCTCCAGCAGCAATATTACACCTCGACCGCGTCGGTGCTGACCACCGGTTCGATCGTTGAGACCGGCCTGTTCCCGTCAACCAGCCCGGTCGGCGTGGCGCTGGGCGGCAAGGCGCTGCGGCCCGAAAAGGCGGTCAATTACTCCGCCGGTTTCGTCATCCGCCACGGCGGGTTCGATCTGTCGGTCGACGGCTATTACATCAAGATCCGCGACCAGATCGCATTGTCGGAGAATCTGAGCGGCACGACCGTGATCCAGCGGCTGCGCGACGAGGGCATCACCACCGTCACCGCCGCACGCTATTTCCTCAACGGCATCCGCTCGACCGCCAAGGGCGTCGATATCGTCGCGCATTACCGCGCGCCGACCGGTAGCCTCGGCACCTTCGACCTGACCGCCGCCACCAACATCAACAACATCAAGGTGACCCAGGCACCGCCGGCTGCGACGATCACCTCGTCGCTGAGCACCACCACGCTGCCGGTGTTCAGCCGCCAGCGAATCGTCTCGTTCGAGCAGGGCACGCCGCGCGAGAAGGTGGTCGGCACGATCGACTGGTCGCTCGACCAGTTCGGGGCGACCGCGCGCGCGTCCTATTATGGCGACGTCAACCAGCCGAGCAGCACCGGGTTCGCCGAGGACGACATCCACACGGGGCGCCATACCATCGTCGATCTCGAGGTGCGCTACACGCTGCTCGGGCGGATCAACCTCGCGGTCGGTGCGAACAACCTGCTCGACGAATATCCCGATTACGTGAAACTGGCCTCGTCGCGCGGCACCGCGCTCAACAGCACCGGGCTGGTCGGCTTTCCCTATTACTCGCCGTTCGGGTTCAACGGGCGGTATGTCTACGGCCGCATTGGCGTGAACTGGTAAGCGGGCAGGGGCGGGTTCGCACCCCCCTCCCGCACCGTTCGCACTGAGCTTGTCGAAGTGCGTGCATCAAGTGGTCCGCTTGTCGCACGTCCTTCGATAAGCTCAGGACGAACGGAGGTGGGGAGGTTCTTCTCTCCTGATCCACGTTTCGTCAAATATGGTTGGCTTCCGTGATGAAATGTGAGATGTTGTAACATCTTCGAAGCGGGTGCGAGTGGTTTGACGGTGCAGGGCAGGCATGTTGCGGGACGCGTACCGCCCGGCGACGCCGGGCGCGGCTGGTCCGGCGTGCCCGCGCTGTCGCGGGCGGTGCGCGGCGGTTTCTTCGCGCTGCTGGTGCTCGCGCTCTGGCTGCAAGGCTGCTTCGTCGCGGCGCACGTCCATGAACAACCGCGCTCCATCGCATTCTCCGCCGCGACCGGCGCGGACATCCAGCGCGCGCCGCTCGACCGTCGCCGCTCGCCGACCACGCCCGATTCGTGTCCGCTCTGCCAGGAAATCGCGACCGCCGGCGCCTATCTGCCCGCGCCCTCGGTCGAATTCGCGCTGCCCACGCAACATGCCGCCTGGTATGCGGCGATGGCGCTGGGGCACACGCTGCCACACCAGCGCTCGCACGCGTGGCGCAGTCGCGGGCCACCGGCCGCTCCACACCTCTGACATAACGTGAAGGGACGATGCGGTCCCTCGTCCCCGGCGGCTGCGCGCGTGCGCGGTCTGCCGTCAAGGTTCCTGGAGTTTTTAAGATATGCGAAACGCCCTCCTCGGAGGCGCTGCGCTCGCCGCGCTGCTGTCCGCCCCCGCTTATGCCGATACCAATCCGGCGCCCGATGATTCGCAATCGGTGTCGCGCGAAGTCGTCGTCACCGCCGCGCCCTTCGCGCTGATGCGCGACGACACGCCGACGATCGTCGCCAAGGTCGATCGCAGCCAGATCCTGCAGAGCGGCGGGGCGAGCATCGCCGATGCGCTGGCGAGCGTGCCCGGCATCTCCTCGACCGGCTTCGCCGCCGGCGCGAGCCGCCCGATCATCCGCGGCATGGACGCGCAGCGGGTGCGTATCCTCGAAGATGGCCTCAGCAGTTCGGATGTGTCCGATGTCGGCCCCGACCACGGCATCCCGCTCGATCCGCTTTCGGCGCGCAGCATCGAAGTGGTGCGCGGCGCGGCGACCTTGCGCTACGGCAGCCAGGCGATCGGCGGCGTGGTCAATGCGCTTAACGACCGCGTGCCGACGACGCTTCCCGGCTCAGCGCTCAGCGGCGAACTGGTCGGCAGCTACGGCACCGCCGCGCGCTCGGGCGAAGGCTCGGCGCTGATGGATGGCCGCGCCGGCAACCTCGCGGTGCATGCCGACGGCTTCTACCGCAACACCGGCAATTACGACACGCCCGACGGCAAGCAGCCCAACAGCTATTTCACCGGTCACGGCGAGACGGTCGGCGCGTCGTATTTCTTCGGGCCGAATTCGGACAGTCATATCGGCGCGGCAGTGATCCAATATGATTCCAAATACGGCATCCCGAGCGACACCACCTATATCGACATGCACCAGACCAAGGTGCTGACCAAATCCTCGTTCGATCTCGGCGGCGGCACGCTCAAGACGCTGACCATCGACGGCAGCTACGCCGACTACACCCACAGCGAGATCGACCCGGACACCAACGAAATCCTCTCGACCTTCCGCAACAAGGAGGTCGATGGCCGCGCCGAATTGCTGCTCGGCACCAGCCTGTTCAAGAACATCGCACTCGGTGTTGAAGTGCAGCACCGCGAGTTCTCCGCGCTGGGCGAGGGCAGCGACTATTTGCTGCCGACGACGACGCAGAGCGAGGCTGGCTATGCGTTCGTCGACACGCCTTTGGCGGCGCGGCTGAAGTTGCAGGTCAGCGGCCGGGTCGAGCATGTCCGCGTCGAGGGCACGCCGATTTCGGATCGCTTCACCACCGCCGAGTTCACGCCCGTAAGCGGCGCGATCGGCGCGTTGTATGATGCGGGCGTGGTCAAGCTCGGCTTCACCGCCGCCAGCACCGGGCGCGCGCCGGGGATCACCGAGTTGTTCGCGCGCGGCGGGCACGACGGGCCGGGTACGTTCGAGACGGGCGATCCCGGCCTCAAGGTCGAACGCGCCAACTCACTGGAAGCGACGTTGCGCATCCACAGCGGGCCGTTCCGGTTCGAGGGCAGCGCGTACAGCACGTGGTTCAACAACTATATCTACGGCGACCTGACCGGGCGCACCTGCGACGACGCCGGTGCCTGCGCGGTGGGCGATGGCGGTGACCTCAAGGAGTTGTTCTATCGCCAGCAGGGCGCGCATTTCCGCGGGCTTGAGGGCGAGGCGAACATCGATCTGTTCAAGGCCGAGAGCAGTGCGCTGCAGCTGCGTGCGCTGGCCGATTACACGCGCGCGACGCTCGACAATGGCGGCAACGTGCCGCGCATCCCGCCGTATCGCTATGGCGGCGGGCTCTCGTGGACGAGCACGCGGATCGATGCCGGCTTCCTGATGTTGCATTCGGGGCGGCAGGACAAGTTCGGCGCGTTCGACACGGCGACGCCCGGCTTCAACGCACTGAGCGCGCATGTCTCGGTACGGCCATTCACCGCGCACCCGGGGATCGAGTTCGCTGTGGTGGGGCAGAACCTCACCAACGATGTGCAACGCAACGCCGCCGCGCTCAACAAGGACGACGTGGTCTTGCCGGGGCGCAACATCCGCTTCGTGGTGAAGCTGGCGACGTTCTGATGCCCTTCAACCGTTCGTGCTGAGTAGAGATCGAGTAGCCCGCAGGGCGTCTCGAGATGAGCAGGTCGGATCGTCCCCCGGACGATCCTGAACATGCCGGGGGCATGTTCACCTGCTCATCGTATCGAAGCACAGGTTTCGCTTGAGGCCTGCCGCTCGATACACGACCTCGATACACGCTGCAGGCTACTCGACCGTTATTCAGGGCGAACGGAGTATATCATTGAGCAGCGCCGCTCAGCCCGCGAACAGCCCCAGGTGCGCGACCTCTTCCGGCGACAGGTCGATGCCGAACATCATGCTCAGCCGCAGCCGGTAGACGCGCGGATCGGTGATTTCGGTCTGCGCGTCTTCGCTGCCCGAGCGGCGGCGATAGGCGCGGTCGGTGAGCGAGGCGAAGCCGCGCGGCAGCACGATGCTGACGACGCTGGTCGTGCGGAAACGGCTGCCCGGCGCGGTCGCGGCCCAGAGGTTGCCCATCGCCAGATCGGCATCATAGGCGCCGCCGGGCACGAAGCTGTATTGCCGCTGGAAACCGTCTCCGCCGCCGCGCCCGTCGGTGGTGGCTGGGTCGCCGGCGCGCCACAGCATCCAGCCATGCTCGCCCTCGCGAGTCAGGCGGAAGCTGGCGCCGTCGGGTGCGGTCGCCTCGGCGCCATCGACCAGCGGCATCGGCGGCGTGTAGCTGCCGCCGAACCCGGCATCGGCGACCCACTCGACCCCATCCAGCGTGACGATGCTGACCGCATGAGTCAGCGGCGGCGTCGCCTCGGCAGCGAGCCACACCCGCGCGAGCTGCGGCCGCGCGGTGAAGCCGGCCGCCGCCAGCGCATCGAGGAACAGCCGGTTGTGTTCGAAACAATAGCCGCCGCGCCGCGCGCTCACCAATTTGGCGAACACCGCGTCACTATCGATCGCAATGGCACGCCCGAGCTTCACGTCGAGATTCTCGAACGGGATCGCGAGCCGATGCGCGCGCTGGAGCGTCTCCAGCCCGGCGATATCCGCCGAGACCGGCGCGGTCAGGTGAATGCGTTTGAGGTAATCGGCAAAGATGAAGCTCGTCATGTGGCCCTCTTTATATTGCGGCGCAACATGCTACATTGCCCCACAATGAACGCGCCCGGCATGATCAACAGCACCCGGACATTGGCTTTCGGCGATGCTGCCATCGCCGAGGCGGCGACGCTTATCAAGTCCGGCGGCATCGTCGCGGTCGCCACCGAGACGGTGTACGGCCTTGCCGGCGATGCGACCGAGCCGACGGCGGTCGCGGAAATCTACGCCGCCAAGGGCCGCCCGACGTTCAACCCGCTGATCGTCCATGTCCTCGATCTGCACATGGCGCGCCGGCTCGGCGAGTTCGACCGGCGTGCCGAGGCGCTCGCCGAGATGTTCTGGCCGGGGCCGCTGACTCTGGTGGTGCCGCGCCGCGCCGGGGCGGGGGTGGCGTCGATCGCCACCGCCGGGCTCGACACGATCGCGATCCGCGTGCCCGCGCACCGCGCGATGCGCGCGCTGATCGAGGCGTCGGGCCGTCCGCTCGCCGCGCCGTCCGCCAATTTGAGCGGCGCGATCAGCCCGACGCGCGCGGAACATGTGCTCGCCAGCCTCGGCGGCCGCATTCCGCTGATCGTCGATGACGGGCCGTGCGAGCAGGGCGTGGAATCGACGATCGTCCATGAGATCGACAATGCGACTCGCGTGCTTCGCCACGGGCCGGTCAGCGTCAACGCCTTGCTCGCGACGATTCAGGCGCGTGTGGGCGAGACATGGCGGGACATTCCCGGCGTCGAGCGTTTCGATCCTGGGTTGAGCGGGTTCGAGACGCGGATCGAGGCGCCCGGGCAACTCGCCTCGCATTACGCGCCGTCGAAGCCGCTGCGCATCAACGCGATCCACGCCGAGCCCGACGAGTGGATGATCGGTTTCGGCCCGATCTTCGGCGATGCCTCGCTGTCGCGCTCGGGCGATGTGAAGGAAGCGGCGGCGCGGCTGTTCGATCTGCTGCATGAGGCCGATGCCAGCGACAAGGCGTGCATCGCGGTCGCCCCGATTCCGGGCGACGGCGTGGGGACCGCGATCAACGACCGGCTGCGACGGGCCGCGCACCCGCGCTGATACTATCGTCATCCCGGCGGAAGCTGGGATCTTTCTGGGGCGGGCGTGACGACCGCCGCGCGAGACCCCAGCGTGCGCTGGGGTGACGGGGCGGGGCTACGCCGCCTCCGCGTCCACCACCGGCGCGCCGACGAAATCGCGCCATAGCATGATGAGCACCGCCATCGTCGCCGGGCCGACGAACAGGCCGAGCAGCCCGAGCGTCTCGACGCCGCCGAGGATGCCGATCAGCACCCACAGGAAGGGCAGGCGAGTCGCGCCGCCGATCAGGATCGGGCGGATGAAATGGTCGGCGATCGCGACCACGATGAGGCCGATCACCACCACCGCGATCGCCCCCGCCACCGCCGATTTGGCGAGCAGCAGCACCGCCGCCAGCGCGAACATCACCGCCGCGCCGAACGGGATCATCGCCGCGATCGCCGTCACCGCGCCGAGCAGCAAGGGATGCGGCACGCCGAGCACCAGATACACCACCCCCATCACTGCGCCTTCGCCGATGCCGACCAGCACGAGTCCGTCGATCGTGCCGCGGATCGACAGCGCCGCGAGCAGCGCGATGCGTTCGCCCGCCGGGCCGAGCATCCGGTCGCTGGCGGCGTGGCATTGGGCGAGGATCGCATCGCGGTCGCGCAGCAGGAAGAACAGGGTCAGCAGCGTGAAGCCGAAGATCACGGCGCGGTGAAGGACGTTGCTGCCGATCAACTGCGTGCGCGCGAGCCATTCGGCGTTGCGCCAATGCTGCAATTGCAGGCTCGCCGCCTCGGGCGTGGTGAGATTTTCCTGCCACCACCCCGCCAGCGCGTGCGAGCCGACCGGCAGTTGCGCGACCCAGCCCGGCACCGGCAGCCCGTGCGTGCGCGCCACCGTGACCCAGGTGGCGACCTCATGCGCTTCGCGCGCGGCCTCGGCGATGCACAGGATCAGGGGGATCAGCACGAGCAACGCCAGTGCGGTGGTGCCGATCGCGGCGAGCCAGGTGCGCGCGCGCGGCCCCGGCCAGCGCGCCACCGCGCGTTGCCGCAGCGGATCGATCGCGACCGCGATCACCACCGCCCACACCAAAGCGGGCAGGAACGCCGAGGCGATCCACAGCCCAAGCAGCCCCAGCAGCGCGGCCAGCGTGACCCGGCCGATCCGCCGCACGCGTTCGCGGATGACATCTTCATCGTTCATGGCGCGCACCCTAGCGGTATCGCCGGTTTTCGAAAGGGCCGCGAACATGACACGGATTTCACGCGCATTACGGCGTCCATGCTGGCAAGCGGCTGCGTGAGCATCCGTCGCAAGGAGCGAACACTGTCATGCGCCTTCTGATCGCCGAGAGCGATTCCGCCGCCGCGACGCTGCTGGCGCGGGATCTCGCCGAACTGGGTCATGCGTGCGAGGTCGTCGGCGATGGCCGCGCCGCGCTCGCGCAGGCCACCGAATCGCGGTTCGACGCGATCCTGCTCGAATGCCTGTTGCCGTTCGTCGATGGTGTCGCCGTCACCGCGCTGCTGCGCGATCGCGGCATCGACCTGCCGATCATGATGGTCTCCGCGCTCGACGATCTCGACCAGCGGCTGATCGCGCTGGAGGCTGGCGCCGACGATTATCTCGTCAAGCCGGCCGCGCCGGCGGAGATCGACGCGCGGCTGCGTGTGATCCTCAGGCGCGGTGCGAGCACGCGGAAGTCCGGCGTGATGTGGGCGGGCGATATCGAGGTCAACGAGATCAAGCGCAGCGCGACTCGCGCTGGCCGCGCGATCAAGGTGCAGAACATCGAGTTCCGCATCCTGTGCGAACTGGTGCGCAACGTGAACACCGTCGTGACCCGGCAGATGCTGTACGAGGCGGTGTGGAACTATGAATCCGCGCCCAAGACCAACGTCGTCGAATCGCACATGACCCGGCTGCGCAACCACCTGACCCAGCCCGGCGAGCGCGACCCGATCGCGACGATCCGGGGTGCGGGGTATATGCTCAGCGACAAGGATTGAGCGGGGAGGCTTCGCCGCCTCATCATCCCCGTTCGCACTGAGCTCGTCGAAGTGCGTGCCGAGAACGCAGTGCATGGGGCACGTGCTTCGACGAGCTCAGCACGAACGGTTTGAGAGGTTCGGTGGGTAGCATCCTCGCAGACACAAAAAGGCCGGCGACCTCGCGGTCGCCGGCCTTTCTTTCAGGTCGGTCAGGCGATCAGAAGTTGACGCTGACCTCGCCGCCGAAGGTGCGCGGCGGGTTGAAGTTGGCGTAGTCGCCGAGGATGCCGCCGTAGCCGGTCGAAACCAGCGCGCCGTTGGCACCGTAATTGCTCGTCGGCGACGAGTTCGCCGACGAACGACGATACTTGTAGGTCGTGTCGAACAGGTTGCGGGTCCACACCGAGACCGTCACCTTGCTGCGATCCCCGACCAGGATGTCCGCCAGCGCGAGACGGCCGTTCACGACGAAGCTGGCGTCGGTCTTGGTCGGCTCGAGCTGGAAGCTGTACTGGCTGCTCGCATAGTTCGCATCGAGGTGAAGGCGGATGTTCGCGCCACCAGCGATCTCGACCGGCTTGACATAGTCGATCGCGCCCGACGCCGCGTTCTTCGGCGTGTAGACAATGTAGAGCTGCTGCGGCGGAGCGCCCGGCGAGAGCGGATTGATCGCCGACGGTGCCTTCCAGTACGTGTAGGCATACGAACCGGTCAGCGTCAGTTCGGGGATCGGCTTCACGGTCAGATCGGCTTCGATGCCGCGGATCTTGCTGTTGCCGGCGTTGGTGGTCTGCTCGATGTGGCTGCCGTTGGTCGGGCTGCTGCCGTTCGTGTCGAAATAGTCGAAGTCGAACTGCGTGTTGCTGCGATCCATGATGAAGCCGGCGAGGTTCAGGCGAGCGCGATGCTCCCAGAAGTCCATCTTGGCGCCGACTTCATACGACTTGACCGATTCGGGGCCGAACGCGTTGAACTGGAGCGAACGGTCGTTCGCGCCGCCAGCGCGGAAGCCGGTCGCGTATTTGGCATACAGATGGATCGTTTCGGTCGCATCGAACGCGATGTTGAACATCGGATCGAAGCGGCTGACGCTGTTCTTGAACGCGAACGGCTGCACCGCATTGTTCACGACATACAGCGTGCCGTGACGGTCGTCCTTGGTCCAGCGGCCGCCGGCGGTGATATGCACCACGTCGCCGAGCGCTTCCGGCGTGAAGGTCAGGTTGCCGAACACCGAGTAGTTATGGTCCGACGCCTGGCTGGCGCGGGTGATGAACTGGCAGGAATTGGCGAACTGCGGAACGGTTGCCGCCAGCGTGTTGTTGCACGACGCGTCATAGCGCTGCGACCCGGAGTTCGCGCCCGAGATCGGGTTGGAATTGCCGGGGATCGGGCTGCGGATCGTGTAGGCGGTCCCGTCCGCATTCCACAGGTTGGTCAGCGGGGTCGCGGCATATTCCGTCGCGCGTTCGGTGTAATAATAACCACCGACCACATAATCGAACTGCGGCACGCTGCCGACCGCCTGGACTTCCTGGCTGAACTGATGCTGCTGGAAGAAGGACAGGCTGTAGCGGCTGAAGTTCGAGCTCGGCGCGAAGCTGCTGCGTTCCGGTCCGCCGGAGTTGTCCCACTGGTCGGTCTCGACGCCGCGCCATGCCGTGATCGAGCGCAGTTCGAGCCACGGCGCGACCTTGTACTTGATGTTCGACGTGAAGCCGTGCGTGATATCGACGCTCGGCTGCTGCGGCACGCCGACGTCTGCGGTGTACTGACGATCGGAATGTACGCCGACAAGCGGTGCCTTGGGCGCGATACAGATCGGCTTGCTGCTGCCGGCGGCAATCGTGCCGCCGCATGCGGTGTTGGTGCCCGGCAGAACGAGGCTGGTGCCATTGAAAGCGCCAACCGGAAGGTTGCCGGGGTTGTAGCTTACGAGCTGGCTGTAGTTCGGCGTGTTCTCGTCACGCGCGTAATCATAGGAGAAGTCGGCGGTGAGACCATCGACCGGCTGCCAGCGCGCGGCGACGCGGCCGCCCTTGCGATCGTAATAATTCCAGCCGGTCGAGCCCTCGAGCGGGTTCTTCACGGTGGGGTCCTGATGCTGGTACACGCCGTCGAACTTGAGCGCGATGTTCATGAACGAAGGCAGATCGAGGTGGAAGTCGGCATTGCGACCGCCGAAATTGCCGACGCCCGCCGTCATGCGGCCGCCGAATTCGCCGGTCGGCGCCTTCGAGACGAGGCTCAGCGCCCCGCCTTCGGTGTTGCGGCCGAACAGCGTGCCCTGCGGGCCCTTCAGCACTTCGATCCGCTCGATGTCGAACAGCGCCGCGTTCAGGCCCTGCGTCTTACCCAGT